>JBCKWF010000099.1:0-5982 GCA_038922895.1 Gammaproteobacteria bacterium
GGTAGAAAACGTCTGGAACAAGTTTTCGAGGGCTCTTACTATTCCATAACTGCAAGATTTCCCAGTCGCGGGGCCTGCCCTGAGCGAAGCCGAAGAGCTTGCCCTGAGCGTAGTCGAAGGGGCTCCTTCGAAATGACAGAATATTTCTGCCATGTATGGATAAACACTATTTGTGCCTGGATATCCTGTAAAATAACGCAATGCGCTTTCTTCCCGTATTTTTGAACATAGAAAACAGGAATTGCCTGGTCGTTGGAGGCGGTGAGGTTGCCCTGCGTAAGGTCCGTCTGTTATTAAAGGCGAATGCCAGGGTCAAATTGGTTGCACGTTCAGTCTGCGACGAAATCGGGACGATGGTCAGCGAGGACAGGATAGACCTTGTCGGCCAAGAATATCATGAATTATTGCTGGATGATTGCATTCTGGTCATCGCGGCAACCAATGATAAAGAGTTGAACCACCGCATATCCGAACAGGCCCGCCGGCGGAATTTACCGGTCAATGTGGTAGACAACCCTTCGTTGTGTACCTTTATCATGCCATCAGTAATTGATCGTGACCCGGTACAGATTGCCATCTCCACTGGCGGTGCTTCACCCGTGCTGGCCAGGTTATTACGCGCCCGCCTGGAGACGATGATCCCGTTCTCATTTGGCCGGCTGGCAACTTTAATGAAATCGGTCCGGACCAGGATCCGGGAACAGATTCCCGATATGCGCAAGCGCCGCCGGTTCTGGGAAGATGTATTGCACGGCCCGGTTGCAGAAATGCTCTATAGCGGACAGGACAAGGCGGCACTGGCCGCTGTCGAAAAACGACTCGATAAGCCCGGAGCAGACATACCGGACAACGGTGAGGTCTATCTGGTCGGAGGTGGTCCCGGTGATCCGGATCTGCTGACCTTTCGGGCGCTACGCTTGATGCAACAGGCCGATGTGGTGCTTTATGATCGCCTGGTGGCACCCGCCATCGTCGAATTGGTGCGTAAGGATGCCGATCGGATCTATGTTGGCAAGCAACGTGACCAGCATGCCTTGCCGCAGGAAGATATCAATGCCTTGCTGGTCAAATTGGCAAAGGAAGGTAAACGTGTATTGCGGCTGAAGGGTGGTGATCCGTTTATCTTTGGCAGGGGTGGAGAGGAGATCGAATCACTGGCTGAGCAGGGAATACCATTCCAGGTCGTCCCCGGCATTACTGCCGCTGCCGGCTGTGCCGCCTATGCTGGTATCCCGCTGACCCACCGCGATTATGCCCATTCCTGTGTCTTTATAACCGGCCACCTGAAAGAGGGCAAACTGAATCTGAACTGGGATGCACTGGTGCAGCCCGGCCAGACCATCGCCGTATATATGGGTATCGGCACGGCACAGGTATTATGCAATGAATTGATAAAGCATGGTATGAATAGAGACACGCCGGTGGCGATCATCCAGCAGGGCACAACCAGTAATCAACGGACCTTTACCGGCACACTGAAGTCCTTGCCCGGTATCGTCGAGACAGAAGTAATCGAGCCGCCGTCAATGTTGATCATCGGCGAGGTGGTCAGATTACGCGAGAAACTGGCGTGGTATGAGAAGAGTGAGGTATAAGGGTAAGGAGAAGAAAAGGATTTGCACATTGACTCTCAGCTGTCATTCCCGCGCAGGCGGGAAGGTGAATTCACGTTTGAAGTGCAACGGTTTAAGATGCTGGCAGAATACCTCAGCGGGGGTGCGGAACCCAAGACATTTTCGCGGGGTATGGTTATAGCGAGCAATTAATTTGTCGAGGTGTGAAGGGGTGATCGTCGCAAGGTCCGTTTTACGAGGCAAGACACGCCGCATCCGCCCGATGGCATTTTCGATACCGCCTTTTTGCCAGGGGGAATGAGGGTCACAGAAGTAAGTCGGGATACCCAGCTGGTGGTTGATCTGATAATGGTAGGCGAATTCGGTACCGTTATCGAAGGTAATGGAACGGCCCAGGGTGTCAGGCAGTGATTGAAACTGTCGTAACAGTTGTCGGATAACGGGAGCCGCCGCCTTATTGGGTTGTTGGGTGGCAAGCAGTAACCGGGACGTCCGCTCATGCGTAAAGAGGATGGCCTGGCCATAACGTTGAAACAGCATGAGGTCGCCTTCCCAATGCCCGGGAATCGACCGGTCGAGAACATCGGCGGACCGGTCATGAATGGAGACGCGCTGTTGCATGTGGTTGATGGGGCTGCCGCCGCGTTGCCCGAGTTTACCTCGGCGAGATTTACGGCGTGGCAGGAGTCGATGCCAGTAGTCTTTCTGTGCCGAGCGATGGTAGATGAATCGGTATATCGCTTCATGTGAGATAACACAGTGACCTTGATGGAGGGCGAGAGAGCCTGCGATTTGTTCCGGAGACAAGCCTTGCTGCAGGTGGTCGTGGACATAGCGTTGTAACATCGGGTCACGGGTAAGTTTGTAACGGTTATCCCAGTGCCGTCGTCGCTCGGCAAGTGCATGGGCAGGTTCATAGCCCCTTGGCCAGACCTTGGTAGGGGTGCTGTTACGTTTCAGCTCCCGACTCAGGGTACTGGGAGAACGTCCAAGGACTTTGGCAATGTCCCTGAGTGACTGGCCTTGTTTATGTAAACGGGAGAGCTCTATGCGTTCCTCTACCGTGAGATGCTGGTATTTTGTTTCCATGGCAACACCTTAGCAGGGTGTTGCACTTGTTTCGTGAACTTAGGGAATGACGACTGACAGTGTAACCCCACGATGATAACTTTGCAGTAGCTCACTCCTCACCCTTTACCTCTGTCCCTGAACTGCACTGCAAGATCAGGAAAGTCGGTAAACACACCATCCACACCGGCGCGTACAAACAATAATTCCATCAATTCATCGAAACTGGACACATAACCAGGCAAGGCATCCTTGCGCACGGTATACGGGTGTACCAACAAGCCATATTTATGCGCCTCGTCCACCAGATTGGTAAAACTGATTGCATCGGCATTATTCACATTAATAATATGATCGATAGCAGGGCCGATACCATCCGCATAGAGTGCGATCTGGCTTATTCCCTCAGCGGTCCGCATCAGGTCATAATCGGTATCGGCCTCGTTCCAGTCGTTCTCACCGATCAGCTGTACCAGTTTCAGGTCACTGCCGAGTTCAGCGCGGATGCGCTTCAGTTCGGCCGGGTCGAAACACTGGACAAAGATATTGTCAGTCCGTTTTGTATAGCCGTAATGTGCCAGTGTCGCCAGTATTACAGGACTGGTATCCTTGCCCTGTAGTTGATGCCATGCCGGTGATTTGATCTCGACATACAGACCAGTATTCTTGTTACTGCTTTTGTTCAGCCCCTGAATTACTTCAATTTCATCGGCCAGTGTCGCAATCTGCAGGTGGTCAGGCCTGCTGGAAGGTCGTCCTGCAAACCGGACCTTGCCGGTCTGAACATCAATTCTTTCATGCAGCTGCAATGACTTCAGTTCGGCCACATCAAAATCGATTACATAGAATTTTCCGTCTGCGCGGGCACGGGATAGAAATACTGTTGCGACATTCGATACTGCGTCAAGATAAATGTCATGTAATACTACGGGGATGCCGTCGCGGCTGAGTACCACGTCCTGCTCGATATAATCCGCACCCATTGCATGCGCGAGTATTTTGGCCAGCAGTGTATGTTCAGGCAGGTAACCTGATGCACCGCGGTGGGCAATAATGATTTTAGGATCTTGCATGTCTTTTTTGTTCTGTGCATGGACGGTTGTGTACAACAAGCTGATTGTGCCGAAAACCACTACCGCTACGTCGGATATTTTCTTGACTGATAGCATAAAGTTTCATCTGCTCAGGATAGATAAGCAGTATTGCTGCGCGCGAACGGGATGCGTATACCGCCAATGATTGCATCGGGCCGGGTAGTAATCATAGTCTCAGAATAGAACACAACGGACGTCTAATCCAGATGGATTGTGCTTATGCATGCAGGCCACGTCTGTCATCTCGAGCGAAGTCATGCCTGCATGGATGGAGATGGTTCGATTCTAGGGATGGAATCGGTAGAGTCGAGTCGGGAACGGAGACCGGGAAAACGTCCGGAACAAGTTTTCGAACGGAGAACCTGGAAAACGTCTGAAACAGGTCTTTGTGGATCTTAACTAACTGTTTCCATGCGCGAACTGGACACTCTTAATATTGTGAGACTATTACTCATTTCATAGGATTAAACCTTGATTACAGGGGGTTACAATGTTCACCTGTTCACACGTCTCTATATTCATACGCGACATTCTGCCACTCAAAATACAGTTATGCGACTATTGAAAGTAGACAGTTCAGGATACTGATATGACTGATGCTACGTTATCAGCATTTGTAAAAGAGCCGTTACTCGCGGGCGCGTCAAGAGCTGACACAGAAAAAGTATTGATTGAAGCTGGTTGGTCCAGAGATCAGATTGCCAGTACACTAGGCGAATTTTCAACTGTTGATTTTCCTGTTCCTGTGCCCACACCAAAGGTGTATTTATCAGCACGCGATGCCTTTCTGTATCTGGTCATGTTCGGCATGCTATACCTTTCTACATATAACCTTGGCAGTCTGCTATTTCAGTTCGTGAACCTGGCATTTCCAGATCCGGCCATTCTGGAATACGGGGACTATACGGGTGCAAGAATTCGATTTTCTACATCCGCCTTGTTAGTATCTTTTCCGGTCTTTCTGTTTGTGTCTTCAAGAATTATCAGGTCGATCCACGAAAACCCGACTCAACGGACCTCTGCTATCCGGAAATGGCTCACCTACCTGACGCTGGCAGTTGCTGCATCTATAATTGTCGGCGATCTTATTTATCTGCTGAATAGCCTGCTGTCTGGCGAGTTGACAGTGCGGTTTATCCTGAAGGCGTTAATTGTCGGGGTCATTTCTGCAGTTGTGTTCGCCTACTATCTTTGGACCATGCGCAAGGACGATGAGGTTTTAGCGAAGTGAGCATAACGCGGTCCGCGGCTGTATTTTCCTCCATCGCAGTGGTGGTAGCTATTTTGGCCGGCCTTTATTTCTCAGGATCACCAGCTGAACAACGCCGACTGCGAATTGATGAACGGCGGGTGCAGGATTTGATCCGGATTTCCCAGGCCATTACCACGCATTGGGAAAAAAATAGCCAGTTGCCTGCTAATCTACCAGCGCTTGTTGATGGCCAGCGTATGCGAAGTTTGCCAACCGATCCTGAGACCGGTGCTTCTTACAGATTTGAACCTGGCGGCAGCCATTCTTACCGGCTATGTGCAGAATTCTCCATAGCTTCTAAACAAGGTACGATAGAAGATTTCTGGAATCACGACGCTGGTTTGCAATGCTTTGAATTGGCACTGGAACCACAGGTGTAGATGATCAAGTAATCAGTCAGCTGATCTCCTGGGAAAGATGACAGATTTATTTTTAGAGGTAATCAATGATACTTGAAGTCGCCATATTGGAAATTAAGCCGGATCTTGGGCCAGATTTCGAAACAGCCTTTGCCAAGGCACAAGCAATCCTTACAGGTATGGAGGGTTATATGTCTCATCAGCTGCAAAAAAGCATTGAAAAGGATAGGCGCTATATACTCCTTGTGAACTGGCGTACACTTGAAGATCATACTGTCGGCTTCAGGAATTCTGCTCAATATCAGTAATGGCGTAAATTATTACATCATTTTTATGAACCATTTCCTGAGGTCGAACACTATACTTGCGTATACAATAATAATTCAATATGAAAAAACTTATTCTGGTCTTTATGGTACTGCTCCTCTGCCTTGGCGCGAATATGTCAGATGGATTCCTCGCGCGTGTTGGGATTGATGCGAATATTATACTGGTTGCCATGGGTGTGTTTGTTATAGCGGGATTAATTGCACACCAGCATCTTGCATTTATTGTCGTGGTCTGCCTGGTTGCAATCGCAGCCAATGTTCCGGAAGAGACTGCAAGCTCGATTGGATATGATCAGGACCTGATGT
>JBCKWF010000100.1:0-5927 GCA_038922895.1 Gammaproteobacteria bacterium
TGATGTTGGGCTGCGTGATGTAGAAGCTACCCGCTGATAAGGGCGTGGTTTTTGACGTATCAAGTTTGTCTCCGACGCCCCTGTTGAGGGTGCCGGAAATCACCGTGACATGCTCAAGGCCCGGATGTGAGTGGGCGGGGAGTTTAAAGTCGGCTGGGTACTTGTTGCGGTAGGTAAATGGCCCCGCTGCGTCCAATGAACCTTCGATCATAACGGTTTTCACGCCCGGCACCCTTGGACTATCAACCCATTGAAGATCCTCGGGCACAACCATCATGTGGTCAGCAGGGCTTTGTGCCCATGCTGCTGGTGCAAGAAGCGAGGCCAATGCAAACGCGGTGGATACCGCGGTAAGTTGAAATGCTCTCATTTTGTTCCCCTTTAATTGATTGAAAAAACTACCTATCGAGGCCGGTCCGAATCCGGTCACTCGCGCCCTTCTTCAAATAACAGTGTAGAAGACAATTTGTCTCACTGTAAACATTTCACACCCTAAATAACCCCTAATTACCCTGGCCAGGGACATTCCCGCAAGCGTAGCGCATCTGATGGTGTCCCAGGCATTCGCCTAACCCCTGCCATGCCCTGAAAGTCACCCAGAAACACAAATTAAGGGTTTTATGGGGTAAGAAAGCACCCCATCCTGCCCCACAGGGGTCTGGCGGGGTGCTTAAGTGCGATATAGTAATACCGCACTTTTGTCTACGTTATTCACGATTTCCACCTATCAATGTAGTATTAATCCTAAAGGGGGAGTTATGGCAATAAAACCAGCGTGGCATTCACTTACACTTAAACAGACAGTTCATCACAACAATAGTAAGTGTAATATCGGCAACAATATCGAAAAAGAGAACCGGCGTACCGGTACCGGCGGGCACCCTCTATGCGAGCAATGTAAGTGGTTAGGTAGCAAGACTGAGTCCACAACATGGCCCGGTAAGACACCTTAGTTCCGATACCCGGACCGTTTTAGCGCATCCTGATTACCCCCTGGCCAGGGACACTCCCGCAAGCGTAGCGCATCTGGTGGTGTCCCAGGCATACTTCCCTGTCCTGTCCTGAAAGTCACCCAGAAACACAAATTAGGGGCATCTGGTAGACGGTGCATTTAGAGTAAATTAGCCAACCTTCCCATATGTAGGTAGGCGTAAAGGGCTTGTGTTCGTGCCCTTTATCCCTACAAATCCGGTTCTGTCGCATTAAGCATTTTTCGTTTTCGCGACACACCAGGGGCAGCGTATTCGCAAGGCTGAGACGCTGCAGGTAGTGGGTGCGTTTGTCGATCATGCTTCGAGCAACCTCTGGGCGTCCCGATGGCTGCCGTTACTTGAAAAGGTTTTCCGCAGGCATAAACGCCCGCTCGGTAAAGGTTGGCGCATGGACGCGACTGACAGCAGGCTCAAAGGTACCTGGAAATACCAAGTAGCGCGCCGTTGCTAAAGCAGGCCAGACGGCCCGACTTCTTATTGACGGCCCAGCGCGACCATGCAGCAGCCATGCGTTGCTTTGATAAAGCGATGGAACCCAACGCTGTTGCTGACAAGGTCACCCAGGGAGCCAACCAAGCGGCCATCGATGAGGACAATATCGACAGGAAACCCCGCAGCGTGGTTGGTCAGGTCAACTATCTCAACCACAGCGTCGAGCCAGACCAGCGTGCAATCAAACGAGTCACCAGACCTATGCCTGGATTTAAAGCATTCCAATCTGCCAACAGCGTCATCGCTGGCATCGAACTCATGCACATGTCCCGCCAAGGTCAACTGCTGATGGAAGGCTGCGGCGAGAGGTCTTTTGCCGATCAATTTTATGCCTTGGTAACATAAGTTCGCCCGGTTCTGGAATCGGCGGATAGGTTCGTCCAAAATCTCTATTTTTTTAATTAACGCGACAGAACCCTTTTACGGGGGGTGTCACGGGCCTTCTGCAACACCGGCCGAAACAGTTCCCAATCCACCAACTCGTCAAGTTGCAACAGGTTGTCCCGTTCATTCAACTTGCTGAAACGGTCGTCAAGATCAAAAACCCCCGGTTGTGGCATCAGCTTTCTCTTTCTATAGAAACGTAATGGCATTATAATGGAATTTGGTTATTTCCGGAGGTGCCCTTATGAATATTTCAAGAATTACAAGAAAACTCGCCGTTTGCGCCACTGTTCTCGCTTTCACTACTGTTGGCATTCAGGCGCCAGTCATGGCCGACATTGTCGATACCCCCATGCTGGCACTGCAGGCCGACCTGCAGATGCAGCGTGAGGATGTCCGCGTGCTGATGGCCCGTGACGATGTCCGTGCCTCACTGCTGGGCTATGGTGTCAGCCCTGCTGATCTGGATGCCCGCATCAACAGCCTGACACAGAGCGAGCTGCTGCAGACCCAGAACCAACTTGACAATCTGCCTGCCGGCAGCGGTGCAGCGGGTGTTGTACTCACCGTCATCCTGATCTTCATCCTTCTGGAACTGCTCGGCGCAACCGACGTATTCCCAAATATCTGAGCGCGGTGATGCGCCCGGTAACGTGTGGCAAGCTGATACTGGCGCTGGCGCTCACCGTACTCATGAATGCCTGCGCATCTGCGCCGCAGTCTTCCACACTGCGGCAGCAGATACCTCACGTTTTTCAGGCACCTGTGCTCTTGAGCCAGGTGCCGTTTTTTGCGCAATCACTTTACCAGTGCGGCCCAGCCGCACTCGCCACGCTGCTGAATACCAGCGGCGTGGAGGTGACGCCTGATCAGCTCGTCCCCCTGGTCTATGTGCCCGAACGCGAGGGCTCCTTTCAAGTGGAGATGCTGGCTGCCACGCGCAACCATGGTCGTCTCGCCTACACCATCGAACCCACCCTGAAAGCACTACTGACGGAAGTGGCGGAAGGTCGCCCCGTGCTGGTCTTGCAGAATCTGGCGCTGAGCTGGTATCCGCGCTGGCATTTTGCGGTGGTGAAGGGCTTCGACATTGCACGCAATACGGTGATTCTCAACTCGGGAGTGTACGAGAACTATGAGATGAGCCTTGCGACATTCGAGCGCACTTGGGCACGGGCGCAGTATTGGGGCGTCCTGGCCCTTCTGCCTGGTGAGATGCCAGCGGTAGCAGCGCCTGGCCCGTATTTCAGCGCACTGGCCGCTTTGACCCAGAGTGTCGCGCCGGCCGCGCTGCGTCCCGCTTATGCCGTTGGTCTGCAACAATGGTCCAACGACCCGAATCTGCTGATGGGCTACGGCAATCTACTGTATGCCGACAAGGCGCTGGAAGAGGCCGTAGTGCCTTTCACGACACTCGTCTCACTCGCGCCGGACTATGCCCCGGCCCACAACAATCTGGCCATGGTGCTGCATGCGCTGGGCCGCGACGATCAGGCCCTGCAACATGCACGCACAGCGGTGTCGCTGGGAGGCGATTTCATTGCCAGTTACCGCGACACGCTGCGCATGATCGATCCCGGCGCAGAATAAGTCGCGCACATTGCGGAGCAGGCTCAGCGCCGGCCAGCACTGGACAAGGCCAGCGGTTGATAGATCGGTTGTTCAAGCTGTTGACGCCGGTCTAAAAATGACCAGATAAGCCCATTTGTACCGGTTGAATTTTGACCAGGTAATCCACGTATCCTGCTTAATTTCTAAGCAGGAGCATCCTGAGCAGCTACACCGTGTTATCCCATAAGGATGCTGACGGGGGAATACCCTGCACTACTGTTAGCACTGCTGTAAGAGCATCCTGGGCCGCTACACCGCTATAACGCCTGGTCAATTTACAACCGGCACAGATGGTCAGTTTTCAACCGGCGCCAACAGCCGCATTTCATATTGGAAGAGGCTTTAGTTTGACGCCGCAAAATTCAGGGTTCATACTTGTTCGAAGTTAGTAAAGTTGTAGTCAAGTCGGCTATAGAGTGCAAGATCAGGCAACTTTTGCCAATAAAATTCGCGGGTTTTCGTAGCTGGTTTCGCGAGTTAAACATTCGGCATAAATGCCATTTTAGTAATCTTAAATTTAGGAGCCCTATTATGATTTTCCTTAATCCCCTGCAACGTTCACTTACAGTACTTTTTCTTGGGCTGGCTTTTGCCGCACTCCCTGCTGTTACTTATGCGACTCACTCCTGGGGCCCCTATCATTGGGCGCGCACGACTAACCCGGTCACTTTGAAGCTGGGCGATAACCTGACAACTCCTGACTGGAAGGGCCATCTCGCGGCAACGTCGAGCGACTGGAACAGCCCGACTTTGTTCGGTGCCACTTCAAGCCCGCTGCTGACCGCAATTGTCGCCGGCCAGTCCAACAAAAATTGTTCGATGGTCGCTGGAACCACGCAGGTCTGCAACAAGACTTATGGTAGAAATGGCTGGCTCGGTATGGCTTCCATCTACATCACTGGCGGTGTGCATATTACCCAAGGCTCGGCCAAGGTGAACGACACGTACTTCAACACGGCCACGTACAACAATCCCAACGAAAGGCTACACGTGATGTGCCAGGAGATTGCTCACACCTTCGGACTCAGCCACACGTCCACCGACGGCAGCTCGCAGAATACCTGCATGGACTACTTCTCGAACACAGGCGCAAACGCCACTAGCACGGCTAGCACCCGGCCGAACGCGCACGACTTCGACCAGCTGAATATTATCTACGCGCATATCACCGATACCACGACCACGGTCGCCGCAGTTACAACTTCAGCGGGATCAGGAGTAGATGTGACCGATGACCAGAATAGCTGGGGACAACTCATAAGCCAGTCCGCTAACGGTCGCAGTTCAACTTACGAGCGGTATAACGTGAACAACTCCCTGACAGTCACCCACGTCTACTGGACAACCGAAGCGGCGGCAAGCTGCCCAAGCTGCGATCACCGGTATAATCGTTAATCGAGGCTAACCCCAATGGCACTACTTTGTTCTGAGATACAGCGTAAAATAAAGGGGTCGACGTCACCCCCTATTTGAGTAGCGCGACGAATGCCTGAATGAACACTGGTTCCTGAACCTCGCGCATGCCCAGACCATCATTGAAGCCTGGCGGTGTGAATACAACGAGGAGAGACCGAAGCAAGCATTGGGTGGACTGACACTTGCCGCATATGCCAGACAACTGGCCAGGAAATCGGCTACAGTAGCAACCTGACTCTAAACCCAACTGCTACTCAAGATGGGGGGATGTCGCTGTTTATTGAAGATAACGGGTAAAGGGGATGAATAATGCTTACTTTACAAAAAGGCAGTTATGTAAATTATATTCGATCGGCATGTAAAACCATTCCAGCCTTGCCAGCACCCCTGATAAAATGGTGCGACAGACCTGTCTCAAAATTCATAATTTGTTCTATTTTATTCATTACGCCAGCTGTTTATGCCTCAAGCATTATAGAGGTATCCTTTCCTGAATTATGCATGAATGCAGAACTGATCTTTGAAGGGCAGGTGACCAGTATCTCTGCCATACAAGAACCAGATACAGGAAACATCTGGACACAGGTCAGTTTTGATGTAATTGAGAAGATTAAAGGCCCGGCCATTGGTGGTACTTTAACCCTGCGATTTCTTGGTGGTACTGTCGGTGACCTGACACTAAATGTATCAGACCTGAAAATTCCTGAGCTTAATGAACACGGTATTTACTTTGTTGAAAGCCTGTCCCAAAACCTGGAAAATCCACTGTTGGGCTGGTCACAAGGTCATTATCTGATTGAAATGGATAATTCCGGGACTGCAAGAATAACAACGCAAGATCAAGAGCCCGTGAGTGAGATTGAACAAACCCCCACAGTATCAGCCCTGGTAACGTCAGATGCCCCTGCTGCTGATGCAGGTTCTGATGAAACTACCTTGACTGAGGCATTAACAGTTTCAGATTTTAAGACCATTATTCGACAACAGCTTAATTAAAGAAAACTTCGTCTTATAAGCAAACCCAGAGTTTCT
>JBCKWF010000101.1:0-5894 GCA_038922895.1 Gammaproteobacteria bacterium
TGTATGGAAACGCTCGATCTGACCGGTTTTCATATTCACCTTGGCAATACCTGTCAAGGCATTTGGGTCTGAACCCGGGCGCGCAAACGGCTCTCTTCGATGTCCATCCTCAGTTCCCAGCGCACCGATTCGTTTGAAACAAGTATCATGATAAGGAATATAAAGCGCGTTCTCGCCAGGATGGTAGGCCATTGGGAAATAACCCTTGGTATTATTATAGCAGAGGGTATGTTCCTCCTTGTCCTTGGTCAATACCTTATCGCGACTTATGGAGGTCTTCCCGGTAGCAACATCGACATCAGAAATCATAAACAGGGGCGTATCATACGGGAAAGGCATGCCCCAGAGAAATTCTCCAGTACCACGGTCAAGCACCCACAATCCGCCACCTTCTCCAACCGTGGCCACCATGTCCCGCTGCTCACCCCGCTTGATGTTCGGATTGATCCATTTCACCGCCTTGGGGTCGGGATCGAACGCGGAAGTGAACAGTACTCGCTCCTGGGTCCAGTCAGAATCCCAATCATCTCCAGCCAAATGCTGGTAGTACCAAACCAGCTTGCCCGTGTCCACGTCCAGGGCCAGAGTTGAATTACAGTAAAGTTCAGATGGGGTTGTCAGCGGCACCGCAAAGGGCTTGCCATCGTGACGCTTGTAACGTGTGTGAGGATTCGGATTAGCCACCCCCCAATAAACCAGGTTTCGCACTGGATCATAAGCACTGGGAAGTCCCCATGGAGAACAGCCTCGACTACCCTCTGGCTGGCCGCCCCAGGTGTCACCCCCGGGCTCATTATCTCCAGCAGCCGTATTAAACCGCCATACTTCTTGGCCCGTATCCGCATCGTGGGCCACTATGAAGCAGGTTTCCCTAAGGTCTGGGCCTTCAGGACAATTTCGGCCAGTCATTACCTTGCCCCCAGCTACCATCGGGCCTGTGGTATGCTGTGTACCGTCTTTGTAATCGGATGCCTTAGCCTCCCAGTGTAATTCCCCACTGTCGGTACCCAAAGCTATCAAATAGCCATCGGGTGATGCGTAAAAAAGCTTATCTTTATATATGCCCAAAGTACGTGCCCTCCCAATCAGATTGGGAGGAATATAATCCGTAATATCATCGGGCAAAGGACGACGATACTCCCATATCAGATCACCGTTGGTGGCATCCAGCGCTTGTATAACCGCGCCGGGTTCCGCTATATACATTACCCCTTGATAGACCAGAGGAATTAATTCTTGCGTACCAAGCTCCATCCCCCGCGTCCATGCCATCTCAAGCTGTCCCACATTCTGACGATTGATCTGGTTGAGCGGGCTAAAGCGCTGATTGTCGTAGGTACGGCTGAACATCAACCAGTCAGCCGGGTCAGGATTCAACAACATATCCTCGGTAATTGGCTGATCCATTGGCGCTTGGGCGTGAATTGCGCCAGTCGAAAATACAGACAATGCTGTGGCCGCATAAAACTGCAAGATGTTTTGTCTTATCATGATTTTTCCTCCCAGGATGAGTTAATTCAAATCCGGTGTTTATTTCCCCTTAAACACAATATTTCGATCATACCGCCAAATCTACATACAGGTTAGTGAGACAGGCGGGATGATTACCGAACAATTATCAGGAGATCTTACCGTTTTGCCTTTACGGATGACGTACTGAATATCCTTGCTATTAGCAATATTTTCAACCGGGTTTGACCTTAATATCAGAATATCCGCCTGCTTACCCTCTTCAATTGTCCCAATCAATTCATCCTTACGCAACATTTCGGCGGGAAAGCGCGTCGCCCCCAGCAAGACCCGGCCGGGCGAAACACCTGCATCGACCAGTAACTGCATCTCCCGGTGCATGGTAATACCGGGCAATTTTGTAAGGGTATTGTCTGTTGCCGCAATCACCAGTCCGCCAGCCTCACTGAATTGCCTGAGGAAAGACTGGACTTTTGTGTATCCGTCACGAAGCTTTTGAAGCTCTTTTGCATCAATATCCTCAGATAATTTGTAGTCCGCCAGAACTCTCTCGTGTAATCTGCCAGGATTACCTAGACCGAGACTGTAAACTTGGCCGAATTTAAGTAATGCCTCATCTTCTGTTGTAAAACTGGCGGCCCGTTCAGACAGGTCACCATAACGACCTACCATTGTAGGATTCAGATAGACACCATTCTCTACCATCAGTTTGATCAGATCGGGAGCCTTGTCCAGATTCATCAGATAATCCTGACCCGGCGAATCAAAATCCTCCGGAGCACCATCATCAGCCAGCGAATGCGAAATAGGCCACATATGCTCGATAAATTTCATGCCGACAGAAATCGATTCCCGCGCATCTTTTGAATGTCCTACTACCATCAAGCCATGCCTCTCGGCCTCTTCAATTATTTTCCTTCTATATTCTACTGAAAGTCCCTTTTCGGCCTTTATAGCATCAACGCCGAGACTTGCCAGGTAATCTATATATGCCGGAATTTCATCCAGTGACTGGAACCTGTGTGAAGAGAACTGGTATTCGGAATCAGCCTGGTCAAGCTTGATGCCCGTAATATAAAGCGTCGGTCCATTTGACTCTGGGGAATTGTTCAGAAACTCCTTGAATTCAACTATCCACTCATTTGGTTCGGGCTTCTGACATTCATCCAGATTCCCGGTGCAATGGTCAGCTGCACCGGAAGGGCCGGTATCAACTATTGTTGTTACACCATAGTGTAGATTGCCTCGCCGCCAGTCAGCGGCATCATGCGTCCATGGATGAAAATGAACATGTGAATCAATCAAGCCGGGAAAGATGTATAGAGAAGAAGCATCAATTGTTTTATTGGCTGCAGGCAACGGCTCACTTGAATCAGCTGTAATAATTTTATTAATCTTGCCATCTATAATGACCAGTCCTTTAACCGGGACCGGGACCGGTTGGTCTGAAACCATATCAAGCAGTTGACCTCCCTGAATGACCAGATCTGCTACATCAGTAGATTTAGACTGCGAGGTCAAACCAGCTGGCTGTTGTGTCACACTGGCAGATTGCTGAGTAGAGGTTGCTTCCACTTGTGGAGGAGTACTGTCAGAGCAGCCTGCAATCAGGATGGATAACAGGGTTATCTTGATAAGCGGTCTAAATATGTGTTTAGCTGCACCCATAACATATACTCCTTTTATGAAGCATCTTGACTAATCATCTGGGCCGATATTTTTATATCGGCCCAGATGAGCTTTTGTACAGCTATTTATTATCTGTAGTTGTATTCAAACTTCACTCCATAAGAAGTAAAATTCGATCTCCCGACAGTCTCCCCTATAAAACCTTGATCAAATATATTCAATTCATCATGGTACGTCGTTCTGGGTTCAAGCAGATTGCGGCCATATACTGATACACGCCACGTATCATCCTGTGGCCCCAGCCCCAGAGACAGACTCAAATCTCCATGGGTATCGTACTCGGTTACCTTTGAAAAGCCCGCATTGTCCATAAAATAGCCATCAGAGATAAACCCTCGGGCCGAAAAATCTATAGTATAACCGTCCAATACAGGCATCCAGTAGTCCAGATCTGCCATTAGGTTCCAGTCCGGTGTAAACGGGGACTGCTGACCACTGCGATCTATAACACCATTGGGCACTCCAGGCGGGAACTCACAGCCTGATCCGGGCGTAAACCTTTCCGCCGTTGTACAACCCGCATTAGGAAACACCAGCATTGCACCATCCATCAGCGCCCCTGTCAGTGATACATTCATCTGCTCGGATACAGCAAACTGGGTCGTTAACTCGATACCACGGTTACGTTGTTCACCGGCATTGATATTGACAAACGGGTCTTCTATATTCCCGGTCGCGCTGGATACCTGCAAATTGGTAAAGGTCAACTCGAATATGGACAGACCATAGCGTGCACGCCCGTCCCACAGGGTACCCTTGGCACCGACTTCATACGTCTCTGCATACTCGGACTGGAATGCATAATCTTCAAAGCTTGCAGGTGCTGAGGTCTGTCCTGTATCAAACCCGCCAGCCTTTGAGGCCTCTGCCCAGCGGAAAAACAGCGAGTGGTTATCACTCAGCCGGTAACGCAGGGTAATCTGCGGATCAAATTCTTTCTCGCCAAAATCACCCATATATGGGCCAGGCTCAGCGTTATAAATTGGCGCTGTTAATCCGACGGGATAGCCAGCTTCCGTTCCACGCCATTCAACCGGGACATTGGTCTGGGCACGCCATCTGTAGTACCAGAGCCCCGCTGCGGGATCATAAGGGAGATAGATACTATGTGCAGATGGATCTGTTACTTGAATAAGTCCACTGGTCGGACCACTTACACTCGCTGGGAAAATATTAAATATATACTGTCTGCCATAATTTCCGGTATAGGTAATCTTATCAAGCACGGAATAACGTGCGCCAACGTCGACAGACGCCTTGTTATCCAGAAAGTTGAAAGTGACTGTGCCAAATGCGTTTTTCCAGGTCTGGTCTTCCCAGACCTGGTTAATCCGCATACCTCTACGCACGGTGGATCGTACGTTTCCATTGACAATATCGTAGGTTGCATCCTGAACAGACAGGGCAAACATCCATTCAAACATACCGCCAACTGGTGAGGTAAAACGTAATTCCGAACTTAACTGATCATAGTCCTCAGATCGAATCTGATTGTTTTCATATAAGGGAGAATCAAAATTCTCTTCAGATGATAAGCGATCGTACTTGCTGAAGGCGGATAACCATGACACCTCGATATCATTGCTGAGGCTGTAGGTCAAATCCACATAGGAAGTAAGGGAGTCAAGCTTCTCACCCCCAAGTATGCCGTCCCAAAGTTTGCCATGGTGATAAGGATCAGATTCGTCCAGGAACCAGGCCGCAGCAACACGCCTATGGTCAACCATACCGATATTGCCTTCATTGCTGTGTACATTATCAGGAACGTCGTAATACGGGCCTTCATTACTGCGTGTAACTCTGGACTTAAAGCAATCACCATCGCTTGTAGGTAACGGTTTATGTGCTACCGCCCAGTTTGTCCCTAACGGTGCGTCTAGATACAGGGAACGTGGGCTACCGGTTGGATTTGGAAGTCGACCTGCGGCAGTACCCGTCCACAACGTACTGGCCCCGGTTGTGCAAAGCAGACCGGCTGCACTGCCTGCGTCTATCCTGACTGCCTCAACTTTACCCGTAACCGTAAGCTGGTCTGATGGTGTCCATCTCAAAATAGCGCGAGCACCAGAGTCTTCCTGATGAGGAAACTTGTTCCCATCAATGAGGTCTTCGAGAAACCCATCACTCTTTTCATATTTACCGGACACACGAATTCCCAATGTATCGGTAATCGGACCGCCCACACCAGCACTCGCCATCACCATCCTGTTAAAATCGAGTCCAACCTCTGAGTTGAAATTGGCCTCCCACTCGGAAGTTGGCATGCGACTCTGTATATTAAATGCACCTGCCGAGGCATTCATACCGAAGTAGATCGGTTGCGGCCCCTTCAGGATTTCAATCCGATCCACGTCGAGGAATGCCAACTTGGCCTGCGATGCCCGGGGTAAATGTACGCCGTCAAGAAATATCGGGGCGGCCTGCTCACGGGTCAGGGCGTTTCCGGTTGTTCCAAAGCCACGGATTGTTACAATGGTATCGTTTTGTCCGGTGTCTATTAATATCCCTGGAGTGGTACTTGCAACAGCATCCAAGTCACGATATCCCTGTTTGACGATATCCACCCCGGAAATGGTTTCAATAGATATAGGAACTTCTTGTAGCGATTGCGTTCGGCGCTGCGCTGTGACCACGATTTCTTCCAAGACTTGTGCTTGAACATAATAGCCTGAAGACAAGCCTGAAATTATAGCGAATGATCTAGCTATAACAGTTAAACGTTTAAATCTATTCAT
>JBCKWF010000102.1:0-5828 GCA_038922895.1 Gammaproteobacteria bacterium
GAACAGTAGTCTGGATCCGCGAGCAAAGCGCCCGCTCAGGGCCAACTGCTCAAGTTGGAGCAGGGCCTTACCCGTATATACGTAATCCAGTGGAAAGGGTACCGCATATTGCAGTGCCCGCAGTTTCACCATAACGGATTCAGGCGGCCTGCCATAGCGTCCCCAAGGGGCACTGCCGTCAAACTCCAGATGCCGGGCGAGGACCTGTCCGGCGGTAGTCGCACCAAGCTTAAGCCGAAGTGCAGACTGGCCTTGCCCGGGTAGACTCGTATAGCCACTGAGTGTTGCGAGGCCGAGCACCCTGGGCAGTCGCAGTTCAGTCCGTTGAGAGAGTGCCCATGCCAGACCGGCAGCGGTCCCCCCTGTACCGACCGCACAAATGATCCAGGCATAGGAACCGAGATCAGCGATCTCGTCAATGATCTGCCCCACGCCCTCGATGGCCAGTGCAGAAGTACCCCCTTCCGGTATCAGGTAGGGAATGGAGTCCAGCCCGAGCCTGGATACCAGTTCAACGCTGCTGAGCAGTTGCAGGGGATAATAGTCTTCCGTTTCAACGGTGATGATACGCATACCCTTGCGACGACATTCGTCCAGTACAGCAGAGGGACCACGCACATTTGTTCCACGTACAACGCCTGTTGTCGCCAGACCAAACTCGTGACCGGCCTGCGCGATCGCCAGCAGATGGTTGGAATAGCGTCCGCCGAATGTGAGTACTGAGGTATGTCCAAGTTGCTGACACTGCTCAAAGTGGGGAAAGGACTTGCGTAACTTGTTGCCAATGATGAGCGGATGGATCAGGTCATCGCGCTTCACATAAAGTTCTATCCCCAGTTCCCCGAAGGATTGCAGCTTGACGGCCTCAATCGGTGTGGGTACTGCCAGCATCTGTAGTTTATCTATGTGTAAATCTTCATTTACACCAGACCGCTCACCTGAACATAGTCATATGTCGTTCACCGTTCTGGTCGACAACTTCTATATCGATGGGCATTCCGTTTCCAACTGCCTTACTCCAGTGGTCAAAGATGAGTGACAGCATCTGTTCACGATGTGTCTGCTCTGTGTTTAACCACTCTGTCGAAGCGGTGATTCTGATTCTGCGATTGGTAAATTCTTCCACGCTGATAAAAGGCAGATAGCCGTTCTGCTGTTGCCAGGATTCATTCAGATGGTTGAATGTTTGCATGAACCGGGTGTATTGATCGGAATGATTGGTAATAGCAATATTATGGTCAGACGGTGGTGCAAGCAGGGAGCTATGTACCCAGCCTGTGATAACATCGTCGCGATTGGTAAAGATTTCTACCCAGTCTGCTTCGCGTTTGATCTCCACCACCCTGCGATCCTGCCCCAGTTTCAGTAACACCGTTGCATCCGTAGAAGGCCGTTCACGCAGGTTTACAATTGAACCGGTAACGACAAGCTCATCGCCTGGAGCGGCGATGAGGCTGGTTGATAGCGCATTGACCAGCAACAAGAATAATAACGTTAAAGTATAAACAGATAATCTATGCGCCATTATGATCGATACGTCCTGATAAACAGCCGGATCCTGTCCGCATTCCTGCCGAGATCACCCGGGCCGATCCGGGACGCCGAACGCACATCGATACGGCTGCCGGAACCTTCACGCTGCACCCGGATGATAATATCATCGATTAAACCAAAAGGTTCAGTGGTGTCATAGGCCTCGACGATGCCTTTAGCATAATCGATATTGATAAACTCCCATCGCAGATCCTTTGCCACCTGGATCGCCTCGGTCAGTGCATCATCTGTATTCATTGATGACAGGATTGGTTGCAGATCCGGATAGGCCGACTGCTGCAGGGAGGCAATTTTGGCACCGCCATAATCAACGGAATTATGTTCAGCCGAGCGCAATTTTTTGACCTCGACAAACTGCGGTGGGTTCTGCGTATCCGTAGTAAGGTCATAGATCATTGGTCTGAGCAGGTTAGCTGGCCCCAGCATCGCGATAACCGCAACGGCAGACACCAGACCTGGCAACAACAACTTCAGCCCGCCTTTGGTTGCAAACCGGTTATGGGTCAACGCGGTGATGATCATCAACAGCAGGCCCAGTGCGGCCAGCACCACACCGGCCAGCAGTGCGGTAACAAATATCTGGTATGCAGTAATCTCTGGCACTTGCAGATACAGTCTTGCCACTGGAACGGCAATGACGATGAGCATATTGAGTATAGCGAGAATAATTCCGACCCGGACCAAAGGCCGGGTCTTCGTGTTCGGCTTGTCTTGTGCCGGGGCGAACTGCCAGTCAGGTTGGGTAGTCATATTGGGTAGTCATATAAAGTCAGAACAGGTTCCACAGATAAATTAAAAAAATTTGTCTCAATTATGCACGTAGTCTGCAACAAGTATTATCCTGATTACTGCCATCGTACAGCTTGCAGAGATATTGCTGCAATGCAGGCTGTCTGAGGACAATATCAGATTGTGAAAATAATATTGATATTCTTATATGTCAAATACTTACAAGTTGTTATTTTTTTAACATTTGCATAATACTGAAACTGTATGAACCTGATTAAAGCGGCGCACCGTAACAGCCTGTTGTTGTGGCTACTGGCTATAACAGTCAGTTTGCGTGCGCTTATCGCGCCGGGGTTCATGCTGGAAACGAACGGCGATGGTCCGTTCGGTCTGGCGATTGTCCTCTGCGAAGGCCTGAACGGGTCTGCCTTGTCTGATACTGTCGATGACCCGCATGCGATACACACGCATCACGACAGCAGTTCAACTGAAGACCAGGCAACTAATGGAATGGAAGGCGCGACCTGCGGTCTGTGGTCGACCAGTTCTACCTTTGTCGAAACAATTGCGTATGCCGGCGATCATCTGTTTCCGGTGGGACCGGACCAGTTTGCCATAGCCGGCGCACCTTTAACCTCTCCTTTATTCCGTCAACTACCGCAACAGCCCCGCGCTCCTCCTGTCTCCCTGATCATTTAACAGTTTGATCTTCAGTTAATCTGTTAACTGAACTGAATGTACACCTCCCTGCGAGTGTTGTATTTCATTAAAATGATTGGAGAGTATCAAAATGAATCTTACCAAGCCTTATCTGTACAGACTGCTGCTTACAGCCGTCGTCAGTATTACCTGTATCTATGCCGGGCTGGTCCATGCCCATGAGAATATCGAGGAGATTACGGTGTTTGGGCAGGGCAGACCGGTGGATCAGTCACACCGTAGCAGTTCGACCGTATTGCTTGGCCAGGAAGACCTGGTCAGTATCAATCCTATGACAACGGAAGACCTGCTCAAGTTTCAACCGAGCCTGATTATCCGCCAGCGTTTTATTGGTGACCCGAATGGCACGATGGGTCTGCGTACCGCCAGCATGTTTCAGACTGCACGCACGTCCGTCTATGCAGATGGTGTCCCCTTACATTACTTTTTGCGGACCTCATTTAATGGTTCGCCTCGCTGGGCACTGGTTGGTGCAAATGAGATTAACACGATAGAAGTGGTCTATGGTCCGTTCTCGGCTGAGTACGGTGGCAATGCGATGGGTGGTGTGGTCAATTTTGAAACGCGGATCCCGACTGAAAGAAGTTTTCACCTTGAAGGATCGATGTTCCAGAACAACTTTGAGGATGTCGGTTTCAAGGACAAACTGAATGGCAGGAGGGTGTTTGGATCCTATGGAGACAAATTCGGTAATCTGAGCCTGTATACCTCATGGATCCATCTTGAGAATGACAGTCATCCTATGGATTTCCGCTTCGCGCCTGCGCAGACTGCGACAGGTACCGAGGAAGTGGTCAACGGAGGCATTGCCGGACTCAGCTCAACAGATGCTTCAGTTATTAATTACGGAGATACCGGCGTACAGGCAGTCAATACCGATCAGTTCAAGGTCAAGGTCGGTTATGATTTTGGCGACTGGTTTACGCTGTTCAATGTCGCCTATGAAGACCGTGTCCGGGACCGCGATGCCGTGAACAATTATCTGGTATCGACCACGACCTGGCAGCCCGTCTGGAACGGCAATTTCAGCACGCCTGACGGGGTCAGGTTCAATGTAGTGCGCAGCACTTTTACCGAAGATGAGTCCGACCGCCAGAATATCCTGCTTGCGGGCAGATTACAGGGCCCACTGACCGATGCATGGTGGCTGGAGATGAACCTGAGTTATTACGATATAATGCAGGATGAGACCCGCAGTTCACTGCAACACCCGGACGATCCGACCTTTACTCCGGCTGGCCGGATCCGTGATTTTGACAATACTGGCTGGAAAACCGCCGACATCAAACTGGAGACGGATGAACTATTAGGACGTAACGATCTGGAACTGGTGACTGGTTACCAGTACGCGAATTACAGCATGAGCTTGTCTGATTATGATACACCTGATTACCGGGCTGGCGTGTTTGGGGCAATCCGCAATTCCAGCGGTGGCGAGACGATGATCAACTCCCTGTTTGCCCAGGTTGGTTGGGATGTGACCGACCAGTGGGATGTAGTCATTGGAGGCCGCCAGGAATTCTGGGAATCTAACAATGGCTTCGTCTATAACTACACCGCCAATCCTGTCAGTCTGCAGGACCATGCTGATCGTTCGGTTGATCGATTTTCGCCAAAATTCTCTATCGGGTTTACCCCCGGCAATGAATGGCTGTATCGTTATTCCATCGCAAAGGCCTACCGTTTCCCGATAGTCGAGGAATTGTTCGGCAACGCGAGCAGTACCACTGGTACCACGCTCTCCGATGCGGGTCTGGCGCCGGAAGACGGTCTGCACCATAACCTGATGATCGAACGCAGTATTGGCGAAGGCAACGGGTATGTACGTGTCAATTTTCTGTATGAAACCATCAATGATGTGATCTTCAACCAGAGTGTGATAGTGAACAACGCTACTCTCATTACATTCCTGCCGGTGGATGAGGTCACTACCAAGGGTGCAGAGATGATCTACAGCCAGAACAATACACTGAACGGCAAGCTGGACGTGCAGTTCAATCTGACATGGATGGATTCCGAGATTACCCGTAACAGTCTGAATCCTGCAATCGAGGGCAACGATTTCCCGCTGCTGCCAAAATGGCGTGGCAATCTGGTGCTGACCTATCATATTACAGATGACCTGGATTTTGGCGGCGGGGTCCGTTATGCCACCAAGGCCTTCCAGCAGCTGGACAATTCGGACATAGGCAGGCAAACCTATGCGGTCATGGATAAGTATACGCTGGTCAATCTGAAGACCAATTACCGTATCAATGACAATGTGCGCGTGAGTCTGGCCGTAGACAACGTGTTTAACAAGCTTGCTTACGTTAGCCATCCCTATCCGATGCGCACCGTCTTCCTCGAGACGGCACTGGATTTTTAACAGGAGTTGAGCCATGACACATTCAGTCATTCATAAAGCGGCCCGACTACCAGTACGGATTATAGTACTGGGTATAATTTTCATGCTGGCCGCTTGCGCCCAGAAACATACGATGCACATGGCCGGGGAGACGCAGGTCTGTCCGTTCTCCCCGGCATTATCTGTGCATTGTGGCCGTACCCCGACGGCAAGTCCGCCCCCGAGGGGCATAACGCTACCCTGTAACAGGAGTGGCGCAGAAGAAAGGGGACATTTCTATTTAGCGTTGACACATTGGGGTGGTTGAATTTCCTATTCGTTATCCGTTATAATAATTTAAGACTAAAGACTAACTATAAATTCAGATTCGGGGGATTTTATAATGATTCGTAATAGACAGAGGCATCAGGTTATCGGCGGTGCCATTATTGCCATGGCAGCCACCTTGGGACTCAATGCGGACGTAGCGGCGCAAGCG
>JBCKWF010000103.1:0-5813 GCA_038922895.1 Gammaproteobacteria bacterium
TGCAGAAGACTATGAAGATAATATAGCTACTGATTATCGTATTGAGCAACTGCGCAATAAAATGAAAGTCGCGGTAAATGAACGATTTACCCATGAATATCTTGAAGCTGATAAACGCGCCATTGGTAATGCCATCCAAATCATTTTTAGTGATGGCAGCAGTATTCAGGGATCTGTTGATTATCCGGTCGGTCATCGGCGCCGTCGAGGTGAGGGCATTCCGTTGCTGAAAGAAAAATTTGAACGTTACCTGCGCGGTCGGCTCAATCAGAATAATGCCGAACATATTCTTCAGATTTGCAGTACACAGGAATCTTTTGAGCAAACACCAGTTAATCAGCTGATGAATATGTTTGTCGTTAATCAGTAGGTGTTAAATGGCAGGATATTCTTCCACTGGGTTATATGTCTGAGCGTCCATGGTAGCAAGAGCCTCATTTCTACCTCCTGCATCCATGTAGTCGTGCGTCGCTCTACCGCTTACTTCCCTGCCAGCCCCCAGTGTCAGACTAGTTGTCGCCTCCAGAATTTAACTTTTAGGAGTGAAGGCAACAATGGGAACACGTTATTCAGAAGCATTTATTGAGCAAGCGTTGGTCAAGGTATATTCGCGTGACGACCGGACGGTGCAGTCGGTCGCGGAAGAACTGAACGTCAATTGCCATACGGTAAAAAATTGGATGAAAAGGAAAGTAGTGGGCACGCTCGGTGGATCGGCGACAAAAGAGAAGCGTCCGCAGGATTGGAATGCTGAGGAACAACTGGAAGCACTTCATGAAACCCATGGCTTGTCAGGCGAAGCCTTGCAGGCGTGGTGTCGTGAACATGGATTATTTGCTCATCACCTGACCCGCTGGAAAACGGCTTTTTGTGCGGAGGGAAAGGCAGCGCCAGGCACGCGGGAAATTCGGGTATTAAAAGATGAGAATGAGCAGCTCAAGCGTGAATTAGTGCGTAAAGAGAAGGCATTGGCGGAGGCGGTTGCGTTGTTGATTTTGCAAAAAAAGTTCCGCGCGCTCTGGGAGGACGAGGCCAAATGACCTCCCTCGTAGAGCGAGGCCAAGTCATAACGCTGGTGGCGGAAGCCATTGTTGCGGGCGGGCGCCAGGATCGTGCCTGTGCGGCCATCACTCTCAGCGAACGCACCCTGCAGCGCTGGAAGCGTGACCAACCACGCGGCGATCAACGACCCATGCGGGAGCAGACGCCGAAAAACAGGCTCAGTGTGCTGGAGCGTGAACGTCTTCTGGTAGTCGTGAATTCAGACGAATTCGGCAGCCTGCCGCCGAGTCAAATCGTGCCTCTACTGGCTGATCGTGGGCAATACATCGCTTCTGAATCTACCATTTACCGTGTGCTGAAAGCAGAGAATCAGCTAAAGCATCGTAGTGCAGAGCGTCCCGCGCAACCGCGTCACAAGCCGCGCGCGCTGCGCCACGGCGTCCAACCAATTGTTCAGTTGGGACATCACGTATCTGCCGACGCAGATCAAGGGCATCTATTTTTACCTGTACTTGAGCATGGATATTTTTTTTACCGAAAAATCGTTGGCTGGCAGATTTATGATGCTGAAAGTAGTGACCTGGCTGGCGAAGTCATGTGCGATATTTGTGCACGAGAATCCATTGCGCCGAATCAAGTGGTGCTGCATTCTGACAATGGCAGCCCGATGAAAGGCGCCACCATGCTGACCACCTTGCAAGCGCTGGGCGTGACGCCCTCGTTTAGTCGCCCGGAGGTCAGCAACGACAATCCCTTTTCGGAATCGCTATTCAAGACCTTGAAATACCGACCAGCCTATCCGCGTCAGGCGTTTGAAAGTCTCCTTTCCGCCAGGCAGTGGGTTGGCATGTTTGTCCAATGGTACAACCATGAGCATCGCCACAGCGCCATCAGCTTCGTTACCCCAGCACAGCGCCATGAGGGCCTCGATACCGCGTTGCTACAGCAGCGTGTCACCGTCTATGAGACGGCGAAACAAAGGCATCCAGAACGTTGGAGCGGCGCTACTCGGAATTGGCAGCCCATCCGCGTGGTTCACCTGAATCCAGATCAACACATCACCGAAACCAATGAACCAAAGGAGGGATATTTGGCGCTTAATATGGCAGCATGAGAGCAAGCATTCAGGCGACAACTAGATTGACAATTACCGCAAGCGTCACGCGACCTAAAATTGCAAGCGATTCATGCATATTTCTTGACAAGGATGTATATATATTCTAAGAATGGCATAATCATGGGGTGTATCAATTTGAGTTAGTGTCTGCAATTCAGATCTAATTTTTTTACTACTTTGAAGTGGGGAGGTAAGAATGAATTCGAAACTCGTGTATAAGAAGCTGAATTTTCCTGCTGTTTTAATCGCGGTTACAACAATAGGAATTCTGTTCCCAACTGCGCCTACTCTGGCTCAAGGTATTCAACTGGAAGAGATAGTGGTCACGGCACAACGCCGGGAGCAGTCACTGCAGGAAGTCCCGATTTCCATTGAGACTTACACCGGTGCGGACCTCAAAATGCAGGGTTATAGAAACCTGGACGACTTGGCTAAATTCACGCCATCGGTAGTGATCAGTAGTGGTGTGCAGGAACAAAACGTGGCCATACGCAGTTTCTCGACACGAGGAAACTCGTTGACACTGGAATCGGCAGCACCTGTGTTTCTCGATGGCGTTTACTTCGGCCGTATGTCGATGGTCAAAACTGCGTTTCTGGATGTGGGTAGTATAGAGGTCCTTAAGGGACCCCAGCCGCTCTATTTTGGTATGAATGCAACTGCAGGCGCGTTCAATATCCAGAGTGAAAGACCCTCAGATGAGTGGGGTGGTGATGTTTCTGCAGTAGTAGGTAACAATGCTCAAAAAGAATTAACTGGCGCAGTTGGTGGTCCAGTAACAGACACAGTGGGCATGCGATTTGCCGGGACCTATGAGACCAGTGATGGTGTGGTAGAAAATCGTTACAATCCGGGTGAGAAATTACCCAAATTCAACCACTTGGGAGGCCGCCTTGCACTGGAGTGGACGCCTACAGAACAGCTTACTGTTTTTGCCAAATTCGATGCATCAAAGCAGAGAAACGGCAGCGAGATTACCTTGGGCTGTTTGACTGGCGCACCCTTGGGCGGGTTCGGAAACACCCCTATTTTCCCCCCCAATATTGTCGAGAACGAAGCGCTTGCGAGCCAATTCGGTAACGAACGCTCTGTGTTTGCACCGCCGCCGTTTGGTATTGGAGATTTTACAGGGATAATCCAGCCTGAAGTAACAGCTGCAAAGGATTGCTTCAAGGGAGACCTTGCATTTAGCCGAGGTGGGCCATATCGGGTACCGCCTGCGAATGTCAACTCCAGCCAAAACAGTAACTTGCTTACCGATGGTTCCGTTGATGGCCGTGGAGTTTTTCAGGCGTTTTATACGACCGATGGTGGTGTCGGAGATGGTACAGGTGGAGTCGATATGGGTGGTACCGATGGCAAGGACAATATCAACGCCTACAATAGTGTTCTCGATATCAACTATGAGTTTGAGAACGGCATCAACCTGACCTCCCAGACGGGATGGGTAAAATCTGACCGTCAGGCCGCGAGGGATTTCGTCCTTAGCCCGTTTTTACTGGGGCATCAGCCAAAGTTTGAAGACTATGATCAGTGGAGTCAGATGTTTCAGTTGGACTCACCAGCCGAGGGTTATGACATGGGATGGGACGTCCCCGGCGGGGTCAACCTTGGATTCATGACACAGGCATTTATACAGCGCGGCTATCTTGACTTTATGAATGGCAATGGTGAGTCGGGTTCAATACGCCGCCCGATGCGTTTCAATTCAGGCTGGGAAGATTCGCAATGGACTTCAGGCTCCTGGAACCTGACCTTCAATCTTATGGATAAACAACTCTCCTTCTCGGCCGGTGGACGCTATACCGATGTGGAAAAAGATGTCCATGTCTGGGGTTGGGGTGCGGCGTTTATCTTTGATGAAATTCCCTGCGACTCTGCGGGAACCAATGCGAATCCGGCGACCTGTACTGCTGACCCCCATTTCAAACGGGTCAGTCCTTTCCTGCTGACACCAACGACGGTTGATCCGATAACAGGGAGAGGTGGTTCTGCATCTCCTGGTTTCAGGGCAGACAGGCTTGTCAGGGTTGATAAGCCACAGCTGTTACTTGCCGGTGCTGACATGAACAATCTCTGGACAAGCAACTTCTGGAATGATGCAGGTGGTGGGCGTACCGGGGTCCCACTCAACTACAGGAACGGTGGGGTCCCGGCGGTCGGTCTGACGGCACCGCTCTATTCGAATCAGACAGGACCGTGGGACGCAAATCAAAAGGCAGATAATTATTCCAACCAGTTCGTCCTCAGTTTTACCCCGAATGCATTGGGGGGTGGTCACACTATCTATGGCAAGTTTGTGGAATCATTCAAGGGGCCGGTTACCGACACCGCCCAGGGTACACTGCCGGACACCTTTGATGAACTCGATTTTTCTCCCGAGTACGTCGAAGGTTGGGAAGTTGGGGCGAAGGGCATGTTATTCGACAGTCGTATTCGCTATGATATAACCGTTTTCAGGAATACGTTCAGTGATCTGCAGACGATAGGGGCAGCACCTGCGAACAACGTGGCCGGACAGACTTCGGTCAGCCTGAATGCCGGTGAACAACAGGTCGATGGTATCGAGTTCGCAATACAGGCCGCAGCGACAGAAAACCTGACTGTGAATCTGGCCGGGACCTTCCTCGATGGTGTATTTAATTCGTTTGAGGGTGACGGCTGTTCGATAAACACCCAGGTTGCAACCGCCATTGACGCCACAACACCGGTTGCACAGGGCGGGTCCATGGAAAACCGGACTGCAGCAGAAGTCACCGCCGCGAACACCCTTTTAAACATCATCGCAGCGGGCCGCAGGGCGGGTTTGCCGGCCAGGGCCAATATCCCCGAGGAATTTTTCGAATCTGGTGGTTGTCGACTGGTAGATGGTCTCCTTGGTACGGATGGTTTGCCATATCCAGTTAATACCATCTCCCGTACAGGCGTGGAACCGCCGGACACCCCAAGCTGGAAATTCGCACTAGGTGCAAATTATAAACGTCCGTTCATGGATAATTACTCCTGGTTCCTGGATGTCAGGGGCTTTATCTCCGATGGCAGCAGGAGCGGCAGGTCGAATGATCCCGCCGCAACGGTAAAGTGGGACAAGCATGGAGATATGAACGTTTCGATCGGTTTCGGCCCCCAGGACGAGCAATGGCGTGTTGTAGGTTTTGTCCGCAATATCCTGCAGGACAGGGAAACCTACCACCCGGAATTCGACATTGTCAGTACCGGTCTGGTGACAAGCACGATGAGTCCGTCCAGCTTCAGGGCATATGGTGCCCGGCTGGAGTACAGCTTCTAGCAGGGTAAATCTCTAAGTTTGTACCCTGTGTGCCAGGCGCTTAATATCAACCCCGCTTTCCGGGAGGTAGCGGGGTTTCTCTTTTAAGCGGCACTCTATACGGTAACAGAATGAGTCAGAAGTAAGGGTTTCTCTACGCTGCACATCTAACTATGGCATAACCAGCCATTTCAGTGCTGCCAACAATCCGCCAGCCAACTCGCGCGGTTTCTCCATGTGCCCGTTGTGGGTCATGGGGACATCGAACAGTAGTACCCGGATCGGGATCCCGGGATTTTTAGTACGGAATTCATTAGCAACCAGTAACTCCCTTGCCTTTGAAATATCTTTGTCCCAGTGTCCATCGTCAAGTGGTGCCGTGGCCCAGATCATTTTATGATAACCAGTATGCGGTGATCGCATGTT
>JBCKWF010000104.1:0-5756 GCA_038922895.1 Gammaproteobacteria bacterium
AAGCAATACTGGTACACAATCGTGATGAAGAAAAGGAACATGCAGTAATGCTACTGGAGTGGATCCGCAGAAACGACCCGGTGTTATCAGAACAAATGAAGAAATACCTGTTCACGAAAACACCCATCGCACACAAATAGCAATACCTTACCACTTGTTCAAAGCCGGCATCCTTGACGGACCGAAATATCAGTTCAAAAACAAGGTGCCAGCCTGTTAAATTGTTCCGCATGCAGGTTTCAATTCAGGCGTAGAATTAGCTTATGCGAATCGGATCCAGAAATCTGCCTAGTCCTGCCCATGCGCAAGCAGGGCAATTTTTATTTCTGATCATCGTTGTACTGATCTGGCTGACCCCAATAGTGACATTTGCTGTCAATAATCTGTCATTGACACTGGGCCGTATAGAGTTTCACAACATTACTGCAGAGGATG
Organism: Gammaproteobacteria bacterium; assembly: GCA_038922895.1. Lineage (GTDB taxonomy): Bacteria > Pseudomonadota > Gammaproteobacteria > Eutrophobiales > Eutrophobiaceae > Eutrophobius. The sequence continues at coordinate 436 of JBCKWF010000104.1, forward strand.
TTTCCATAGTAGCGGACATCAGCAACGGGGATTCAGTTGCATTGATTGTTACTGCTGCAAAGGTGTCCCTGTCTGCCTCGCTGGTTGTCGAACAGTTCGAGATCAGATGCGAGGCCGGGCGCCTGACCACGACCATGATGAGCTGTGGCGAGGGTACATATCATGCGTTGCATCAACAGTTTGGAAATCTCAGCGGCCGGGTTACCATGAATTACCAGCTCGATGGCAGTACAGGCCAGATAACATTCCCGGAAATTACAATCGGTACAGGAAAAATTACCGGTAGTCTGGCATTCGCTGCTGGTGACTGGACTGTGGACTTTCAAGCCAGTGATCTGGGCCTCCCGTCACTACACAAGTTTGCCGATGCGTTTGCCCTCTGGCCTGCGGACTACTCCAACGAAAGCGGTGCTGTTGATGTCGATATCAGGATAGCAGGCAACCCTGCTGGTTTACAGAATGTAGAGGGTATCATCCATACACACACGATCAGTTTCATTGGTCCCAATGCCGCTGAAAATCTTTCCGGCGAAGTGAGTTTTGATATGAAGGCAGTGGAGGGATGGCACATCAAATTAGATGGCAAACTTGAGAGTGGCTCCCTGTTTATTGATTCTGGCATCAATGTAGGTAATATTCGTCCAGGTCTCGCGTTTGAAATAACGGAGCAGCCTCTGAGTTTTGCCATTGATATGGATCTTGATCGCATACGACAACAGGTCGAGATGCACCAGCTGGATATCGACCATCCCGGCGTCATGATAGCGCATATACAAGGGGAGGCTGACTGGAAAGAAAAATTTACTATTCATAGTGCGGAAGTTGGCCTGTCTGTGCACCATGCCGGGGAGTTTTATACGACTTATCTACAGCCATTCCTGCTGGACACCAAGTTTAATAGTCTTGAAACGACAGGTTCATTTGAAACCACCGCACGGATGAACACGACCGGTTTTACCCGGCTGGATCTGCAGTTTACCGATATAGTCACCAGGGATAAAAACGGCCGGTTTAATATTACCGGGCTGAATGGCACATTCCGGGTAACCGATGCAACAGCGCCGGTAGAATCCAGCTTGGTATGGGATGGGGCCGGGCTTTACCGGCTGACTCTGGGTGCGGGCAAACTGGCGCTTGAGTCCAGTGAACAAACGGTCAGTATAGTGAGCTGGGAAGATCTACCCGTGCTTGACGGGCAGTTGCAGATTAATTCTCTCAGCATTATTAATCCGGGCGAGGCAGACATGACCATTACACTCGATGGTGCCTTGACCTCGGTATCCATGGCCGATTTTACCGGGGCAATGGGTTGGCCGATCATGTCCGGTGACCTGACTGCAGCTATTGAAGGACTTAGCTTCAATCGCGGCATGCTCGTGGTAGACGGCCAGATAAATCTGGGACTGTTCGATGGCAATGTCTACGTCCGTAATCTGCGTATAGATAATTTGTTCGGGCTCGTACCAACACTGTATGCAGATATCGATATTCATATGCTGGATCTGGAACTGCTGACCAATCGTTTTACCTTTGGACAAATCCAGGGCCATCTGAGCGGGAAGGTACACAAACTGGAATTACAGGCATGGGAGCCGGTGTATTTTGAAGCGGAACTGGCTACACCAGATGATGATCCGACCCGACATCGCATCAGTCAAAAGGCGGTGGATAACCTGGGATATATCGGTGGTGGCGCGGGTGGGTCATTATCCAGTGGATTTCTGCGCGTATTCAAGAATTACTCTTACGGACGTATGGGCTTAAGCTGCCGCTTGTATAATGGTTCGTGTCAAATGGGTGGTGTCGACGCCACATCTGAAGGTTTTACCATCGTTTCACGCGGCGGACTAATACCACCCTGGATTGAAGTCAAAGGTACCGGACATTCGATTGAGTGGAAAACACTGGTTGAAGGTCTGAAAAGTATCACTACTAACCGGCCTGAAATCAATTAAACTATAGTTTATGAGCCATACCGGTTCGCGAATCTGAGTATTGGAATGCTACGGGAAAATTCAAAAATCAAACTGCAACACAACGGAGAACGACCATGACACATACACGTATCAGGTTACTAACACTTACTATCCTTATCACCGGTTGCGTAACTGTGAATGTGTATTTCCCTGCTGCTGCAGCTGAACAGGCTGCAGACCGCATTATCAAGGAAATCTACGGTGACAAGCTCGAGGATGCGCAACCGCCAGTACCCGCGGACTCGAATGATCGATCATCGAATGAAATTTCACCGCAAAAAGGCGTTGGCATCCGTTTGCTGGAACTTCTGGTTCCCGCAGCATATGCACAGGAAGCCGACATAGATGTCTCCTCACCTGCTATCAACCAGCTCAAGGCATCAATGACACAACGTCACTCCCAGCTCGAATCTTTCTACGCGAACGGCGCAGTCGGTATGGACAGCAAAGGACTGATTACAGTGCGTGATCCTGGATCCGTCTCTATCAAGGACAGAAATGTCGTCAATCAACTGGTCGCCGGCGAAAATCAGGATCGCAACGCGCTTTATACTGAAATCGCAAATGTGAATGGTCATCCTGAGTGGGAGGACCAGATTCGCAGTACCTTCGCCCGGCGTTGGATCGCCAATGCACCTGCCGGCTGGTATTTTCAGGACACCAGCGGGGGCTGGAAGCAGAAGTAGACCTGTCCTGAATGTGACTGAGCTTAGACCCGAGCGGGCCTCCTTCTGAGGCCCGCGCTCTTGATAACACCTGTTACATCTGACTTATCGGACAGGGAGATATAGAAATTCATTGCCTCCTCGGCCTTACCATGTTGTTTGCCGACAAACATCAGAAATGTGGTGAATTTTTGTATTAAATTAGCTTAATACCCCTTAATAAATATCTCATCAATCATGGGCCGCTTTCTTTTCGCAACTGTGGGATCACTTGGCGATCTGCATCCTTATATAGCAGTGGCCAGGGTCTTGATCGATCGTGGTCACGAAGCCGTCATTGCTACCCCGGAAGATCATCGTGCAGCGGTGGAAACAGCTGGCATTGAATTTGTCACGATTTACCCAGGCATGGATGAACTGGGCGACCGCCAGACCTTGCTGGCCGGATTATTTGATGTGCGGCGTGGACCGGAATACCTGGTGCGCTGTCTGGTCATGCCCTATCTGCGACCTGTCTACGACCAGTTGCTGCAGGCAGCAAAAGGTGCAGACTTGCTGATCTCTCACCCGCTCACAGTAACACTGCCGCTGGTTGCCGAACGCCGCGGGTTGCCCTGGGTCTCAACGGTACTGTCGCCAATGAGTTTCATGTCTTGCTACGATCCGCCAGTGATACCCGCCGCACCCTGGTTGCGAAAGCTGCGCAGCTTCGGGCCAACACCATACTGTTTACTGTTCAGCCTGATGAAGCAGAGTGTACGAAGCTGGGAGGTGCCGTTGAGGGATTTTCGGCGTGAGATGGGCTTTGCCCAGTCGAAGCAGTTGGCATTGTTCGAGGGCCAGTTCTCTCCACTGCTGAATCTGGCATTGTTTGATCCTCAACTTGCACAACCGCAACCGGACTGGCCTGCAAATACCCGCGTCTGTGGCAGTCCTCTGTTTGATGGCTTTGCACAGGACGATAGAAGCACTGACGAACTGGAGCAATTCCTGTCCGCAGGCGACGCTCCGGTTGTATTTGCACTCGGGTCATCGGCGGTATGGGTGGCCGGAGACTTCTGGGAGAAAGCGGCGGCCACTGTGCAACAACTCGGACTACGCGCTATTCTGATCACCGGCCCGGCAATGCCGGAAAGATTGCCTGAGGGAGTCAAGGCTTTTGCTTATCTGCCCTATTCCAGCGTGTTTCCGCGTGCTTCAGTTATCGTACATCAAGCTGGTATTGGTACACTGGCACAGGCAATGCGAGCAGGCCGTCCCCAACTGATCGTCCCTGTCGCATTCGATCAACCCGACAATGCACATCGCTCACAGGCCCTTGGTCTATCGCGAACTCTGCCCTTCAGAAAGGTAACCGTGCAACGACTCGCTTCTGAACTTGACATGCTGTTCAGACACCCCGGCTATTTCGCGATGGCACGCACTGTTAAAGAAGAATTAACAAAAACCGATGGTGCCGCTAACGCGGCAGATGCGCTGATTAATGCGGTAAGCTGAGATATCGGCAGCTATTCGATCACTATCTGGAAGTAGATCCATACCGCCTCAGGCAGTATGCCCTTTCACCCAGGCAACATATTTGTCCATCCAGGTCTGCAGGAACTTTTTACTGTCAGTACCAATGTTGCCGTCCGTGTCAAACAATCCATCCTTCGCATGAATAAATGCTTCGGGCTGACCCAGTACCGGCACGTCGAGATAGGCGAGGATATTTCGCAGGTGTTGTTGTGCCAGAGCTGAGCCTATGGCACCTACCGATACCCCAATCACACCTGCGGGTTTGCCTGCCCATGCGCTCTGGCCATACGGGCGTGAGGCGTGATCGATCGCGTTCTTCAGCACGCCGGGGATAGAACGATTGTATTCAGGCGTAACAAACAGCAGGCCCTGGGCATTCTTGATTTCATTCTTCAGCCGTTTGACGGACTCGGCCTGGTTTGCATCATCATCCTGGTTGTATAGCGGTAAGTCCCCAATTTGCACCTGTTTGAATGAAAACACCGGAGGGGCCAGTTTTACAATAGCACTGGCAAGTTTGCGATTGAATGAGTCCTTGCGCAGGCTCCCGACGATAACAGCGATTTGATATTTACTCATAATGGCCTCTTACATAGTTTATAAAATGGATAGATTATGCTGCGTACCCTGTCTACACAAATTATAACCATCCCATCCGATAAATTCCGGATATTAATTAAATGCTGTCAGATAAAAGAAGTCAGAAAAGAGCGATTACTTACGAGCTTATGCCTGTGCATGCGACCCACAGGATGTCGAGGGGATAAAAGGATGATCTCTAAATCATGCGGGGCCTCATCCATGAGACCCCGCGCTGTCAATAATGCCGGTTACAGCATTATCTAGTTAATTAACTGCCAAATGAGAAGCGAACACCCAACATAACCAGCGAATTGTCCTCGCCTGCATTCACTTCCAGATTTATCCCCCAGTTAGGGGTCATTTCAAACAGGGCGTTCCCGATAAAGGAGAAGGAATCATCCGCCTCAAGGTCGTTATAACGTGCATCACCGCTCAATTCCAGCCAGCTGGCAAGTTGTGATCTAAAAAGCGCATCTACATAGAAACCATCAGAGGAATCTTCATTCAGATCGTCAAGGCCACCACCGTCCTGCCCGCCAAAATCAAAATCACCAGAATCAACGTCACTATAGGCGGCACG
>JBCKWF010000105.1:0-5591 GCA_038922895.1 Gammaproteobacteria bacterium
TCCAGGAAGCGATGAAGCTCCCCACGATGGAACGCGCCTCATTAATTGAGGAATTGTTGTCAAGTATGGACAGACCTGATCCCGATCTCGACAAGCTCTGGACAAAAGAAGCGGAAGATCGTTTGGCAGCATATCGTCGCGAAGATATGGAGTCATACACCGCTGACGAAGTATTTGCTGAACTTGGTCGGACTTGAACGTCAGATTTCTTCGGCCAGCCAGGACAGAATTACGTGAAGCGGTTGCACATTATGAAAGTCAGCACGTTGGACTTGGAAAACAGTTCCGGGATGAAGTTTTCGAATCAGTTGTAATGAATAAAACAATACCCGGACGCGTGGGCTCCATTAAGCGGGAATATCCGTCGTTGCAGGACACAACGGGTTCCATATGGTCTTATCTACGAGGCTACGAGCTCCGAAATTTTGATTCTGGCAATAGCACACATGCACCGACCGCCGACCAGAGTTTTGGCGAACTCGTAAATGATGAACTGACGCGCCTGACAGGACTTGAACCTGTAACCCTCGGGTTCGAAGCCTGTCACTTGGGGGAAAACAGGGCAGTTCTTGCCTGTTTTACCCATTTCAGACGCAAGAGCAACAACACAGTAAAGATCAGGGCCAATGTAAGGGGTGTGCGCGTATCTGCCTTTACCAGCCAGTAATAATGCAATATAGCCAGGCCTGTGATCAGATAAATCATTGAGTGTAGCTGACGCCAACGGTTACCGAGTCTGATGACCATTTTCTGGGTTGATGTAATCGCCAGAGGTACCAACAGGACAAATGCTGTAAACCCTACCGTGATGTAGGGTCGTTTTACGATGTCATCAAGTATTGCCTGGAAATCAAAAAACTGGTCAAGTACAAAATAGGTTGTAACATGCAAACAGGCATAAAAGAATGCAAACAGTCCCAGCATTCTCCGGTAACGGGTAAACGCATTGGTCCCGGTGATTATCCGCAGCGGGGTGATGCTCAAGGTAATCAGTAAAAAGTAGAGTGCCCAGTCACCGGTATGATGAGTGATAAATTCGATTGGGTTGGCTGTCAGTTGCCCCGTAAATACATAATAGATGAGCATGGCAAACGGGATCAGTGACAGTATGAATACTGCCGGTTTGTAATAGGCCTTCATGCAACATCTTTAGAAATTTATTTTCAGATCCATGCCAGTATACATGGAGGCAACCTGGTCGGCATATCCGTTAAACATCGGCGTGTCCTGCTTCATGAAAACTCCAATGCGGCGTTCCTTGCGTTGACTCCAGCGCGGATGGTCCACCTCCGGATTAACATTCGAATAAAACCCGAACTCTTTAGGATCTAACAAGGTCCAGATAGTCTGGGGTTGTTCACTGACAAAACTGATTTTGACAATGGATTTAGGGCCCTTGATTCCATATTTCCATGGCACGATCAATCTGATCGGCGCGCCGTTCTGGTTCAACAGATCCTCGCCGTACAGGCCAACGGCCAGGATAGTCAATGGGTGCATGGCCTCGTCGATACGGAGCGCTTCCATGTAGGGCCACTTCACGTTTTTGTTTTTTATCTGGCCTGGCATTTCTTCAGGGCGATAAACAGTAGTGAACGTCACGAACTTTGCGTTTGAGTTAGGTTCGAACCGTTTCAGGACATCGCTGAGCGGGAATCCAATCCACGGGATCACCATTGACCAGCCCTCGATGCAGCGCAAGCGATAGATCCGTTCCTCGAGTTGGTACGGTTTTACGATATCCTCTATGTCATAGATACCGGGTTTGTCGCATTCACCCTCAACGGTGATTGTCCAGGGACGTATCTTGAAATTCGCAGCTTTTTCCGAGGCATCTTCCTTTTTGTTACCGAATTCCAGGAAATTATTGTAGGTGCTAATCGATTCAAGGTCGGTTAATTCCTCGTCGGTACTAAATAACGGATTTTTGATCACGTTTTCCAGCGGGGCGGCAAGGGCAGATGTAGAACAAAACATCAGACCGGTGTTGACAGCGGCGCCTGCCATTCCGGCATGTACGGCTGATTTGATGAAACTGCGGCGTGAGAGGTAATCAGACTTGCTGGTTATTTCCGAGGGTTTGATTTTGTCAGCTTGTTTAATCAGCATTTTATCATCACCTCTGTGCTATACGCTCAGAAATTCCTGTTCAGATTCATGTCTGTGTACATGGACGCCACCTGATCGGCATATCCGTTGAACATGAGAGTATCCTGCTTCAGAAATTTACCGATACGCCGTTCCTTGGCCTGATTCCAGCGCGGGTGGTCCACTTCAGGATTAACATTGGAATAAAAGCCGTACTCCCCCGGTGCAGAAAGATTCCAGGAAGTAGCTGGCTGTCTGCCAGTGAAACGGATCTTGACGATCGATTTGATACTCTTGAAACCATACTTCCAAGGGACCACCAGTCTGAGCGGGGCGCCATTCGGGTTGGGCAGTTCCTCACCGTACAAGCCAACTGCCAGTATCGTCAATGGGTGCATGGCCTCGTCGATCCGGAGCCCCTCGACATACGGCCAATCAAGGACATCATAGCGTTGACCCGGCATCTCGGCTGGCCGTGAGACAGTGGTAAAGGCCACATATTTGGCGTCTGAATTCGGTTCAAACTGTTTCAATATGTCCGCCAGCGGGATCCCGACCCAGGGGATGACCATCGACCAGGCCTCGACACAGCGTAGCCGGTAGATCCTTTCTTCAAGTTTATGTGGCTTGACCAGGTCTTCCAGGCTATAGGTCCCTGGCTTGTTGCATTCTCCCTCGATAGTGACAGACCAGGGTTTTGGTTTGAACTTGCCGGAGTTTGCAGCAGGGTCCTCTTTGTTGCTACCAAATTCGTAAAAATTATTGTAAGTGGTGACATCAGTGTACGGGGTCAGTTCTTCACCGCTGGTAGAGAGAGGGCTTTTACTGACGTTCTCCAGTTTCACCCCGGCTTGCGCTGCAGCGGAATGAAGTAGTAGACCGCTGTTGATCGCGGCGCCGACCATACCTGCACCGAGAGACTGCCGGATGAATTTCCGGCGGGAAAGATAATCAGACTTGCTGGTAATTTCAGATGGTTTGATATCAATAGAACCCTTGATAAGCATTTGAACTATCCTCCATACGCTCTATTTATGTGGGACAGCATATCAGTACTTCAGTTCATTCGTACTATTTTACCCACTTTCTTGCATTCTGGAACATCCGCATCCAGGGAGATTCTTCATGCGACCAGTTAGAAGGCGCCCATGAAAGCTGACGGGTCAGGAATACCCGTTCGGGATGCGGCATTATGATGGAAAACCGGCCATTGGTAGTGGTAAATGCGGTCAATCCGTCTGCAGATCCATTCGGATTAGCAGGGTAGTGTTCGCTGGGTTTGCCGTAATTGTCAGTAAAACGCATAAATGGCAAGGATAGACCGGGTTGTTGTCCCGGCCTGAAACGGGTCCTGCCCTCCCCATGGGAGACAACGATAGGGACAAACGCGCCCTCCATCCCGTTGGTAAATATGGAAGGTGACGGCATGATTTCGACCATGCTGAGACGTGCCTCGAACTGCTCAGATCGGTTTCTGACGAAATCGGGCCAGTGTTCAGCGCCCGGGATCAGTTCTCGCATTTGAGAAAGCATCTGACAGCCATTGCACACCCCAAGACCAAATGTGTCTGTGCGGGCAAAAAACTGCTGGAAACTGTCACGCAGTGCAGAATTAAACAGGATCGATTTTGCCCATCCGCCGCCGGCACCCAGTACATCACCGTAAGAAAAACCGCCGCAGGCAACAAAGCCGTGGAAGCTGTTGAGTGACACAGTATTGCTGATCAGGTCATTCGTGTGTACGTCGACGCAATCGAATCCGGCCCGGGTAAAGGCGGCTGCCATTTCTACCTGGCCGTTGACACCTTGTTCCCTCAGTATGGCGATGCGGGGGCGGGCACCGTTATTAATGACTGCGCCCGACTTGCCTGACTGTTGGGCGGGCACAGAAATAAACAGGCCCGGATCATCCATGTCGAGTATGGCTTCCAGTTCTTCCCTGGCGCAGTCCGGATTGTCGCGCAGTAACTGGATAGTGTTCGAGGTGGACGACCACAGCTTGTGCAGCTTGGCCAAAGATTCTGTATAGATATCACTTTTATTATTGTAGACAGTGATGTTTCTCTGATCATTCAGTTCGCCTATAAACTGCAGGTGTTCATGCGTCAGTCCTGCATTTATAAATGCCTGAATGACACTGTCCCTGTGTTGGTTGGCAATCTGGATGACTGCGCCGGGTTCCTCGCTGAATAATTGCGCGAATATTTCCGTGGAGTCGGTTTGCAGCTGGATATCCACACCCTGATGTGATGCGAACGCCATTTCACAAACAGTCACAAACAGGCCGCCATCAGAACGATCGTGATAGGCCAGGACCATGTCCATTTCATTCAGTAACTGGATGGTCTGGAAGAAACCTGCGAGCAGGGCAGGGTTGTCCAGATCAGCGGTATGTTCACCGAACTGATTGAATACCTGTGCAAGGCAGGAACCGCCCAGGCGGTTACGTTTGCCGGAAAGATCGATTAATAACAGACAGGTATCCACACGTGCCTGCAACTGCGGTGTCAGGATCTTGCGTATGTCCGCAACCGGCGCAAATGCTGTGATATTGACCGACATCGGTGCATACACCTGTTTTAGTTCTGCACCGTCTTTCCAGATCGTATTCATTGACAGCGAGTCCTTGCCGACCGGGATAGAAATATTTAATGCCCTGGCCAGTGCGGCCACCGCATTGACCGTATCGTACAGTTTTGCGTCTTCTCCAGCCTGGCCACAGGCGGCCATCCAGTTTGCAGAGAATGCGATATCATTGATCTTCAGGATCCTTGCAGCAGAGATATTCGTGATTGCCTCCGCTAGGGCGAGCCGGCCTGAGGCGGGTGCATTCAGGACAGCAACCGGGGTCCGTTCCCCGATGGCCATTGCCTCACCAACCCAGGCATCGTATGAACTGGCAGTGACGGCACAATCGGCAACCGGACACTGCCACGGACCGATCATTTGATCGCGCACGACCAGTCCGGACACACTGCGATCGCCTATTGTGATAAGGAAGCGTTTATCGGCAATGGCCGGTAGCTGCAACAAACGCCGTACCGCTTCCGGTAATGATATATTGGCCAGTTGTAGCGGTTTAGCATGGAATTGCGTACGTTTGACGTTCCGGCTCATGCGCGGAGGTTTGCCCAGCAGTATATTCAACGGCATGTCTATTGGTTTGTTATTAAATACCGGATCATGCAGTTGTAACTGGCCGGTATCATCGGCTACACCCAGCACAGCAAAGGGTGCGCGTTCGCGCAGGCATAATGCCGAAAACGTGTCGATTGCATCCGGCCTGATTGCAAGTACATAGCGTTCCTGCGACTCATTGCACCAGAGTTCCATTGGTGACATACCTGGGTCGTCATTCGGAATCTCGCGCATGTTAAACAGCGCACCACGGTTGCCCTGGTACACCAGTTCGGGCAGGGCATTGGAAAGTCCGCCCGCGCCGACATCATGGATTGAGACGATCGGATTGTCATTTCCAAGTGCCCAGCAACGGTCTATTACCT
>JBCKWF010000106.1:0-5445 GCA_038922895.1 Gammaproteobacteria bacterium
GATAACTTTAGGTCAAATATTTGGGACTTGGATTGAGCTTTAGGGGGGGTCACATGCTCAAAAAAGTACGTTTCCTACTGACCGGACTTGGCATGATATTGCTAGCGATTTGCTATGGTAATGTCTTTGCACAGGATGTGTCCGGTACTATTCATCGTAATACCCTGAAACAGTATTGTGTCACTTGTCACAACCAGACACTGAAGACAGCAGGCTTGATGCTGGATCAGCTGGACCCTGCAGATCTGGGCCGTGATGCGCCTCAGTGGGAGAAGGTGTTGCGTAAGCTTCGCGGGCGTGAGATGCCCCCGGCCGGTATGCCGCGCCCGGATGAAGCCACCTATGTGGGTTTCGTTAACTATATCGAAAAGGGGCTGGATCGATTGGCCGAGACCAATCCGAACCCCGGTCGGCCTGCCATGCACCGGCTTAACCGCACGGAATACGCGAACGTGATACGTGATCTCCTGGCGCTGGAAATTGATAGCAAGGAGTTACTGCCAGCCGATGATAGCGGTTATGGCTTTGATAATATCGGAGATGTACTGACGGTCTCGCCGTTTCTGCTGGAAAGATACCTGTCTACTGCTGCCAAGGTCAGTCGCCTGGCCATTGGGGACACAACGCAATCACCATCCTTCCAGATTTATACTGTGCCCCATACGCTGAAGCAAGTGGATCGGATGAATGAAGACCTGCCCTTTGGTTCACGCGGGGGGATCGTTATTCGCCATCACTTCCCGGTGGATGCTGAATACACGTTCAAGGTTAAACTGCAAACTGGCCGATATGGTCAGGTTCTTATCCCCGATAAAGAACGCAAGGTTGATGTACTGGTTGATAATGAAATACTCAAGCGATTCACGATAGAAGCTGGTGCTCCTGAGGCAGAAGACGTCCCCGGTTTTACGGCGGCCACCGCCAGCGGCGCTGAGGAGACTCCCATAGACGGGCATCTTGAAGTCACTGTCCCGGTAAAGGCCGGGTCCCGGACGGTGCAGGCAACCTTTTTGAAGGACACAACCAAGCCGGTGGGCATCCTGACAGAGTACAGCGCACCGGGGGAAGATGATGTATCAGATTTCTTTGAAGGGATAGGTAGCATCACCATTGGCGGGCCTTACAATATCAAGGGGTCTGGTGAGTCGCCTAGCCGGGACAAGATATTTAGCTGTACTCCAGGTAAAACAGAAAAGTCTGAGAAAAACTGTGCCCGCAAGATACTTGCGAATCTTGCCCGGAATGCCTACCGGCGGCCAGTGACAAATGAAGATCTGACACCCCTGCTTGACCTGTACCAGATGGGAACTGCGGACGGCGGATTTGAAAGCGGAATCCGGTTGGCATTGCAGAGGATACTGGTTTCACCTGAATTTCTGTTCCGCCTGCAAATTGACCCGGCCAAGGTTAAACCGGGTGAGGCCTATCGAATTTCTGATCTGGATCTCGCATCAAGATTGTCGTTTTTCCTCTGGAGCAGCATCCCGGATGAAGAATTGCTTTCACTCGCTGAAAAAAAACAGCTTAGCAAACCAGGTGTACTGGAAAAACAGGTTCAAAGAATGTTGGCCGATCCACGGTCCACATCTCTGATGACGAACTTTACCGGTCAGTGGCTGTATATACGCAATATGGCGCGTGTATTCCCGGACCCCCTGGCGTTTCCCAATTTCGATGAGAACTTGCGTGATGCGCTGCAAAAAGAAACCGCTTTGGTATTTGAAAGCATGCTGCGTGAAAATCGCAGTGTAGTGGATATACTGGATTTCGATTACACCTATGTCAACGAGCGCCTGGCGCGACACTATGGCATCGAGGGGGTCTATGGTGCCGAGTTTCGACGCATCCCGGTGAAGGATGAACGGCGCAGGGGACTGCTCGGTCAAGGAAGTATCCTGACTGTTACCTCCTATCCGGATCGGACGGCACCGACGATTCGTGGCAAATGGATAATGGAACAAATCCTGGGAACTCCGCCTCCGCCTCCGCCTCCGAATGTTCCTTCACTTGCGAATGATAATGACACCAAGGCGATGACGATGCGCCAACGTATGGAGAAACACCGTGCCAATCCTGCCTGTGCCGTTTGTCACACGGTAATGGATCCTTTAGGGTTTGCCCTGGAGAATTTTGACGGGCTGGGCCGGTGGAGAGACAAGAATACATATAGCGATACGCCAATCGACTCATCCGGTGTATTACCTGACGGAACGAGTTTTGACGGTCCAGTGGGACTACGTGAAGTCCTGCTTGGCAAAAAGGTCCTTTTTGTTGAAACCTTAACCGAGAAACTACTCACCTACGCCTTGGGACGAGGAGTGGAGAATTATGACTTGCCTGTGATCAGAAAAATTCGTTCGGATGCCGAGAAGGATAAGTACAGTTGGTCTTCAATTATTATGGGCATTGTAAACAGTACCCCCTTTCAGATGAGGAGAGCAGCCGATGTTGATATTCAATAAATCTCTGCCACGGCGGACATTTCTGCGCGGGGTTGGTGCCAGTCTGGCATTACCCTTCCTGGATGCCATGGTGCCGGTATTCGGCGCGACCGCATCAACGCAACGACCAACACGATTGGCGTTTGTCAGCGTGCCGAACGGTATCATGATGGACAAATGGACACCCGCAACTGAAGGAACCGGATTTGCATATACGCCGGTCCTCCAACCACTGGAAAAGTTTCGTGACCGTATACTGATTCTGTCCGGACTGGATCAGAAAGAGGCCGGAAAATACGAAGGTGAGGTCGGTGGCGGCCATCCCCGTGCCTGTACCTCCTATCTTACAGGTGCCCACGCAAAAATGACTGCGGGTGCTGATGTGGCGGCGGGTATCTCGGTAGATCAGATTGCGGCCAGACATTTTGGGAAAGAAACCCAGGTGGCCTCTCTGGAGGTGGGAATAGAATCTGGTGAAACAGTCGGTTCCTGCGAATCATCCTACGCCTGTGCCTATTATAATACTATTTCCTGGCGCAATGAGACCACACCCAATCCGATGGAAAACCGGCCACGGATAATATTTGAACGTTTGTTTGGTGACAGCGGCATCTCAGACCCAAATGTCAGAAGGGCCCGTATGCGGGAAAACAGCAGCATTCTGGATTCGGTACTCATGGATGTTGCCCGTCTTCGCAAACAAGTGTCACACAGTGACTCGGGCAAGATTGAACAATATGTGGAGGCTATCCGTGATGTCGAGCGACGCATACAGTTGGCCGGGTCACAACCGGACAGGGAGTTGCCACAGCTGGATGGGGTCCTTGGCATCCCGGACAAGTTTTCAGACCACTTTAAGTTGATGGTGGATCTACAGGTCATTGCCTTGCAGAGCGATTTGACCAGGGTCTGTACTTTCCAGATCGGTCACGAAATGAGTAACCGCGCTTACCCGGAGATAAGTATTGGCGATGCCCATCACTCAGTCACTCACCACTCGGGTGACCCGGCGAAGATAGCAAAGACCATCCAGGTCAACATATTCCACACCACATTGTTGGCCTATTACCTTGATAAATTGCAGTCCACAGCGGATGGCGAAGGCTCGCTGCTGGATCACTCCCTCTTGTTATACGGCAGTCCGCTGAGCGACGGTAATCTGCATCTGTTCACTGATCTGCCTCTCCTGCTGGTTGGAGGAGGTGTCGCGGGCATCAAGGGTGATGTACATGTACGTTATCCCGAGATCCCCATGACAAACCTGTTGTTGACTATGCTGGACAAGGCGGGCATAGAGGTAGACAGACTGGGTGACAGCACAGGCAAGCTGATCTTACCATCAGTTTAGATTAATTAGATAGGAGGGAACAGGTTATGAGGTTACAAGTTATCAAGCTGGGTATGATTTCTGGATTGGTGTTATACGGTGTCATAAGTTATGCAGGCACAGGTAGTCCGAGTCTGTTGGGTGCGGTTAAAAACGGCGACAGGGACACTATCATTAACCTGGTAAAAGCAGGTGCCGATGTCAATCAGCTTCAGGGAGATGGGACTACCCCTCTGTTCTATGCGGTCCATAGCAATGATCTGCAGTTGGTCGAGCTGCTGTTGAGCAAAGGTGCAGATACCAATATCACAAATAAATATGGCGCTACCGCTTTGTACATAGCTGCGCGCGATGCAGATGATTCTATCGTAGAAAAACTGCTTGCAGCCGGGGCAAATCCGAACATTACCCTGCTGTCTGGGGAGACTCCACTGATGGCGGCGGCCGACCGCGGTCGACGTGAAGCCGCGCATCTATTGCTCTCTCATGGCGCAGACCCCAATGCCAGGGAGACCAGCGGTGGACAGACGGGACTGATGTGGGCGGCGGCGGAGAAGCACTCTGATGTCGTCTCGTTGTTGATTGAAAACGGCGCTGATGTGAATGCCCATTCCAATGAAGGATTCACCCCTTTATTTTTCGCAGCCCAGCAGGGTGATGTGGAATCCACTCGCGCAATCCTGGTGGCCGGCGCCAACGTAAATGAGGTTATGCCTAAAACGTTACACACACCGTTGATGGTTACCAGCGCCAGTAACTTTGCCGGAGTCGCCTCCTTGCTGCTGGAAAACGGGGCGAACACAGAACTGGTCGACAGCCGCGGCAATACGGCCTTGCACCTGGCGGCGCGCCATAAAAAGGGAGTTGAGGTTGTCAAGGTGTTGCTGCAGCATGGCGCTGATCCCAACGCCCGGCTAAACCATCTAAAAGGAAAACTCATAGTCCGAACCGGGATAAACATGCAGGGTGCGACCCCCTTCTTGTTAGCGGCTATATCCAGTAATCTTGAGAGTATGCAGGTACTAATTGATGCCGAAGCCGATCCGTTGCTTACGACCGACGATAAAACCGACGCCCTGTTTATGATGATAGGTGCCAGTGTCGATCCAGAACATGTCAGATACACTGAATATCTCGTAAGGGAAAATGCCAGGGCGGTTGAAACCGCAAAATTCCTGGTTGCTCAAGGGTTAGACGTCAATGCCAAGGGACCGTTTGGCTGGACCCCGCTACATTTAGCGACCTATTACGGCGAAAAAGAAGAACTAATTAAATATCTGGTCGAGCAAAGTGCAGATGTGAATGCGCTGGATGGTTACGGACAAACACCGTTAAGTATAGCCAGCGCTTTTCTCACCAAAGCAATTGTCGATTGCCAATGTCTGGATCAGGCCTCGACAGTGTTGCGCCCGGGCGTGGTGGATTTGTTGTTAGCATTGGGGGCCACACCGATCGAACAATCCGGAGTGGTCGGGATCAGTACCTTTGGTGGTACGCAATAATACGGGTCCTCTGTATTCATCACAATCATATATAGCCGAAGAGAAACGCTGTGGAGCTACTATGTAAACCGGTACACGCAAAGAGACACTGTCGAATTATCAGTTAGTCTTGGCGTGAAGAACGGAAACTAATCTATTACCAACAGGTAAGAGGTATTGTTGTATATAATAATTT
>JBCKWF010000107.1:0-5349 GCA_038922895.1 Gammaproteobacteria bacterium
ATGACCAATACCTTGATGCGAAGGGGTTGAACTGTCCCTTGCCTGTATTAAAGGCAAAATTTGCGCTGCATAAAATGCAACCGGGCGAGATTTTATATGTAGAGGCAACGGACTCCCACGCAAGCATTGACTTTCATGCCTATTGCGCACGCTCCGGACATGAAATTGTACAGACTGCAACTACCGCCGGCATAATCCACTTCTATCTTAAACGTGCTGTAAAACCGGAACCGGCATAGATATACCTCAAAAAGAGGATATCATTGGCTCAAGCGGCAGGTTATATCTGTATCATTCTATTGCTTGATGGATTTTAACCCAGGGAAAAACCGGAGATATCATGTCTTCAAAAAGTATCCTTATTGTAGACGACAGTCCGACCACCAGTAATCTGATAAAACTGCATCTGGTCAAGCTGGGTTATGCAATCGCGGGTCTCGCCGGTAGCGCCGAGGAGACCTTGCAGTTGCTGGAGCACGTAAGCCCGGACCTCGTGCTGATGGATATCAATCTCGGTGAAGGCATAAACGGGATCGAAGTGGCCGATACCATTATGAACCAGTATGGTATACCGGTTATCTATGTTACATCCTATTCAGATGAACAGACCCTGGAAGCTGCAAAACAATCAATGCCGTATGGTTTCATCAACAAACCATTCAGGGACAAGGATCTGAAGGTCAATATCGAAATTGCGTTGACACGATCTGATGCTGACAAACAGCAGAACCAGCAACCGTCCGGGATCAGTGAGCCGCCCCTTGCCCACAACCATACCGAATATGCTGTATTGTCCGAGGCCCTGGACCATCTGGTTTCAGGTGTAGTAATGATCAACGAGAAACTGCAGGTTTATTATCGCAACAAGTCTGCTACCAAGATTCTGGGAAATAAATTCCCGCTCCATATCAAGGACAAGCATCTCGTCTGTACCAGTTCACGCACAAAATCTGACCTGATTAAATCGGTCAGGGACAAAACCAGTACCATGTTTACTATCCAGCATGAATCAAATTCACTGCATTTTCTGTTGTTTCCATTGTCCTCCAGTCTGACAGACAGTGTGGATAGTATGCATGGCTCCGTTCTGTTCCTGTTCGATACAGTGCATGACTCGCGCCGGATAGAAGATGTGGTACGCACCCTGTATAAACTCTCACCGACCGAGGCAAAAATTGCATCAAAACTGGTATTCAATCCATACCTTGCGGATATATCGGTAACGTTGGGAATATCCTATCACACCGCCCGCACACACCTGAAACGGATATACCAGAAAACTGAGACGAAAAAGTTACCCGCACTGATACAGAAAATTGTCACTGGCCCTGCCGGCTTGCTTATCCATTCAGTGGATTAGCACAAGACCTTCGTTTCCAGATTAGTTAACCGGTTTTTGGATGATATGACTGTGGGTGATTTTTGCAGTCTTGCCCAGCATGATCGACGCGGAACAATATTTCTCAGCTGATAATTTGATTGCCCTTTCTACCTGTTTGTCCTGCAGATCATTGCCGACAAGGACAAAATTAAGGTGTATCTCCGTAAATACTTTAGGATCGGTTTCAGCCCGGGTTGCCGATATTTCCAGTTTGCAATCCTGAATATCCTGCCGTGCCTTTTGCAGAATATGTACCACATCAAAGCAACTGCATGCACCCATCCCTAATAGCAGTGTTTCCATAGGCCTCGGCCCAAGGTTCCGGCCGCCGCTCTCGGGAGGACCGTCCATCAGGATCCGGTGCCCGCCTGCAGTTTCACCAACAAAGGCGGCCCCGCCTATCCAATTCACATTCGCTTTCATTATTACACCCCAAATGGTTGATTTTGCGTAAAAAGAGTAACATAGTAAATAAAAGATAACTAAAATTGGTAAATATTCGGGTTTTTACACCTGTACAGGGGAGGATTCGATGGTCGCGCCATCATTAAAACTGCAAGACAATTTAATCCAGCGTTTTCTTGAACACTGTCACCGGAAAACCTATCCGTCCAAACAGTTGATAATACGTGAAGGTGATCCGTCCGCTGATCTTTACTACATCATCAGTGGGTCGGTATCTGTGCAGGTAGAGGACAAGAAAGGCCGGGAAATTGTATTGGCCTACCTGAACCCGGGGGATTTTTTTGGTGAGCTTGGCCTGTTTGATGAATCCAGCAAACGGAGTGCATTCGTGCGGGCCAAGGAAAAATGCGAAATTGCACAGATTAGTTACGAACGTATAAAAAGCCTGCATGACCTATTCCCGGACCTGCTGTTTACGATTGCTTCGCAACTCGCTATCAGATTGCGCAAGACCAGCCGCAAGGTCAGTGATTTGGCATTAACAGACGTAAAGGGGCGCGTCGCGAGAACACTGCTGGATTTATGCAGAGAACCGGCTGCGATGACACATCCCGACGGGATGCTGGTACGGATTACGCGTCAGGAACTGGGCCGTATCGTCGGCTGCTCGCGGGAAATGGTTGGCCGCGTTTTAAAAGACCTCGAGGACGAACATCTTATTTCCGTATCGGGCAAATCTATCGTCGTATTCGGCACTCGCTGATATCAGCAGTTCCGGGCCTGTTGCCGGTGCAATTTCATACTACCCTTGACAAGCCACGCTCCAGTAACCAGAATTCGCCTTCCCGGAACCAGGCCGGTACCGGAGTTGCTGTTTCCTGACGTATTCACCCCCTATTGGCTATGTAGCTCAGACGGTTAGAGCACGGCACTCATAACGCCGGGGTCGGTGGTTCGATTCCACCCATAGCCACCACTTCAACTTCCAAGAAAATCCAGAAACATCCAAAATAACTTGTCACACCGGGCTTTTTCATTGGTTTAGCATCCAGACGAGTCCTAAGCCGTCTGTTGACATCCGGGGGCAACTGACACGTAACCATGAGAGGTTGCCCCCATGTCCCTGACCAATGCCGCAATCCGCAATGCCAAACCCAGCGAGAAGCCCGTCAAGCTGTTCGACGGTGGTGGGCTATATCTGGAAGTCTCCCCGACCGGCGGGAAATGGTGGCGGATAAAATACCGTTTCGGCGGCAAGGAAAAGCGCCTGTCACTTGGCGTCTATCCCGATGTAAACTTGAAAGACGCCCGCAACCGCCGGGATGCAGCGCGCAAGCTGCTGGCCGATGGAATCGACCCCGGCGAAAACCGCAAGGCTCAGAAGGCGGCGAAACAAGACCGAGCGGCTAACAGCTTCGAGGTAGTAGCCCGCGAGTGGTACGCCAAGCTAGTACCATGTAACATTTATAATTTCGGATAAAGACGCTTCAGCTTTATCCGCGCATCCGATGTTGTAAACTGCCAGTCAATTTTTTTCAGGCTATTGTTCCGATCTTTTTCCCACCTGGCCACTTCAGCCTTCATGTCTCCCATGTTGTCTATTCGGCGATCAAGGCATTGTCCCTTTAGCACGCTGAGTTCAATCTCCGCCATATTCAACCAGCTTCCGTGTTTGGGCGTGTGATGGATATCAAGCCGTTCCGCCAAACGTCTGGCCTCCTTGGGTTCGAAGCTTTCGTATAGAGAGACTACGCTGTGGGTGTTCAGGTTGTCCATGACCAAGCACACCTTGATCGCGTCCGGGTAGCGTTCATCGAGCATTTCCTTTATCTGCGCCGCCCAATCCTGCCTTGTCCGGCGCTCCGTAATGGCAACATGTCTTTTGCTGCGCAACGGTTCCACTTCCATGAAGATTTCCGCCACGCCATTCCTGACATATTCATCATCCATGCGTGCAACTCGACCCGGTGCGCACGGAACAGGTTCTCTGACTTCACCGATCAGTTGCGCAGCAGATTCATCCATGCAAACCACGGGATAGTCTGGATCATAGGGCAGGTGGTAAACCTCCAGCACGTCTTCCATATTGGCTACAAATGCAGCACTCCCTTGCGGCGGGATTTTCCAGTACTTGCTGAGGTGAGGTTTAAGTTGGTTTTTTTTAAAGTCCTCTGGATGGTCATATGCGATACGGATTCCGATAGGTTAAGTTCAACCACCTTGTCGGCAAGTAACCTGACTGTCCACCGGGCACGCCCCTCCGGGGCATCAGAGCAAGCCAAAGCGATCAGTCGCGCCTCGAATGCGCCATCAAACGTGGTTTCGCGCGGCGGCTTTTCTAACGGCTTCCGGTTTAGTGCCGCTTCAAAACCATCCTCTACAAATCGCCTCTTGATATGCTCGATGGTGCGACTGGATATACCGAGCGCCCCCGCAGTGTCCGCAACCTTCCACGCGGGGCCGCTGACTCCGGCATCGCACAGTAACAGTACGCGGGCGTGTACAAATTTTCTTGCACTGATCTTTCCTTTTTTCGTCAAGGCATCCAGTTCGTTGCGCTCTTGCTCGGTAAGCGTTACCCGGTATCTCGGTGACATGGCGACCTCCTCTTGTTAAGGGTTTCGCCAGTATGTCACAGGGCACTATAATGCGAAAATAATAATGTTACATGGTACTAGCTCCAAACTGGGCGTCTTCGCATGGCGACAAGATCATCCGGCGATTGGAACGGGATGTGTTTCCGTGGATTGGCGAGCGACCGATTGTCGAAGTAACCGCCCCCGAACTCCTGGCGGCGCTGCGCCGGATCGAAAGCCGTGGCGCACCGGAAACCGCGCGCCGCGCCCTGGACAACTGCGGGCAGGTGTTCCGTTATGCCGTGGCGACCAGGCGTGACCCCTCCGGCGATCTTCGCGGCGCACTGCCCCCGGCGAAGAGCGAACACTTCGCGGCGATTACCGAACCGAAACAGGTGGCGGAACTGCTGCGGATGTTCGACGGCTATCAAGGAACCTTCACTGTTGCCTGTGGGCTGCGCCTTGCCCCGCTGGTATTCGTGCGACCTGGCGAGCTTCGCAAAGCCGAATGGGCGGACATTGATCTTGAGGGAGCGGAATGGGCGCTACACCGTGACCAAGACCAATACGGCGCATATAGTCCCGCTGGCAACGCAAGCGGTGACGACTCTGCGCGAGCTTCACGCATTGACAGGCACTGGGCGCTTTATCTTTCCGGGAGCGCGTAGCAACGGGCGACCGATGAGCGAGAACGCGGTACTTGCCGCCATGCGGCGCTTAGGAATAGGCAAGGATGAGATGAGCGGCCACGGCTTCCGCGCAATGGCGCGCACGATTCTTGATGAGGTGCTGGGTGTGCGCCCCGACTTGATCGAACACCAGCTTGCCCATGCCGTGCGCGATCCGAACGGACGCGCCTACAACCGCACCGCGCACCTTGCCGAACGCCGGAAGATGATGCAGCAGTGGGCGGACTACCTGGACAAGCTCAAGGCTGGCGCGGACGTGATACTGCTGCACAAGAAAGCGTGTGATCCTCCCCCGAAA
>JBCKWF010000108.1:0-5306 GCA_038922895.1 Gammaproteobacteria bacterium
ATATATAACTGTTTTATGTCAGCCATAATAATGTCCTCCTACTAATAATAACGCAATATGCTTGCCGGGGTTGACCTGCGCAGGAGACAAATGCGCTATCCTGGTCAATAATCTGCATAAATCGAAAACTGTTTCTGCTTTCGCCCAGATATGTCCCGTCAGCTTTATAATACTTGCCAAGAATATCGGGTGTATGTGAGCGCACGCCGACGGATAGGAAATTCAACCGCCCCAATCAAAGTATCACACGGTATTTCTTACAGTAAAGTGGTTTAACGAAGCGAAGGGCTTCGGATTTATCACCCCGGATGGCGGGGAGGAGGATGTATTTGTCCATTTCTCGGGGATTACCGGCGAGGGATTTAAAACCCTGACCGATGGTCAGCAGGTCGTATTCGAGGTCGAAACCGGCAAGAAGGGGCCACAAGCGGTTAATGTAGCCCCGGCGCAGTCAGGTCGCTCTGTGGGGCAGCAACCCTCCGAAGCGATTCAAGCAGTTTTTTGTTTGAAGGGTGTCAATTGAAGTAATAGTATGAAAGTAAAGCCGAGGGTAAAAACTGCCAACTAGGCAGGACTATCCCAAAAACAGGAGAATTTTTGCCAAGCCTACATCGAAACTGGCAACGCATCCGGGGCGTATCGGACGGCATACAGTGTCAGCGGGATGAAACCAGCCACCATAAACCGAAAGGCAACAGGGTTGATGGCTAAGGGCGCGATCAGGGCACGAATATCAGAGTTGCAGCAGCACCACGATTGGATTGGAGCTACACGCCCTGGGGTGTTGATATGGGCACAGAAACGCGGCGATATATGCGATTGCTAGTGTTCTTAGAATTCGCCAGTAACCAGTAAGATGTAAAATCAAGCGCCTTAGAAACACCAGCGGCCTCCTGTTCACAGTAGAATTACAGTAGATTACTGAACGCGCCGGGCCCCCTTCAATCTCTGGGAAGGTAGCGCACCTGACCGTACGCCCAGGCATATTTTTTCGCAGTCAGTTGAAAAAACAGATTTTCAGGACACAGTAACAAATAACCAAACAAGCAGACACGAATCGACGTATAGCCGATGCCGCTCGTCACCACATGATCACCACATGATGATCACCACATGATCACCCCATGATCCGCAACGTAATTAAATTCTATAAAATAATGGGGAAATTATGAAGAAACTGCTAATAGCGATCGTGACGGTGGCTACGTTCGGATGTGCAACCTTGAAGGAAGAAGCTATGACGCCAATAGCGATGTCATTTAGTGATGGGGCCTATGGTTCTTGCAAGCTAACAAACAAACGCGGGGCCTGGCTGGCATTGCTTCCCACTACCATTGATATCATAAAATCAGATGATGATTTGAAATACGACTGTGAAACTAAAGATGGACGTAAAGCCTTTGGTTCCATTCCAAGCACTATGGGGGCTAAAATTATTGCGAGCGCAGTGTGACCTTCCCTCTGTTTTTCGTCTTCCAAGGGTGACATAGAATATCACTCACAAAGGCAAGGAAGATGATGAGGATACCGAAGCTAAGAATACACGACCGAGTTCAAACAGCTGGCGGTGCAGCAAGCCCAGGCTGGTCAAACGACAGGCGCGGTGGCAAAGGACTTGGGGCCAATTGATCAAAGCCTGCGTAACTGGGTCAAGGCAGCCGAAGCTGACAACACTCGACGTTAGGCGAGTCGTCGCCAATGCAATATCTGGATGAATGGCTCAACACTCTTTCAACAGGAAAAACTGGTAGCATGAAACCCATCCCTTGGAAGACGAAAAACAGAGGGAAGGTCAAATTCATCTTGAATGTACCGGATTTCTGACTATAGTATTCCAATGTCACTTGCAATGCGTAACCGTGCCTTACTGTTTGCCCTGATCCTGACAATCGGACAGTTGGCGCTGGTCGTACACGCCACGGTGCATGATGCGGAATTCAGCTGCCGGCTATGCCTGCACCAGGCGCATTCCACTGGCATACTCCCAACCAAGGTGGTTGTGCCCACAGCCCTCACCCAGGGTCAACTGATTGCTGCAGAACTTGCTACGCAAGCTGTTACGACCCTGCCCAAGGCCTTTCTCCAGCGCGCACCACCCTGTCACTCCTGAAAGCATTTCTTTTTTCAATAATCTGGTAATACGCAGCCCTGTGCTGCGTGTCCGTAGTCTGTTCAGGAGATCCATATGTTATATCGTTATCTTGTTGTCCCTATTTTCATCCTTGCCCAATTTCAGATTGCGGGTGAGATATTCGCACAGGAAGCCCGCATCGAAGTAATCCGCGTTACGGCGGATCCGCTTAGTAATGTAGATAATCACCTCATCCAGCCTGCGCAGATCCTGAGCAAGAAGGAGTTAAAGACACGCGGCATCCAGAATATCGGCGAGGCCGTCTCCAGGGAACTGGGCGTCACATCCAGTGACTTCGGTGCGGGTGTCGGACGTCCGGTCATCCGTGGCCAGGGTGGTGGCCGCGTCAAGGTGCTGGAAAGTGGTATCAGTTCAATGGACGCATCCACTGTTAGTAATGATCATGCTGCAAGCTCCGAACCCGTATTTGCTGAACAGATTGAAATCCTGCGTGGTCCGGCAACACTATTATACGGTAGTGGTGCCAGTGGCGGTCTGGTAAATGTAGTCACCAATCGTATCCCCACCCGCTTACCTGAAGGAGGGCTTGAAGGCGATGCCCTGCTTCAATATGAGTCAGTGAACGATGGTCTTACAGGTGCGGCAAGCGTTAATGCGGGAACAGGCAATCTTGCGCTACACCTCAGCGGCATGAAACGTGACACTGACGATTACAACATCCCCGGTTTTGCGGAGTCGGAACCGGATGCAGGAGAAGAACCCGGAACGGTGGAGAACTCGGCCACAGAAACGGAAACGGTCGCTGCAGGGGCGTCCTACCTCGGTGCCGCCGGTATGTTCGGGTTTTCCGTGAGTGGTATAGACAAGGGCTATGGCATACCCGGTCATCACCCTCATGAGGAAGGCGCTGTAGTAGAGGAAGCAGGCGGCGTCACTATAGCTATGGAACAGATCCGTTATGATCTTGCGGCTGCCGTGGATACCCCGATTCAAGGCATACGTGAGATCAAGACCCGCTGGGGCTATAACGACTATGAACACGCAGAAATCGAACCGAACGGCGATACCGGGACCTTGTTCACCAATGAAGAACTGGAAGGACGCGTGGAGGCGATCCATGAACCCGTGGGTAACTGGGATGGCGTATTCGGGTTACAAGTCAACCGGCGCGACTTTGCCGCTGTCGGGGAAGAGGCATTTCTGCCTGCATCGGAACAGGATGCTATTGCCCTGTTCCTGGTGGAGAAGGCCGATTTCAATCAGTGGCATCTTGACCTGGGCATGCGCTATGAAGACCAGGCCAGTGACGCCAGTACCGGATTATCTGCAGATCATAACCTCATCAGTGTCGGTGGCGGCGCGAATTATGAATACAGCGACGGTTATCAACTGGGTATATCCCTGGGACGTAACCAGCGCGGACCGACAATAGAAGAATTGTTCGCCAATGGCCCTCACCTCGCCACGAATGCGTTCGAGATCGGTGCTACCGGATTGGGTGATGAAACATCGATAAACATCGACCTGTCCTGGCACAAGACCGGGGGCCGTCATACCTTCCAGGTGAATCTGTTTTACAACATGATTAATGATTTCATTTATCTGCAGGAACAGGACCTTAACGGTGACGGTGTGGTCGACCGGGTAATGGAAGACTTCAGTGGAGACATTGCCGAAATACTCCCGCCGGACGAGGACGAAGAACCGGTGTTGCTGTTCCATAGCCAGGCGGACGCCTCGTTCATCGGTTTTGAAGCGGAAACTGTCCTGAACCTTTTCGAAGCTGACGATAATAAGCTGGATTTGAGGCTGTGGACCGATTTCGTGAATGGCAAGTTAAATAACAATGGCCATCTGCCACGTATCAACCCCTTGC
The DNA here is from genome assembly GCA_038922895.1 of Gammaproteobacteria bacterium. Lineage (GTDB taxonomy): Bacteria > Pseudomonadota > Gammaproteobacteria > Eutrophobiales > Eutrophobiaceae > Eutrophobius. The sequence continues at coordinate 3,969 of JBCKWF010000108.1, forward strand.
GTGTGGGGGCCAGTCTGGATTACGAGCGGGGTGCCTGGAATTTTAACCTGGACTATACCCATACCGAAGATCAGAATAATACAGCGGCGCTGGAAGATCCAACCGCTGGTTATGACATGCTGAATCTCTATGCGGGGTATACGTTTGATATGGAAGGGACCAGTCTCACACTTTTCGCACGCGGGACCAATCTGCTTGACGAACAGGCGCGGCGACATACCTCCGTTGTCAAAAATATCGCCCCGTTGCCGGGTCGCTCAGGCATTATCGGCATCCGCGCAGCATTTTAAACTTACAGGCCGATGCGGCTGATCCCCGCATCGGCATTTTTAAATCGCGAATATAATCAGACCGCATGAACCAGGCCTGCTGGTAACATGAATTAGTGCGTCAACGAACATACTGCTGGATAATAGTAGACCTATATTTGGAAAAAACAGAATAGAATGTTTATGGCAAGATAAGACGTCATATCTTCGTGGGCACACCCAGGAAATAATTTGAGTATGTACCTTTTCAGGGGATATTAAATGTCAATTCAAAAGGGAAGTTGTCACTGCGGCAAGGTAAAATTTGAAGTTGAAATAGACCTGAACAAGGAAGCAATGTCATGCAACTGTTCGATGTGTCAACGCAAAGGTACATTACTCTCCTTTGTCAGTGCCGATAAGTTCCAGCTTGTTTCCGGTCACGACAGTTTAACTGACTACCAATTTGGCAAGAAGTCGATACACCACACATTTTGTGCGAGCTGCGGAGTTACTTCGTTTGCCTCCGGAAAAATGCCGGACGGAACACCGATGAAGGCTGTCAATATAAGTTGTATTGAAGATATTAATCTCGATGACGTGACGATTAAAAAGTTTGACGGCAAAAGGATTTAGAAGAGAAGCTGTATGTCGAACAAAGAATCAGCCATATCGTTTTTAAAGATAGCGGGCGGTGGAAATGTTAAAGAAGCCTACGAGAAATTTATCGCCACGGCATTTATTCATCATAACCAGTATTTCAAAGGTGATCGCCAGGCCTTGATGACTGGCATGCAAGAGGCCCATAAAACGAGTCCGAATAAATTGATAGACGTAAACAAGTTTATGAGGATGGTAACATAGTTATCACGCATTCACTGGTCATCAGACAGAATCCCGGCGAACAGGATATTGCAGTTATACATATTTTCAGGTTTGAAAAAGGGCTTGTAGTTGAACTTTGGGATTCAGGTCAAATGATTCCCAGGGACTCTCCAAATGCAAACGGAATGTTTTAAGGATCCGGAATCAAGCGTCACCTGGGAATGCTCACTTAAATGCCGTTGTAGCGCACCTCGAGGGATCGGAA
>JBCKWF010000109.1:0-5270 GCA_038922895.1 Gammaproteobacteria bacterium
CGCATGGCACGCCCTTAATACTACGTTGTGTGGCACTACGTCATAACCATGGCGAAAACGAGTGCCAGGCACTACTGTTGGCACTGCTGTAAGAGCATCCTGGGTCGCTACACCGCTATAACGCCTGGTCAATTTACAACCGGCACAGATGGTCATTTTTAGACCAGCTTCAACACCTAATGGATTATCTGGGATAAACAAGCCGCATGGCGACTACAATCCCTGCCTGCCTCTGTCCTCTGCCCTCTGTCCTCAGATCCCCGGCGCGAGATCCGGTTCGCCGCACAGGCGCAGGATTTCCGCACGAGTCGCATCGCGCAGGTGTATGGCCGCAGTCCAGTCCTTTCCCCCCGGCGCTAGCGGCGCGCCTATCGTGATGGTGATCGCCCCGCGCCGCGGAAACCAGTGGTCGGCGCGCAGGATGGAGCGGGTGCCGCGTATGCCCACTGGCACGACCGCTACGCCCGCTTCGGCGGCCACCACAAACGCACCCATGCGGAACGGCAACAGGCCGGGCATGCGGTCGAATGTCCCCTCCGGAAAAAACACCGGGCAGCGTCCGGCTTGCAGGGAGAGCGTGACCTGTTTCACATTCTCCACGCCACGCTGCGGATCGAAGCGCTCGACGAAGTCTGACCCGATATGCCGCAAATACATGCGCGAAACAAAGCTGTCCAGCAGCTCCCGTTTGGCCACAAAACTGAAATGCCCGGCGGCGCTGAGTTTGCCCGGCAGAGCCGCAGCCAGCATGATTCCATCCAGGTAGCTGGCATGGTTTGCCACCACTACGCAGGGCGTTTTGGCGGACAGATTTTCCAGCCCGCGCACCACAAATGGCGTTCCCGACAGGCGCAGGAACAGGCGCGCGCCCACCCGGCTCGCCGCCCAGCTCCACGCGGGGCGCGGCAGCAGCACGGCCGTCAGCCAGGTCAAGGGCGCCAGCAGCCAGAACAGCGCCCACGCATATACGGCGTAGAGCATGTCGGACGCCACCCGGATGCCGCGGCGCATCTGCGGCAGGGCGCCGGCCCACACCAGCCGCACCACCTGCCACCACACCGCGCGTTGGGGAGCCGCTCCCCCCTTTTCGTACAGCTCACGGCAGGCCGCCCGGCGGATCTTGCCGCTGGAAGTCTTGAGTACGCCGTGCAGGGGCACCAGCACGGTATCATCCGCCGGCATTCCCAGAATATCCAGGGTCAGGGCATTGATCCGGCTGCGCAGCTCCTCCAGCTTGCCGGAATCGGTCTCGCGCGTCTCGGCCAGCACCACCAGGCGCTCCGTGCCGGAAACCGGGTCCGGGCTGCCGAATACCGCGACGCAGCCCTTGCGCACGCCGGGGATATCGCCCACGGCTTCTTCCAGTTCATGCGGATAGATGTTGCGCCCGGCGCGGATGATGATGTCCTTGGCGCGCCCGGTCAGATAGATGTCGCCTGCGGCCAGGTAGGCGTAGTCGCCGGAATCCAGCCACTCGCCGTGGAACATCTGGCGGGTCTGCTCCGGGTTGCGGAAACAGGCACTGGTGACGGATGGCCCCTTGAATTCCAGGCGTCCTTCCACCCGCTCCCCCACCTCGCTGCCCGTGGCATCCACAATCCTGATCTGGTGGCCGGGAAGTGGGCGGCCACAGGCGACGAAGCGCAGCGCGTCCGCCTCCTCGCTGGCGGCCGGCTCGGCCTGGCCGGAACGCACGAATTTATCCCGCTTGATGCGGTCTATCACCGGCCCGCGCGCGGGCGGCGGAAAAGCCAGTCCCACCGAACATTCCGCCAGCCCATACACCGGCGTCAGCGCCTCCGGGCGCAAGCCGTAGCGGCTAAAGCGCTGCGCGAAATTGGCGATGGTATCCGGGCTGACCGGCTCGGCGCCATTGAAAGCCATGCGCCAGCTCGACAGGTCCAGTCCCTCGATGGCCTCGTCCGAAATTTTGCGCAGGCACAGTTCGTAGCCGAAGTTTGGGGACGCCGCAAGGGTGCCGCGGTGCTTGTGGATCGCCCACAGCCAGCGTTCCGGTCGCGCCAGAAAAGTGAGCGGCGACATCACCACCAGCGGGCAGGCATAGTACAGGCTGCCCAGCCAGGCGCCGATCAATCCCATGTCGTGGTACAGCGGCAGCCAACTGACAAACACGTCCGTGGAAGTGACCTGCGTCGCCTGCCCCATGGCGCGGATATTGGCCAGCAGATTGGCATGGGTCAGGACGATGCCCTTGGGGTTGCCGGTGCTGCCGGAGGTGTACTGCAGCAGCGCGATATTTCCGGTCTTGAGCACATATCCCGGCGCATATCCCGGCGCGTGTCCGGGAACGGCCAGATCGGCCACGGTGACCACTGCGCGCAAGGTCTCCACCTGCGCCTGCAGCAGCCGCGCCACGGACTTCGCCTCGGGCACCGTGATCAGCATGGCGGCGAGCGCGTTGGACAGGATGCCGGCATGGCGGCGCAGGTGATCCTCGAGCTGTGACAGGCGGGCAGGCGGGTAAATGGGCACGGGCACGCCGCCCGCCAGTAGCACCCCGAAGAAGCAGCAGAAATAGTCGCGGCTGGTGGGCAACATGATCGCCACCGACTGGCCGGGCTGTAATCCGCGCTGCAGCAGTCCCGAGGCAATCTCCGCAGCGCCTTGGTGCAGAGCGGCATAGGATGTTTCGGTTTCTAATCCCGCTTCGTCCTGCAACGTGATGTGCGTCCGCTGCGGATGGGTGCGCACGTGCCAGTCCAGGACTTCCGTCAGGGTGAGCGCATCTGATGGTTCGGCCTGTACCCGTTCCGGGGCTACACCCTGCGGCATCCCCGTCGGCGGCGTCACGGCAGGAGCAGCGGTCAGCACCGCCCGCAACAGATCGCGCGGCGTTTCGGCGCTGGCCAACACCTGTTCCGGCAGGCTGATTCCGAACGCGCGCTCGATGCGCAGCAGCAGCTCCACCCGCCCCAGGCTGTCCAGCCCCAGATCCTTTTCCAGGGAGCTGTCCAGCGTTACCGCCATTCCCCAACCGGAGCGAACGTGCAATTCGGCCACGAGTTGGCGCACGGTCGCCAGCAGCACGCCAGCTGTGTCTTCTGTATTCACCGCATGTTGCTGTTCAGTCAAGTCCATTTCCTCCGCCACGCAAAGCTGTGTTGCCCGTAGGATGAGTGGAGGTCGGCGCTGTTTGCCGACCGCAACCCATCATTACTGTTTGTAGCATAGCACTTATGACAAACTGGCGAACCCGGTACGGCGACCGGGGTTTCGCTCAGGCATCTCTGCTAAACTGGACGCAAACGAACAACCGCAGGTATGCATTGTAATGCTTGGAATCATATATCGAATTGCCTGGACACATCGAACCATCTGGGGTCTGGCATTTTGCCTGGTCTGGCTCACCGGGTGTTCTCCCCTGCGTGGTTATGAGTCGCTGCTGGTGCTGGCTGACGTCGGCGCGGCGCATGCGCCTTCGCGCCTGAAGGCCGTCACCCCGCCACCCTCGCGCACGCCGGTGGCCTACATCGTGGCAGGCCGTTCCCGCAGCGGCGACCTGTATCTGCCGGGCGCAGGCGCGCCGTTGGCGGGCATCGTGCTGGTGCCCGGCGCGGTGCCAAAAGGGAAAGACGATGCGCGCCTGGTGGCGCTCGCCACCACCCTGGCGCGCGCCCGCTTCGCCGTGCTCACCCCGGAACTGAGCGATTTCCGCGAATTGCGCATCCGCCCCGGCGATGCGCGCGAGGTGGCGGATGCTTACGCTTATCTCGTCAGCAGGCCGGATCTCGCGCCCGGCGGACGCGCCGGCATGGTGGCGGTCAGCTATGCGTTGGGACCGGCGCTGCTGGCGGCGCTGGAACCGGATATCCGGGAGCGGGTGCGTTTCATCGTGGGGGTGGGGGGCTACTACGACCTGGCGCGCACCGTCGCCTACTTCACCACCGGATATTTCCGGCACGAAGACCGCTGGCATTATCTCAAGCCGGACGAGTATGGGAAAATGGTATTCGTGAAGACCAGCTTGCCCCACCTGCGCGACCCACGAGATCGGGAAATTCTCGACGCCATGGTGCAACTGAAGCTGGACAACATTGCGGCGGATATTGCTCCGCTGGCATCCGGCCTGGGGCCCGAGGGTAGTGCGGTGTACGAACTGGTGAGCAACACTGATCCCGCACGCACACCGCAACTCATGCAGGCTCTGCCGCCCAGTCTGCGCACCGATTTCGCTGCTTTGTCCCTGCACGACAAGAATATGCGCGGACTCAAGGCGCGCCTGCTGCTGGTGCATGGCAAGAACGACAATCTCATTCCCTTTCCCGAGAGCATGGCGCTGGCCCAACAAGTCGCGCCCGGACAGGCGCGGCTGCTCATCATCAACCGCGTCCTGGGTCATGTGGACTTGCGGCTTAGTCATGTATTGAGCTGGGAATTTTTAAGCCGGGAACTGCCCGACGCCTGGCGCCTGTGGCGCGCGGTGGACGCGCTGCTGGCCGAGCGCGAAGCCGGGAGCGGGCAATGAGGCTGACGCGCCGACATCGCGCGGGGCTGCTGCTGTTGTGCGCAATCATTATAGCGTTCGTGGCGGCGATCCTGCCGCCTTTCCCCCAGCCCCTAGCCTACCACCGCTTCGCCGACGCGCACGCCTGGCTCGGCGTGCCGAATTTCCTCGATGTGGTTTCCAACCTGGCATTCCTCATGGTCGCGGCGCTGGGGCTGGCCGTCGTGCTGCGGCCTGGTCCTCGTGCGTTTATTGAGAGGGCGGAGCGGCTGCCTTATGCGCTGTTTTTCCTGGCGCTGGGCGCGACCAGCTTCGGTTCGACCTGGTATCACCTGGCGCCGGACAATGCCAGCCTGTTCTGGGATCGCCTGCCGATGAGCGTGTGCTTCGCCGCGCTCCTGGCCGCCGTGATCGCGGAGCGCTATAGCGTCCAGGCCGGTATCCGGCTGCTGGCGCCGCTAACCGTCGCGGGAGCCGCCACGGTGTTCTATTGGCGCTGGAGTGAGGCCGGCGGCGCCGGCAACCTGCTGCCTTATTTCGCGTTTCAGGTTTATGCGATCCTGGCCGTCCTGCTGCTCATGCGCCTCTTTCCGCACAGATACACCCGCAGCGCGGACCTGTTCAAGGCGGTCGCGCTTTATGGCGCGGCGCTTGCCGCCGAACTGCTGGATCGCCACATCTACGCCCTCGGGCAAGTCGTCAGCGGCCACACGCTGAAGCATCTGCTGGCCGCCCTGGCGGTGTATCAGGTGGTGCGGATGCTGCGCGCGCGAGTGCCTGTAGGTTGAATTGTTCGGGATGCGGC
>JBCKWF010000110.1:0-5228 GCA_038922895.1 Gammaproteobacteria bacterium
ACCACCGACAGTCTGTACAAGGCACTTTAACGCTTACTTTTTAACTGGCTCGATGGGGATATTTACCTTGGTCAGAGTGTCGGCATTCATGACCTCATTCTCCCCTATTATGCCGTTTATATGGAGGATATATGCCGTCAGGGCATAGGTCTCATCATTACTCAGTTGTCTTTCCTGGACGCCCGCATTGACCAGTGTTCTGGGCATTGCCCGGTGTATATAGTCCCATAGGGTAGTGGGAAAGGGCAAACGGGGGCTTCCCTTGAGGCTATTGTGCGGGCCATTCAGTCCACCGGGTCCGTGACAGAAAATACAGCTCTTGGTATAGATTACGGCACCTTCCTTTGCGGTACCTTTACCTGGAGGGAGTTCCCTGCCCTTGGGTCCCACCGTGTACATTAGATTTTTGACTTCGGTATCGTTCATTGTCCTACCCAGCCCCTGGCCAGGTGTTTGTGACAAGACCGGTGTACTCATCAACGGCAATATTACCATTAGCGAAATTCTGGAAAACTTCCCCATGTTACGATCCTCTCCCCCGTTTAACCCGCATTGGAATATTAGTCTATTGATATACAGGTTTAATGGTCTTCTGCCTCAAAAAAGATATGTCCACCTGAATAATAATGTCCCAGGCTGGACGGCTTTTTGTATAATTCCCGCATCGGATTGGTGATGTCGCCGTTGGAGGCAATCTTCCAACTCATAATGAATGAATTGTGTGTATCGCGCGGGACCTGGTTACACAGTTCCCCCATCATGTTGATACATTCAGGACTGTTGTCCACACCCCAGCTGGAGGAGACTTCATCGGGTGTCGGCTGGACGTAGCCCTTTTCATCCGTACAACGGGACTGGATGATGCATTCCTTACCGTCCCACTTCCAGTCCATGCGGAAGCGGGTGTGCGCATAGGGTAATACCGGATCCTGTAGCTTGGCATCTTTCCAGGTCTTACCACCATCGGTGGAGACTTCCACCCGCTTGACCGTACCACCGGTCCAGGCCAGCCCCCGGATCTCATAAAAACCCGGTCCCGGTAACTTCTGTCCCCCGGAAGGGAAGGTGATAACCGACCTCGCCGTGGACTCCAGGCGGAAATAACGGGTCTTGTCCGTGGCCAACATAAAGCCGCGTCCATCGGGCATACGGTCTTCCATGTTGAAACCGTCCTGCCGGGTAGCATGGGTGTCGTCGGTGACATACAGTTGTGTCAGCCACTTGACCAACCAACGGCCTGTGTAGCCGGGTGATGCGACGCGGACCGGGTATCCATTGTCAATCCGAATGGATTCGCCGTTCTGGGCATAGGCTGCCATGGTCACACCGTCCATGGCCTTCTCCATCGGGAAGCTGGCCACGTGATCACTGGGGTCCGCCGCCATGGCTATTACCCAAGTCGCCCCTTTCTGCACACCAGCCTCTTCCAGCAGTGTCTTGAAGGACACACCACTCCATTCACTGGTACTGGTCAAGCCATGGGTCTGCTGTACCGTCATCGCCCCTTCCCTGAAGGCATCCCCACCATTGGCACCACAGGTGAGCGTACAAATCGAAGATACCGACGGCATGCGTTTCAGGTCTGCGAGCGTGAATTCCAGGGGACGGTCTACCATGCCGGTGATCCTCAGGCGGTATTCCTCGGGGTTGATATCCAAGAGGACCCCGTTCTCGTGGTCCACCACAAAATGCAGTTCAGTCGGCGTGATAATCCCGTTCAGGTCCTGTAACGGCGTGTGGGCCGTCGCACTACCGCCACGAACCCTCACCCGGTGGGCGCCTTCGTATTTGGACAAGAGTCCGCGGGCACGGGTCTCGGTCACGCTGATGACATCGGGGTGTAATGCCTGACCGTATGATGGCCGGACAAGCCCAGCAGTCAACCCTAAGGCCGCACTACTCTTTAAGAACCGTCTACGACCGTATTGTTTAGTGTCCATTAAGTTCTCCCTCGCCGCTGTCGGCGTGTAGATATTTCCAGGCTGTCTTAAGTTAAGATACCCGCCGGAGTGACAGCAGCACCCCGGCGGATTGACTCATTAGTACTAAAACAGGTACTCCAGGCGCACGCCGTAGCTCGACCAGGAGGAATTACTCAGGCCACGGGTCTCGCTTTCCTGGCCGGCTGTGAAAAAGCCAACCAGCTCAAGCTCATACTCCTGACGGAACGACGGCTTGGCCTCCATCAGGTTACGCACATACCCGGACAACCGCCAATTTCCGTCCAGCGGACCGAAACCCACCAACAGGTTAAGATCGGCATGGTCTTGCCAAGCGGAAGCACGATCGAAGATCTCCGAGGAGTTCAGGTAGCCGTCCGAGACAAAGCCCCTCGCATTGAAGAATATCTCATAGGTATCCAGCACCGGCAACCGGTAATCGACCCCTAACACAAACTTCCAGTTCGGGGTGAAGGCCGCCTCCTCGCCGCTGCGGTTCATGGTCTCCGGGCCGAAAGTAACACCGCCCACCCCGGGTCCATCCTGCAACCGGCAGCCGCCGTTGATGAAGTACACATCAGGCAGGTTGCCGGCCCGGGCTCTCAATGTCGCCACGCGGGTCGGACCTATAAGGTTCAAGTTGGTCTGGGCACTAGTCCTTTCCGCGGCAGTCCCCGGTGAACCGCGCTGGCCGCCATTATTGTGGATGACATCCATAGAGACAGCAATGACCTCGTCGGCAGAACAGCCGCCGCCGTCCAGCGCCTTCATCGTGCCGTCCATCAACGTACCACCCAGGTTAAAAGTCAGCCTATCGGTCGCCGCCGCGGTGAAGCCGAACTCAAGGCCTTCCACCACCTGCCTGGGGCCGTTCAGCGCTACCGAGTTCTGCCCGTCAACATTGCTCTGGAGCCTCGCAGCACCCATCTGCACGTCCTTGAAGTCGTTATAGAAGGCAGTGACATCATAGCGCATGCGGTTATCGAACAGAGTACCGCGCGCGCCCACCTCATAGGCGGTAATGTATTCGGGCAACAAGGTCATTTCATCCACTGGAGGAATGGTGGCCTGGCCGGTTTCGCCCACTGCCCCCTTGAATGCCTCGGCGTACTTGGCATAGAAGGTATGGTTGCGATCAAGCGCGCTCGGCGTATAACTTAAAACGAACTGGTTGTTATAGTCAGACGTACTCAGATCAATATCAGCCACGCATGTGTCACACTTTCCGTACGGGCCCCCCTCGGCAGTACCGCGAATAGCAGTCGGCGCAGTCAGGCCGACCGCGATGGCGCCGTTGGGACCGCGCCAGTTCAGCGGCACCCTGGTGACACCGTTCCACCTTCTGGCCGTCCACAGATTGTTCATGTCGACATCATTGAAGAAGATTACCGGACTGTCGACCCGCACGCCTGAGATACTGGCATTACCGGTACCAGTGAGAATGGTCCTCTGGGCCGTGTTGGACGGGTCATATGCCGTGAAGGTGGTCAGCTTCGGATTGACCCATTTCATTTCCGGGTCCGCAAGACAGGTGGCCGGGTTAGCGTCGGTGCCAGCGGGATCACAGGGTTTCTGAGCGAAGATCCACTGCGAGGCATAGGGGGTCAGGGCTAATTGCTTTTCGTCCTTGGTCCAACGGCCACCGGCTGTGAAGGTCAGCTGGTCGTCCATAATACCGAACGACAACTCCCACATGCCGCTGAACCAGCGCGCGTCCTCCCAGGCCTCGTTGTAACGCTGGCCCTGGCGCAGGTTGGCCCGTACCGAATTGTCGGTGAATTCCTTCTGCCACTCCTGAAAGGTGGCACCCAACATGAATTCCAGCCTCGTGCCGCCGGCAAAGTCCAGGTTATAGCCCTCCGGACGGGATGTCAGGCGGAGGTTCTGGCTGAACTGGTCGAGGTCCATCAGGCGGGCGTTCCCGTTACCGAAGAACGGGGACTGGCTGTTCTCCTCGCTGCTGGCCGAATCAAACCAGATCATGCCGGTCTGCGAATTCAGGCTCATACCGTTATCAAGGCGGTAGGTGATATCAAGCAGCGCATTCTTCGACTTGGTGTCATCCATCCCCTCAAGACCACGGTGGGGCGTTCCCGCATGACTGATTGATCCGTCGGGCGATCTATATGCATGATCGACCGCAGCGCGTATGTCGATCATGCCGTCGCCAACATTGCGCCCACTCTCCTGCGAGATGTTGGCGAGCGGCGCCAGGAACGGTCCACCGCGGCTTAAGCCATATTTGTCACCGAAACAATCCTGACCCTCCTGGTCAGTCGGGTACCACTTCAGGCCCAACAGCTCACCGCCGGGTATCCCTTTCGGCGGTGGGGCCCAGATGCTACGCTCGTTACCGAAATTAACGGCGGCCTCGTTTACACCTGGAGAGGTTAGTGGCACCTCTCGGTAGCCGAAGAGGTCGCCGTCGACCAGGCAGCCGGTGTCGAGATCGTTGGAGCCTTTCCTGTCCGCGACCTCAAATTTGGTCACCACATCAATTTTATCGTTCGGGGTCCACTGCAGCAGGATACGCCCGCCCATGGTCTCACCGCCGCCGTATTTCTGGCCGTCAACCGCGTTTAGCAACGGTCCAGAGCCAGCCTGGTACATCCCCGCCATGCGCATACCCAGCGTATCGCTCACTGGTCCACCTACGCCACCCTGTATTGATCTGTTGTCATCGTTACCAAATTCGGCGGTCGCATCCCCCTCCCACTCCGCGGAGGGCCTGCGGCTGGTGATATTGAACGCGCCGGAAACGGCGTTCATACCAAAGTACAACGGCTGCGGGCCCTTCAGGATCTCGACCCGCTCGGTATCAAGAAAAGCTATCTTGGCCATCTGCGTTGCCCCCAGGTGGATGCCGTCGACGAAGAACGGGACCGATGAAACCAGGGACTGGGCAGAGCCGGCGACGGTGCCGAACCCACGTATTGTGGCATTTACGCGATTGCTGCGGTCTAAAATCATCACCGAGGGCGTATATTTCGATAGGTCCTCCATAGTGCTGTAACCCTGTATGGAGATATCTGCACCGGTAAAGACGTCGATGGAAATCGGGACTTCCTGCAGGTTCTGTTCGCGGCGTTGTGCCGTGACGATGATTTCTTCGAGTTGCTGGGCATTCAGCCTTGGCGGTGTAAATACAACCGTTGATACGATTATGGCGGTAGCTACTAAAGACAGAGAATGCTGGGTAAACCTATTGCATGAGAACATTATTTACTCCCCCCACGAGATTATATTTTTATACGACCAACTTGGAACTTCTCAAGTCTGGTGGACACA
>JBCKWF010000111.1:0-5199 GCA_038922895.1 Gammaproteobacteria bacterium
TCTAGTTCAGACGCGGGGCCGAATGGCGGGTTCGGAGGATGCTTTAGTCAGCGTGCCAGGCAGTGCGCACCTCTTCATCCTACCTATAGATGAGAGACGCGATTTGCGAATAGCACAGGTGCGCGCTTGGTCTGCGAGAAATAACGATGATCCAGAATGGTATGTAGATCAGGGCCTTGAAGCCGTGAAGCTACTTGTCATTGTCCACAGAATGGCCGCCAAGCGGCTGGGATTCGGTGATCTGTATGCGGCACTGAATGATAATGCCCCGGAGAAGTTCAAGAACGGATTCCTGGATGGGACCGCGTGGCCGGTGCGTCCCTTCATCAACTTTGTTCTCCCCCTTGTGAGTGCTAGCAAGAAGGGTTGCGAATTCGAGGCGATACAGGTATTCAGGAATCAATCGCCGCTCTTGGCCCGCGCAAACTTGAGTGGGATCAACGTAGCTGAGCGTCTCGGCGAGCTGCGCCGATTCACCGAGAATCTTCAGCAGATGATGGAGCTAGAATCAGGTGCAACCAATGCCGATGTTCTCCTTCATATTCATAAGTCAAGGGTAATTGTCCTCGACCCGAGGGTACTCTCATATTTGAATCTGCCGGCCCAGGTCAAAGCGGGGAAAGGCGGCAACGACGAAGCTACTGAGGACGATGACGACGGCGAAGAGCTGACTAAGGAAGTTTCGGCCATGGACGCCTTTCTCGCGTGCCCGGCATCACAGTTCTGGGGTTACTACAAGTACGTGAACGACGACTCTCCGTTCTCCACACAGCAAGGTATCAAAGGCGCGGAATTCGAACGCGTACTTGTCATTTTAGATGACAACGAGGGAACTCACGTTCAATTTTCCTATGACAAATATTTGGGAATAAAACCACTCTCTGAAAGGGACGAGGTTAACAGGCGCGAGGGCAATGAAACGGCAGTCGAGAGGACTCGGCGTCTCTTTTACGTATGCTGTACGCGTGCCATGAAAGATCTGATTGTTGTCCTCTTTACGGCCGATGTCGCAGTGGCCCAACGCCAGATCACAGCGCTCGGTCTTTTCCCGGCGAATGCGATCCATCTTGAAGACGAGCTCGCGGCAAACTGACTTCCACCACACGACAAAAATATTAGCGGCGAGCCGGCACGCCGCGCCCAGCCTGCTGGCGGCAGCGCCGCAGGACGAACCTTAGGTCAAGCCGCGCCCGATGAACACCACCGCGATCGTCAGCAGCCCCAGGCTGAGGTTGATGCCGATCGACATGCGGATTTGCGCGAGCGCGGCGGCGCCGGCTTGCCAGTCCTGTTCGCCGACCGCGCGTTTGAGTTTTTTGTAGGGCGAGAAAAACACGTGCGCGAAAATCAGCATCATCGCCACGCCCAGCACCAGCATGGCGAGAGCGTAGTGCGGCATCCCGCCCATCTTCATCAACAGGGTTAGACCGGTCAGCAGTATCAGCGCCACCGACGCCCACACCCATGGGAAAAACTTGCCGAACACACCCGCCCACAGCGTCAGCCGCTGCGGCGGCTCCAGCACGCTGGCGGCCACCGGGCGCAGCGCCATGTAGGCGAAGAACATGCCGCCCACCCAGACGACGACGCTTAAAACATGCAGTAACAAAAACAGGGTCATGGGATTTCCTTTCAGAGTACAGCGGTTTGAGGGTTTGAGTGACCAAGAGTCTAACACGCGCGAAGCTGCGCCGGAATAGGCGCTAACGAGGCTGTTGGAAAAGTCCCTTTTCGCATGCCGATGAATCTGACGCGATACAGGGCGGTAAAATTGCCGATATGCTTACAACCCGTTCAACAGTGTGTGCAAACCCTTGTCTCGCAGGCTCCGGCGCGTTTTTGTTTGTATTTCCATTTCGATCCAGGACTTTCTCTCTGCATATTTATTAAGCAAAATCGTGTCGATTAGGGGGTTTTCCTACAGCCTCAACGTCCCGTTCATGCGTCCGTCACCGCGCCGAGACTTGCGCTTGAAACCAGCCGGGTGTATTTGGCCAACGTGGAAATTCGGGGGACAGTTTATCTAATTCAAATTGCGGTTTCGGTAATTAAGTAAACTGTCCCTGTAATCAATCGAAACACCTTCATCCCAAATACCCATATGACAATTTAGGGAATAGTGCGTGGCAACCACGTCACGTGGTTCTAGTGCAGCTTTTTCGCGTTCCTGTTTATTCAATGAAAATACGAGAGGACGCCCCGTGTTTTCCTCACGGTATTCCTTGGACAGAAAATGACAGTTGAGACAGATTGGTTTCATTGTCTAACGTAAAGTTAAGGGGCTCGCCCGCTTCTGGGCGAGTCCCGCTTGAACGCAGGGTTAGACGGCACGTTTGAGGAAAAGCGCCAAGTTACCGTCGTTTTGCGTCGATGGCCATTCAGCGCCAGTTCGAACGAAGCCGAGCTTGCCCAAAGTGATGTGCATGCCTTCTTTGTTTACACGGGACGTTGCGAAAACGCCCTTTCCATTCGCCGCAGTAACGAGCGGCTCACACAGCGGGAACGACAACTTTCGACCGCGTGCGCTGGGGAGAATAAACACCCAGCCCAGCTCAAACGGATAATCTTTTGGAGAAAGCTCCGTTTTTGCTCCATTTGCTACCTCGTTGCGATGATTTTCGGACGGCTGCTTTAGTCCGCCGACGCCAAGCAAGCATTCTCCTTCGCGGAGGAAGGCGATGGAGTGAGCTCTGGTCACGCGGCCCCGTAAGCCGTCAGGCAATACCTCTCCCCCGGCAAGTACGAATGCCACAAAGTCGTCTATCTCTCTTGGCTGAAATTCCGAAGGTTCGGCCGCACAAATCTTTGGCACTTTTTTCTCCATGCCGTCTAACGTCCGAATTCAGCGGGAGGCAAAAAGCGCGGCTTTTTGACGGTCCGCTGGAATGACTTGTTGGGCATCAATCACTCTTCTTGCAAGTGCCATCAAAGAAATCAGTCTGTAGCTTCAAGGGCAGATTTATTGCCAGGGTTTTGCTCAGAGTGGAGAAGTTGCCCTTGATTCTATTTGCAGAGTCAAATATTTGGTACTGATCGCCTACTCTTTTAACGTTTCCAAAATAGTCGACGTAGGTATTGGGAATTTCGATGTGCAAGGCTGCGTCTGACTCGCTCCATAAGCCTACCCACCATCTGGGTTCGGCAAGTTTCAGGTAGACGGTTACGGGACGGGAACCATCTGTGGAGGAAATCATTCCTGGACACTGGAAACGGGACTCTATAGCGGAGAAGTTCGCAACGAATACGAAAAGAAGAAGAACCACGACTCCAATGGCCCCAAGAATTTTTATTGCCTTCATGATTGCTCCCTTGATGCCCAACTTGTTAATAACGTGACAGAGTCACTGCGCGTTAATTTTTTACTATACTGTGCAGTATCTGCACGGTTATCAGGTAAATATCGAGCAAACCGTGCATAGCCATTTCTTGTATTCTCTGTAGGCATTACGTAGCGTATTCTCACATAGTTATATCAGTTTAGATTATATTCTTACTATGTCTAGATTTTGCGAGCGTCGCAAGGTGTTGATTTATAAAGCGCCTGTTCCGTCCGGGTGCCGCTTCAAACCCGATGGTTATCAGTTCAACAAATTTAATGTTCTCTCGTACTCAGGAACTGTACCTTTGGCCAGCGTTCTATCGTCAGGTTCAGGTTGACCATCGACGGGGCAAGGTAGGTCAGGTAACCCGCCCCGTCCTCCGCAAGGTTGTCTGAACATTTGGTCCTGAACTCACGCAGATGCACCGGGTCATCGCACTTGATCCAGCGCGCACTGACGACACGGACATTTTCATAGCTGCAATCAACCCCGTACTCTTCCTTCAACCGCCAGGCGACCACGTCAAATTGCAACACACCCACCGCACCTACGATCAAATCATTCGAGTCGAGCGGCCGGAAAATCTGGGTGGCGCCTTCCTCGCCAAGCTCAGTCAGACCTTTTTGTAATGATTTGGACTTCAGCGGGTCGCGTAGCTGGACCCGCCTGAATAACTCAGGGGCAAAATACGGAATACCGGTAAATGTCAGTTTCTCACCCTGCGTGAATGAATCACCGACCTGGATCGTGCCGTGATTGTGCAGACCGATGATATCTCCAGGTAAGGCCATATCGACATGTTCCCGGTTGCCGGCCATAAACGTCAGCGCGTTGCTGACGGTCATGTCGCGTTTGATCCTGACATGGTGCAGTTTCATACCGCTACGATAACGACCCGAACATATTCGAAGAAATGCGACCCTGTCCCGGTGCGACGGGTCCATATTCGCCTGGATTTTAAATACAAATCCGCTGAAATTTTCTTCGTCAGGAAACAGGGTGCGCTCTACTGCCTTTCTCGGCAATGGCGAGGGTGAATATCTGACCAGGTAATCAAGAAATTCCTCAATTCCGAAATTATTCAATGCACTCCCGAAAAACACCGGGGTCTGCCGGCCTGCCAGGTACTTTTCCGGGCTAAACTCCGGGCAGGCGCCCTTGATCAGTTCAATTTCCTGTTGCAGTTCTTCAATATACTGTTCGTATCCGATCAAGGCCTCATTGTCGAGTCCGTTGACCAGTTTCAGATGTATCTGCGGATTTTTCTTCGAGTACAAACGGACCGTATCATCGATCAGATGATAGATACCCTGCAGTCTGCTACCCATACCGACAGGCCAGGTCACCGGCGTACAACTGATCTTCAGCTCCTTTTCAATCTCGTCCAGCAGATCAACCGGTGATTTACCTTCCCGGTCCAGTTTATTAATGAAGGTCAGGATGGGCGTGTCACGCAAGCGACATACGTCCATCAATTTGATTGTTCGCTCTTCAACACCCTTCGCAACGTCTATGACCATCAGTGCCGAGTCGACCGCAGTCAAGGTCCGGTAGGTATCTTCGGAAAAATCCGCATGGCCGGGTGTGTCCAGCAGGTTAATCACCCTGTCCCTATACATGAATTGCATGACTGAACTGGTGATCGATATTCCTCTCTGTTTTTCTATCTCCATCCAGTCAGAAGTGGCATACCGGCTCGACTTGCGCGACTTCACTGTACCTGCCATCTGTATCGCGCCTCCATGCAATAACATCTGTTCGGTCACGGTGGTTTTACCGGCATCCGGATGCGAGATAATGGCGAAAGTACGCCGGCTGGAATAGTCTTCCCTGAATGTCATTTATATTGTGCCTGGATAAAATGACAGAGAAAACATTC
>JBCKWF010000112.1:0-5148 GCA_038922895.1 Gammaproteobacteria bacterium
CCTTGTCAAACACATCCAGCGCCGCTCCGGCAATCTTGCCTGCCTTTACTGCTTCATACAGTGCCTGCTCATCAATCAGACCACCTCTGGCCACATTGATAATCCTGGCAGACGGTTTCATCGTCGCAATACGGGCAGCACTGATGATCCCGCGCGTCTTGTCATTCGCAGGGCAATGCAAGGTAATGTAATCGGCCGCCCTCACCAGATCATCAATCCCCATCGGTGTCACACCTTCCTTTTCAAACACATCGGGGGTAACAAATGGATCAAATGCGACAATCTTCATCCTGAATGCCTTCGCACGTGAGGCAACTATACGTCCGATGTTACCGTAACCGACTATACCCAGTGTCTTGTTGGCTAGTTCAGCGCCCATAAATTTGGAGCGTTCCCACTTGCCACTGCGCACTGAACGGTCTGCCTTGGGCAAGCTCCTGCTTAACGACAGGATGTGGGCAAATGTCAATTCCGCTGTTGTGGTTGCATTCGCATCCGGGGTATTCATCACAACGATGCCTTTTGCTGACGCCTTCTCGACATCAATATTGTCAACACCGATACCTGCGCGGCCAATGACCTGGAGTTTGTCCGCTGCTGCAATAACCTTCGCAGTAATCTTGACCCCGCTGCGTACCAATACCGCATCATAACCAGGGATTTTCGCGCATAAACCCGCTTCATCCAGACCGTGGACCACATCGACTTCAAAACCGGTCTGGTTCTTCAAATACTCGACACCATCTGCGGCAATTTTATCTGCTACGAGGATTCGTTTTTTCATTTTTCAATCTGTTTAAATAAGTGACAATATAAAAATATTTAACCGGGGGATAACGGGCCATCTCAAAACCTTGTGAATGTTGAACTTTATGCTTAAAGCGATCCCGGCAATCAACTATCCTGTTACGAACAGGCGGGGTATTGTAAATTAAGATGTGCGCACCGCATACCTGAATTAGTCTGGAAAATCTGTTTACAGTTATTTATGTAATATATTCTCGACTTGTTTTGCCAGGCTGTATGCGAGTGCATCAACCTGATTTATATCCTTGCCTTCAACCATGACCCTGACCAGAGGTTCTGTACCCGAGGGACGTAACAACACCCTGCCGTCATTCCCCAGTTGCTGCTCGGCGTCCCTGACGATTGCATCGATCCCGGGGTATAGCGACAGATTGACGCTGCCATTCAATTTTACATTGACAAGTTTCTGGGGATATTTTGTCATCCCCTGTTTCAGCTCCCTTAAAGAACTTCCTGTCTTTATCATCGCCTCAAGCACCTGCAGGGCCGAGATGATACCGTCTCCAGTCGTGGCAAGATTCAGATTGATAATATGACCGGAGGATTCACCTCCCAATACCAGCTTGCGTTCCATCATCACGTCCATCACATAACGGTCGCCTACCTGGGCGCGGTAAAAATCCAGACCCAGCGCCTTGATCGCATGCTCCAATCCGAGGTTAGTCATTTGCGTCCCGACTACACCCCCGTTAAGTGTCTGCAAACGGTCTTTAGCAATGATATACAGGACTTCATCACCATCGACCAGCTCTCCGGTATGATCGATCATAATCAATCGATCACCATCTCCGTCCAACGCTATTCCAAGATTAGCGCCATTCTCCAGCACAGTCCTCTGCAAATTAGCGGTATTGGTCGCGCCATAACCATCATTAATATTCATACCGTCCGGCTCTGCACCAATAACATCGGTTTTCGCACCCAGTTCTGCAAATACCTCCGGCGCAATCCGGTACGCGGCCCCATGGGCACAATCAACCACAATATGCAGACCTTTCAGACCTGTTACGCTGTCCAGGTTACCCTTGCAAAACTCTATATATCTCCTCGGTGCATCAGCAATTCTGCGTGCCTTGCCAAGTCTGCCTGATTCAATCACCTGCAATGGCTTGTCCAGCTCTGCTTCAATCTCCATTTCTATGTCATTATCCAGTTTATAGCCATCGCCGGAGAAGAATTTCAGACCGTTATCATAAAAGGGATTGTGGGATGCGCTGATAACTATGCCGGCCTGGGCGCGGGTATTTCTGGTCAGAAATGCGATACCTGGTGTAGGGATAGGCCCGAGCAAACATATGTCCACACCTGCCGCAGACAGTCCTGCCTGCAGTGCAGATTCAAACATATAACCGGACAGGCGGGTGTCTTTTCCAATTAATACCGGGCCATTACCATTTCGCGCCAGTACCCGCCCTGCTGCCCAACCCAGTTTCATCACAAATTCAGGAATGATCGGGTGCTGGCCAACCCTGCCCCGGATACCATCTGTACCGAAATATTTTCTCATACGGGTAAAATCCAGGGCACGGGGGAGAAAACTATGAGAACGAGGATTGTCCTGCCAACACCAATAGCACAGGCCGGATGGAAGTCAGACCGGTTTGGCTGGATCAATTACCGGGGGATCATCCGATCCATGCGCTGGTCCTTGTGTAGGAGCAGCCGATACAGGTTTGCGCGATTTCCTTTTTGCCTTTTTACCCAGAGCACCAGACTCACTGTTATTATCATCATCCCATCCTGAGGGCGGCCTTGGATCACGTCCTTCCATAATGTCGTCAATCTGATGTGTATCCAGCGTCTCATATTTTAGAAGTGCAGCAGACATCAGGTGTAGCTTGTCCATGTTATCGCGCAGAATATTTTCAGCACGTTTATAATTTCTGTCGATAATATCGCGGATCTCCGAGTCGATAACACGTGCTGTTTCATCCGAAATTTCCTTATGCTTGGTCACGGAATGGCCCAGAAAAACCTCGCCCTCTTCCTCGCTGTAGGTCAGCGGCCCGAGTTTTTCCGACAGTCCCCATTTGGTAACCATACTGCGGGCAATACTGGTTGCGCGTTGAATGTCATTGGCAGCCCCGGTCGTCACTGCATCAGCACCAAACACCAGAACTTCCGCAATCCTGCCACCAAACAGACTGCATAACTGGCTTTCAAGAAACTTCTTGCTGTAACTCAACCGATCCGCTTCAGGTAAAAACATGGTGACCCCAAGCGCCCTTCCACGCGGGATAATAGAGACTTTATAAACCGGATCGTGTCCTGGCATGGAACGACCAACGATGGTATGTCCTGCCTCGTGGTAGGCAGTCAATTTCTTTTCCTCATCGCTCATCACCATTGAACGACGTTCTGCACCCATCATGACCTTGTCCTTGGCACGCTCAAAATCTTCCATTTCCACCAGCTTCTTGTTTCCGCGTGCGGCAAACAAGGCCGCTTCGTTGACCAGATTGGCAAGATCAGCGCCGGAAAATCCCGGGGTACCTCGCGCAATCACATTCGGTTCAACATCATTTCCAAGCGGGACCTTGCGCATATGAACTTTAATAATCTGTTCCCTGCCCCGTATATCAGGCAGGGGAACAACGACCTGTCGATCAAACCGGCCCGGCCTCAGTAACGCCGGATCCAGCACATCAGGACGGTTAGTGGCAGCGAGGACTATCACGCCTTCAGTCCCTTCAAACCCGTCCATTTCGACGAGCAACTGGTTCAGTGTCTGTTCCCGTTCATCATGACCACCACCGAGACCGGCACCCCGATGTCGGCCAACTGCATCAATCTCATCTATAAAAATAATACAGGGTGCATGTTTTTTGGCCTGCTCAAACATATCACGCACACGCGATGCACCGACACCGACAAACATTTCGACAAAATCCGAACCGGATATAGTAAAGAACGGGACCTTGGCCTCACCGGCAATTGCCCTTGCCAGCAAGGTCTTGCCCGTACCGGGAGAGCCTACCAGTAATACGCCAGAGGGAATCTTGCCACCCAGCTTCTGGAATTTGGACGGCTCCCGTAGAAACTCTACCAGTTCCGAGACTTCTTCCTTCGCTTCTTCAATACCGGCAACATCATTAAAGGTGACCTTGACCTGATCCTCACCTAACAACTTTGCCCGGCTTTTACCAAATGACAAGGCCCCGCGGCCACTCCCACCACCCTGCATCTGCCGCATGAAATAAATCCAGATACCCAGCAACAAAAGGATCGGGAACCAGGAGATCAACGCCTGGGCCCAGAACGAGTTCCTGGGTGCCGAACCGAGAATTTCAACATTGTTTTCGAGTAAGGTGCCAATCAAGGCTGCATTACTCGTTTCCGGACTGTAACTGGTAAACCCTGCCCCGTCCGTCAATTCGCCAATGATGGTATTTCCTTCTATGGTGACAGAGCCAACCCTGCCGGTCTTTACATTTGCGATGAATTGGGAATATGACACATTAGTATTGGCTGCAGGCGCACCACCAAAATTGCGGAACACCATCAGCAGCACAAGGGCGATAATGACCCATAACACCAGATTTTTCGCGAAATCGTTCAATATCATTACTCCATAACTGTTAATCAACGTTGCCTGTACGGCTTTGACAATAATCTTCCAGGACTATCCCTATACTATTAATATAGCCGCGTAGTTAAATTATACTCTAACTCCGTCGCCCCAGGATATAAAACTCTCTGGAACCGGCCCGGGAAGCATCCGGTTTACGCACACTGACTCTTTGAAATTGCTGATTAAGGTGCCGCTTGAACTGATCCATGCCCGATCCTTCAAATACCTTCAGCAACAGACTGCCACGTGGTGTCAGTACCTGGCAGGCAAAATCCAGTACTAACTCGGCCAGATGCATACTTCTGGCCTGATCGGTATCCCTGATACCCGTTAGATTGGGGGACAAATCTGAAATTACAAGGTCTGCATTTTGTCCACCAAGACATTGCAGGCATTGCTCAAATACCTGTGGTTCTGTGAAATCACCCTGAATAAATTCGACACCGCTGATTGCCTGCATTTCCAGCATGTCCAGGGCAATTATCCTGCCGGTGGGACGGATTTTCTCAGCGACATATTGCGACCAGCTGCCAGGGGCCGCACCCAGATCAACGACCAGCTGCCCCGGACGAAATAAGCGGTCCCGCTGATCAATTTCCTGCAATTTGTATACTGCACGGGAACGATAGCTGGAATTCCTGGCCTGTTTTACATAAGGGTCCCGGTTTTGCCGCTGCAACCAGCGTTTGTCACTCTTCATCTAATCACCGCTCGTGCTGACCGCCATGAATGGCGGAAATACTGGCAATGCAGGAGCAATTACCAGTGAG
>JBCKWF010000113.1:0-5051 GCA_038922895.1 Gammaproteobacteria bacterium
TGAAGAAGCCTCGTGCCAGCGGCACGATTTCCGCTAATATCCTTGATTTTACATTAATTAAATTATTCAACTTTATGAATTAAAAGACTTATTTTTTAAAACAATAAAGTACGGTCAGTTTTTTTCCACTTTTCTCACTTAAGTCCCTGTAAATAAAGGCAGATTTCCATCCAAAAAAGGCAATATTCGCTTGACACAATTACACAGAAGTTTCTATAGTTTCCAGTGGTGGGGAATTGTGGCTAAAAGTGGGGTTTTGTTAATAAAACAGGGGTTTTTACGTGTTTCGAGGATTCAGTACCGTTAGTGTGGATATCAAGGGGCGACTTGCTGTTCCCAGCAGGTTTCGAGAGCGTTTAACTGCGATTGCCGGGGGTTGCCTAATCCAGACACTGAGTCCGCTTGACCGTAGCATCTGGTTATACCCGATAACAGAATGGGAAGTAATCGAAAACAAGCTGGCCGCGTTGTCGGATTTTGACAAACAAAGTCGCCGGGCGAAGCAGATGATGCGTGGTTATGCCACAGATTGTCAGCTGGACTCGCAGGGACGAATTTTGTTGTCGCAGGAGTTACGCGATTACGCCGGGATAAAAAGACAGGCAGTTATTCTTGGCCAGGGTAATAAATTCGAAGTCTGGGACCAGGCAAGCTGGCAGGAACAGCGTGATCAATGGCTTGATCAGATTGGTACCGAAGACAGCGTACCTTCAGATGCGCTCAAGCCTTTATCTTTATAAAGATGCTGAAGCGATCTGAATACATTGATGAACATTGATGATTATGTTCATACACCGGTACTTTTAGATGAGGTATTACAAGGTCTTGATCTGCAACCGGATGGTGTATATGTTGACTGTACTTTCGGACGTGGCGGGCACAGCCGCGCAATTCTTGACCGGCTCGGAAATGCGGGCAAATTGCTGGTTTTTGACAAGGATCCGGATGCGATCAAAACTGCGCAGCAGCTATCATCTGACGATTCCCGTGTGCAATATTTTCACGCATCATTCTCCAGCCTTGGCAGGCATATCGAAACAGTTGGCAGGACCGGATCGGTTGACGGGATCCTGTTTGATCTCGGCGTCTCCTCTCCGCAACTTGATGACAGTGAACGCGGATTCAGTTTTAGTCGGGACGGGTATCTTGATATGAGAATGGATACGGGGTCAGGTATCAGCGCTGCTGACTGGATTAATAGTGCAAGCCAGAAAGACATCTCATACGTCTTGAAGGTGTATGGGGAAGAAAAATTTTTCCATCGGATTTCGTCCGCAATCGTAATAGCAAGATCACAAAAGCCTGTTTCAACAACTTTGGAATTGGCAAATATTATTTCATCGGTAGTACCTGGCCGGGAAATGAAGAAGCATCCTGCCACCCGCTCATTCCAGGCGATCCGAATCTATATCAATAATGAGCTCGAGGAAATATCAGCTGGCCTGGCCCAGGCTTTTGACATACTTCGGGTTAAAGGGCGGTTGCTGGTAATCAGCTTCCACTCGCTGGAAGACCGTATTGTTAAAAGATTCATGCGTGAATATTCGCTTAGTGATCCCTATCCAAAAGAGATCCCTGTCACCGCAGACATGATCAAACCCAGGCTGAAGATTCTTGGGAAGGCTGTAAGGCCGGGGTTAGCTGAAATATCTGCAAACCCGCGCTCGCGCAGCGCCGTATTGCGGACGGCAGTAAAGCTGACTGTATGACAAAAATTGTTACTACCATACTGGTGATAGCGGTGTTTATGTCTGCTGTAAAGGTAGTGATGTCACAACACCAGGCCAGAAAAATATTCGGCGAGTTGCAAAAACTGGAAATGGCCCGTGACGATCTGAATGAAGAATGGGGTCGTTTGCAACTTGAACAGAGTACCTGGGCAACCGATGATCGAATTGAACATATTGCCAGGTCCCAGCTGAACATGGTAAATCCAGATCCTGCATCAATTGCACTGCTGGCAAAGTGAAGCAACAGGAACCTACTATCATTTATCCATTCAGACGTAGACTGATAGTGACGTTCTTTATTATCGCTTCTGGACTGCTGGTTTGGCGTGCTTTTTATTTACAAATATTAAACAAGGATTATCTGCGCAATCAAGGCGATGAGCGTTCGCTTCGGGTAGTAAAGATTCCTGCCCACCGGGGTATGATTACGGACCGAAATAATGAACCGCTTGCAATCAGTACACCGGTCGATTCTATCTGGGCCATACCAAAACAGGTAATGACCAATCCTGAATCAATTCCGGTATTGGCAAGACTGATTGACATGGACCCGGTCGCATTGAGGCAGATGCTGAAGGAGAGAATAGGCAGGGAATTTGTTTATCTGAAACGTCATATTTCTCCAGATCAGGCTCAGGCAGTAAGCAATCTCAGGATATACGGTATTTACCTGCAACAGGAATTCAAGCGCTATTATCCCGCAGGTGAGGTTACAGCGCAGCTGATAGGTTTTACCAATATTGATGATACCGGGCAAGAAGGTATTGAGCTGGCATATGACTCATGGCTTAAAGGTGTTCCTGGCGAAAAAAGGGTGTTGAAAGACAGGCTTGGCAGAGTTGTGAAAGATGTTGAAAGCATTCAACCCTCTAATCCTGGTAAGACACTGGCATTAAGTATTGATCGACGTGTGCAATACCTTGCTTACCGTGAACTGGCTGCAGCGGTCAGATCCAATAATGCACGCAGCGGTTCATTGGTCATGCTGGATTCAAATACCGGTGAGATAATTGCGCTTGCAGTGCACCCGTCATACAACCCGAACAACCGGTCTGGATCGAAAAGTGACCATTTCCGTAACCGCGCCATAACCGATGTGTTCGAGCCAGGGTCAACCCTTAAACCATTTACGATGGCTGCTGCACTTATGTCGGGTATGTACGACATGAATACGGTGATTGAAACTGCGCCGGGCCAGCTTAAGGTCAGCAGTCATATTATCAGGGATATTCATAACTATGGCGCCCTCAATCTTGCCGGAATCATCCAGAAGTCCAGTAATGTTGGCGCTGGCAAGATAGGACTGGCTTTAGGGCCAAAACCACTCTGGCAACTCTTGCAAGATGTAGGCTTCGGTGTCCAGACCAGCAGCGGATTTCCAGGCGAATCACCCGGCGTACTTTACAGCTATACAAACTGGACGGAACTTGACCTCGCTTCTATTGCGTTTGGTCATAGTATGGCAGTGACTACTTTACAGCTTGCGCAGGCATATTCAGTCATAGCCTCGGATGGAATCCTGCGTCCTGTCACATTCCAAAAGACGGATACCGTAGAGTCTGGTACCCATGTTTTACCTGAAGACGTCACCGCAAAGTTGATGACGATGCTGGAAATGGCTGTTGAACCAGGTGGAACCGGGCAAAGGGCTAAGGTTCCTTTGTACAGGGTTGCTGGTAAAACCGGTACAGCACATAAATCTACAAGCAGTGGTTATGCTGAAGACAAATACCTGTCACTGTTTGCCGGCATGGCGCCGGTCACTGATCCGCAGCTGGTGTTAGTGGTTATCATAGATGAGCCACAAGGTGGCGAGCACTTTGGCGGTCTCGTGGCCGCACCTGTTTTTTCAAATGTGATGAAGGGTGCCCTGCGTATACTCGATATTGCTCCTGACAAAATACCGGACATGGAAACCAGTCTATTGATGGCAGGTAAAGATTTGCATATACAGAAAGAAACAAGATGATGGCAAGGCGCAGCATAATCGACATGCCAACACTGGCATTCCTGCTGGAGGGGATGGCCACTAAAAATCCATCAGTTGATCTGCCTGTAGCTGCTATTCGTATTGACAGTCGTATGGTAGAACCAGCAGATCTGTTTATTGCTGTTGAAGGAATGCATACCAGTGGAACGAAATTTATCCATGCTGCGATAGCAAGAGGCGCTGTAGCCGTACTGGTCGATGCGAAATCCCGATTTGAATCCAGCTCTGTGCCAATACCTGTTTTTCAGGTGACAGATTTGCCATCAAAGATCGGTTTGATAGCAAGCCGGTTTTATGGCAATCCTTCGAAAGATCTAAATATAACCGGAATTACCGGTACGAATGGCAAAACTTCAATTGCTTACTATCTGGCACAGGCGTTTTCAAGAGGTGGCGCTCAGCCAGTTGGCATTATTGGAACACTTGGATATGGAGAATTTGGCAAGCTGGTTGCCTCTGCCAATACTACGCCTGATGCGATTACGATCCAGCAACTGTTGTGCAGCTTCTGTTCAAAACATATTCGAGATGTCGTTATGGAGGTTTCTTCCCATGGGCTTGCGCAGGGCAGGGTAAATAACATTATCTTTAGCACGGCAGTATTTACCAATTTAAGTCGAGACCATCTTGATTATCACGGTGATATGTCCAGGTATGCTGGTGAAAAGAGAAGGCTTTTCATGATGGCCGGGCTTAAAAATGCCGTTATAAATTCTGACGATACTTTTGGACAAGTGCTGATAAAGGAGTTTGACAAGCAACTGAATATTGTCAGTTATGGTCTTGCCGATCATCCTCAGCGCGATAACAGGTCGCGCCAGACTATAGAGGCAGTATTGAGAAAACAGCAAATAAATTCGCTGTTGCTGGATATCAACAGTCCCTGGGGCAGTGGACAGTTACAGACAAGACTGTCCGGCAGGTTCAACGCTTATAATCTTCTAGCCGCGCTGGCTGTTCTGTGTTTGCGAGACATTCCATTTGATGCTGCATTACATAGGTTGTCCAGCGTCCAAGGCGTTCCAGGACGCATGGAATTTTTTGGTCATGTAGACTCGCCACGGATTTTTGTAGATTACGCACATACGCCTGATGCATTGAAGCAGGCATTAATGTCCTTGCGTGAACAGTGTTCCGGCAAGCTGGTCTGCGTATTTGGCTGCGGCGGAGATCGTGACCAGGGGAAACGCCCCGAGATGGGCAGAATTGCCGAGATATGTTCCGATCGTGTCATCCTGACCAGTGATAATCCGAGAACTGAATCGCCTGAGAAAATCATACAGGACATTTTGGCCGGGATGAGTGGTGCTGTTCCAGTTGAGGTGCAGACA
>JBCKWF010000114.1:0-5022 GCA_038922895.1 Gammaproteobacteria bacterium
TCGGTATGCGTCTGTGCCTGGACGAAACAGCACTACGGCAGAATTTTACTGTCGTCAGCAATCTGGGCAAAAATAACTTCGGGGATGGCGGGGTGTTTGTCGAAAAATATATCCGCAAGGCCAGGCATATCGAGGTACAGATTTTCGGGGACGGTAAGGGCAAGGTGGTGGTGCTGGGTGAACGTGATTGCAGCCTGCAACGACGCAACCAGAAAGTACTTGAAGAAACCCCTGCCCCGGCAATTTCCGCAATGACCCGTCAGGACCTGTTAAATGCGGCACGTAAACTGGGAGTAGCGGTTAACTACCGCTCCGCAGGCACTGTAGAATTTCTGTACGACCCTGCCAGCGAACAGTTCTACTTCCTGGAGGTGAACACTCGCCTGCAGGTTGAACATGGGGTTACTGAAGAGGTTACCGGTATCGATCTGGTCGAATGGATGATCCGGCTGGCTGCAGGTGAAACAGCTTTTATAACTGCCTATATACATCAGCCTTCGGGGCATGCGCTACAGGCAAGACTGTATGCAGAGGACCCGGGCAAGAATTTCCAGCCCAGTACCGGCACGATTACCCGCTTTTTTGTCCCGGATACAGTACGCTGCGAGACCTGGGTAACGGCCGGTACGAAGGTCAGCCCGTGGTATGACCCAATGATTGCAAAAATCATAGTAAAAGATCAGGACCGTGTAGCAGCAATAAATAAAATGGCGCAGGCCTTGTCGAACAGTCACTGTGATGGTCTTGAGACCAATCTCGATTATCTCAGACAGATTTGCAATGATGATACCTTTATCGCTGCCGGTCACTCCACCGATTATCTGGACAGTTTCACTTACTCTACTCACACCTTTACTGTGCAGGAGGCCGGAACGCAGACGACAATCCAGGACTATCCCGGACGCCTTGGCTACTGGGATGTCGGTGTGCCGCCGTCCGGTCCAATGGACAGTCTCGCCTTTCGCCTGGGCAACAGCCTGCTTGGCAATGACACCAGGGCGGCTGGACTGGAACTGGTCTTTACCGGTCCCAGTCTTCGTTTTAATACTGCAACCCGTATCGTGTTGACCGGTGCCAACATGAAGGCAGAACTGAACGGTAAGCCGGTACCGGCCTGGTCAGTGATAGAAATATCCAGACAGGATGTACTCAAACTCGGTGCGATTGAGGGTGCGGGGACACGTAGTTACCTGTTAATCCAGGGAGGTATAGACGTACCGGACTATCTGGGCAGTAAATCGACCTTTACGCTCGGCCGTTTTGGCGGGATCAATGGTGAGGGACTCAAACCGGGTGATGTTGTGCATATACACGCACGCGGCACACAGACAAAACTCAAGGCGATTAATCGGAACCTGATTCCGGCATACGAGCACCACTGCGAGGTCCATGTCATTTATGGTCCGCATGGCGCCCCTGACTTCTTTACCAGTAAGGATATTGATACATTTTTTAATACTGACTGGCAGGTCCATTTCAACTCCAGCCGGACCGGCATACGCCTGATTGGTCCACCACCGGAATGGGCGCGCAAGGACGGCGGTGAGGCCGGCCTGCACCCATCGAATATTCACGATACCGCGTATGCGGTCGGCAGTATCGACTTTACCGGCGACATGCCGGTTATACTGGGCCCGGATGGTCCCAGCCTGGGTGGTTTCGTCTGTCCTGCAACGATCATCAAGGCCGATTTGTGGAAACTGGGCCAGTTCAAGGCGGGTGACACGATAAGGTTCGTGCCTGTCAGTATCGATCAGGCCTATCAGATGGAAGAGGCACAAAACCGGATGATAGAGTCACTGCAATACTCGAGCGTATCGGTTAAAAAAATCCGTTTGCCAAGCAGCCCGATTATCCATCAACTCGCCGCAGAGCGGGACCGCCCGCAGATTACTTACCGCGCTTCCGGTGAAGACAACCTGCTGATCGAATATGGTCCTATGGAACTTGATATCAACCTGCGCTTCCGGGTCCATATGCTGATGCAACACATCAATACGCACACGCTGGCGGGTATTATTGAAGTAACGCCGGGCATACGCTCCTTACAGGTACATTATGACAGCCTGCGTCTTCATCAGGGCCAGTTAATCAAATATTTGCTACAGACGGAGGACAAACTCAGCCCGATTAATCAGCTTGAAGTGCCGGGCCGTATTGTCCATCTGCCCTTGTCCTGGGATGACGAATCAACCCGGCTGGCAATAAAAAAATATACGCAATCGGTCAGGCCGGACGCGCCCTGGTGTCCGAGTAACATCGAATTCATCCGCAGAATAAACGGACTCGGTTCGATCGATGATGTGAAAAATATTGTGTTCAATGCCAGTTACCTGGTAATGGGCCTCGGTGATGTGTATCTGGGTGCACCGGTCGCGACACCGCTGGACCCACGCCACCGCTTGGTCACGACCAAATACAACCCGGCTCGCACCTGGACCCCGGAAAACGCTGTCGGTATCGGCGGGTCCTATCTGTGTATTTATGGTATGGAAGGCCCCGGTGGTTACCAGTTTGTCGGCCGCACGTTGCAGATGTGGAACCGTTATAAACAGACCGATACTTTTCAGGGGAACCAACGCTGGTTACTGCGGTTTTTCGACCAGATACGGTTTTTCCCTGTCTCAGAACAGGAACTGTTGACGATTCGTGAGGAATTCCCGCTAGGTCGCTATCGCATTCGAACAGAAGACCAGCCATTCAGGCTGGCTGACTATAATGCCTTCCTGCAGCAGAATGCGGAATCCATACATAAATTCAAATCAGCACAACAAAAGGCCTTTGATACCGAACGTCGTCGTTGGGAAGAACAGGGCCTCGCCATTTTTTCTTCCGGGTCGGAACTAGCGAAGAGCGAAAGTGAAACTATTACTATTGGCGAAACAGAAAAGGCTGCGATCGCACAAATGCCAGGCAGCGTCTGGAAGATTGCGGTATTGCCTGGTGAGCACATCACACAGGATCAGACTGTACTAATCCTGGAGTCGATGAAAATGGAATTCCATGTCCCTTCTCCTTGTACCGGCACGGTATCCAGAATACTGTGCCGGGAAGGTGAACAGATCAGGCAGGGACAGCAACTTATACTAATTGAGACAGCAAACTGAGGACCCATTAATGCAGACACTGGATCTGTCCATTCATTCATTGCACCAGCAGTATAGTGACGGCAAACTGACCCCTGCCAGCCTGGTCGACTATGTACTTGCACGGTGTCAGGAATTCCCGGACCATCACATCTGGATCAACCTGTTGACCAGACAACAGCTCTCAGCCTGGCTGGACAAGTTACGCGATGTATCCGCTGACAGTTTACCCTTGTATGGGATACCGTTTGCCATCAAGGACAACATCGACCTTGCCGGTATTCCTACCACGGCGGCCTGTCCGCAATTCAGTTATACACCGGGACAATCTGCCTTTGTCGTACAGCAACTGATTGATGCCGGCGCGATCCCGATCGGCAAGACCAATATGGACCAGTTTGCAACCGGACTGACCGGCACGAGGTCTCCCTATGGTGCGGTCAAGAACAGTATTAATCCTGACTACATCTCAGGTGGCTCAAGTTCGGGGTCAGCTGTGGCCACTGCACTTGGCCTGGTATCCTTTGCACTTGGTACAGATACGGCCGGCTCCGGCAGGGTACCGGCCATGTTCAACAATCTGATTGGTGTCAAACCGAGTTGCGGTATTGTCAGTACACGCGGCGTCGTACCGGCGTGCCGCAGTCTCGATTGTGTCAGTCTGTTTGCCCTGAATCCGGATGATGCAGCACGTATCTATCCTCTCATGGCCCGTTATGACGACATGGACAGCTATGCCCGCAAGGCCGAACCTGTTCATGCAATAATCCAACCAGGCTTCAGCTTTGGTGTGGTTGCGGAGGAGCAATTACAACTAGCCAGCGCACCTGAAGTGCGTGGACTGATGGAACAGATGTCATCGCGGCTGATAGCACTTGGCGGTACACCTGTACAGATTGATTTCACGCCGTTTCTGCAGGCAGGAAGCCTGCTTTACGAAGGGCCCTGGGTTGCAGAACGTTATGCGGCTATCGAACCCCTGATCAAGAATTCCCCAGAAATATTGCATCCAGTTACCCGTACCATCATCTCCCGGGCAGATAAATTTACTGCGGCCGATACATTCCATGCAATGTACCATCTGCGAGACCTGAAACTGCTTGCTGACAAGATTTTGTCAGGACTTGACTTCATACTTACACCGACGGCAAGCAGCATATTTACTATCAAGGCCGTAGAAAACGATCCGATAGGCCTGAATACGCTGCTTGGCTATTACACCAATTTTGTCAATCTGCTGGATTACTCGGCAATTGCGCTCCCGGCAGGCCGCCTGGCCAATGGTCTGCCATTTGGAGTGACCTTATTTGCAGATAAATTCCATGATGATTATTTAATCCGGATGGCCCGGCGGATTCTTGCCCAATCCGGTTTATCCATGGGCGCGACCGGGATCAGCTGGATACCTGCTGACAGCAGTTCTGCTACACAGGACGATAAAGACCGGGTAAACCTGCTCGTCTGTGGTGCACACTTAACCGGTATGCCGCTGAATCATCAGTTAATTAATCTGGATGCCCAACTGGTCCAGTCAACCACTACCGCGCCGTCCTATCGTCTGTATGCACTGGCTGGCGGCCCACCGTTTCGTCCCGGACTTGTCAGGGACAGGAACAACGGTGGTCCCATCGCTGTCGAGATCTGGTCTATCCCGGTCGTGAATTTAGGAAAATTTTTACAGGGTATCCCCGCACCACTCGGACTGGGTAAGGTCGAGTTAGCAGATAATACTGAAGTTATAGGCTTTATTTGTGAACCCTATGCTGTCAGTACTGCTACTGATATCACTGGATATGGCGGCTGGGTCAAATATATCCAGACATTGAAAAGCTGACAAAAAAACCGGCTTTCAAGCCGGCTTTTTATTTATATATGCTTTCCTGGCAGTATCTATGCTTCTTCTGCTTCCGTGGTTGTAACCCTGTCAACCAGCTCC
>JBCKWF010000115.1:0-4951 GCA_038922895.1 Gammaproteobacteria bacterium
ACCCTGGACCAGAAAGCACCGCTTCGTTTTACTCAAACGCAGCTTGTTTTGCTTGGCGAGGCGGGCGATTCCACCCATATCGTCCGCAATCAGGTCAATCTGGGATTTACCCCCTTTTACGGGAAAGCCCGAGAAGGCGAGCAGATCGATACCGGCCTGTTTCAGCCCGTGCAGGATCTTGACCGCCTGACCTGAACGGGACGGTACCATTAAATAACAGTATTTTACCTTACGGACCTGATATGCCATGACAGCCTCCACTTGAGTTTGCTTGTAACAAGTGTAGACCAGCCTGCGAGGTTTGGTCTGGCATACCGGGAAATTTATGTGGAACAGCCATTATCTGGTGATTCAATGGGTTAATGAAAGGGAACCTTTGCCGGATTATCGAAGTGGTTATAAACTGCCCATCGACCAGAACACCGTTAGAAATTAACCAGCCCAGGGGGCAGAAATATGGACCGCAGAATTTCAGAATTACATGATGAATACTTGCATACAAGCATGGGGCGGCGTGAGTTTTTAAACCGCCTTGCCGTTTTGACGGGCGGAGTAACAGCAGCGTATGCAGCCCTTGCCTTGATTGAAGGGAAAAGCGCGATGGCAGATCTGGTCCCGGAAGATGATGCCCGCTTGAGTATAGAAATGATCAGCTACCCGGGCTCTTCCGGTAATAGTGTCAGCGCCTACAAGGCACGCCCAAAGGGGACAGAAAAGTTACCTGCGATTGTCGTTGTCCACGCAAACCGCGGGCTATGGCAGCATTTCAAGGACGTCGCCCGCAGGCTGGCACTGGAAGGTTATGTCGTTATTGCACCTGATCTGCTTTCACGTTCAGGCGGTACACCGGGTGGGGATTCACGCGGCCCGGAAGGCGATGCTGCATTGGAGACGCTGGCAAAAATTCCGAAGACAGATCTGGAAGCGGACTTGGTCAAGGCAGTGGAATTTCTCAAGTCATATCCGGAATCAACCGGCAAGGTCGGCGCAATCGGTTTCTGCTGGGGTGGCGGCCATGTACTCAGCCTGGCCGTTAATTCGCCGGTACTCGATGCGGCCGTGTCCTTTTATGGAGAACAGCCGGAAACCGGATACGAGAAGATCCATGCAAACATCCTGATGAATTACGCCGAGAACGACCCGAGACTGACCGGTGGCTTACCGGCATTCGAGCAGAAGATGAAGGCGAACAACAAGCCGTATGAATTGTATGTGTATGCGGGTACCCAGCATGCATTCAACCAGGATGACCGCCCTGATCGGTATGTGAAGGAGGCCGCTGATCTTGCATGGTCGCGTACGCTGGCTTTCTTTGCGAAGAACCTGAAGGCATAATGAGTAAATCAGTAAGGGTGGTGACAGGAATGTCACCGCCTTTTTTTGTAATCAGTGCCGGAGTGGTTAAAAATAAGTCACTCCGGCCCGAATGGCACTTACTTAAGCATAACCCCATGAAGTAGCTAAGAAAAAAGAGCTGGTCTGGTGATAAACTGATTGCGACCAAACAATAGAGTCATCACCAGGGAGCCAGCTCGCTATGAATGTTATTCTCAAATCTCAATCAATTCAACGATCCCAGATCTAACAGCAGGCCAGGATACTGGATCCTTACCGTTTCTTTAACCTGCTGACCAGCCCGGCATGATTGGATACGGTTGAAGAACACCTTCCTGAACACCGGGAACGTGTATTCCCACCGACGGAAACCTTGTCGCTATTTTTAGCGCAAGCCCTGAGTGAAGACAGCTCGTGTCAAAAAGCGGTGAATGAGGCCGCTATTAAGCGGATGACCGGGGGTCTCACAGTTTGCAGTACTCGTACGGGTGCGTATTGCAAGGCCCGGCAGCGATTGCCGGTAATGATGGTATCTGCATTGGTCAAACAGACGGGGAGATTGGTGGATAAAAACACGCCGGCCAACTGGCGGTGGCAAGGTCGTCCTGTGCGTTTGATTGATGGCACGACGGTGACCATGGCGGACACCGCCGCGAATCAGTCTGGGTTTCCTCAACCAGGCAATCAAAAGCCCGGGCTGGGTTTCCCCATTAGCCGTATTGTAGGAATCATCTGCCTGTCCAGCGGTGTCATTCTGGATGCCGTTATGGGGCCCTACAAAGGCAAAGGCGGGAATGAGCAGGCACTATTGCGTGAGTTGCTGGACAGCTTTCAAACGAATGACATCGTGCTGGGGGACAGTTATTACTGTACCTATTTTTTGATGGCAGCGTTACAGGCGCGAGGCGTTGATTTTTGGTTCGAACAACACGGTATGCGCAGTACGGATTTCCGGCGCGGGGAAAGACTGGGCTCCAAAGACCATCTCATTACCTTGCAAAAGCCAATCCTAAAACCGGACTGGATGACACAGCCACAATATGAGGCAGCGCCTGAGTGCATCACTGTCCGGGAAGTCAAGGTGGGAGGGAAGATCCTGGTGACGAGTTTACTGAGCGCGAAAGTAACACCCCGACAAGCCATCTACGCCTTATATCAAGCACGCTGGCATATCGAGTTGGACCTACGTAATATCAAGACCACATTAGGCATGGAGACATTGAGTTGCAAGACGCCCGAGATGAATGAAAAAGAAATGTGGGTGTACTTCCTGGCCTATAACCTACTCCGGTTACTCATGGCGAATGCAGCTCTATTGTCGAATCGCTCACCCAGGCAGTTAAGCTTTAAACACACATTACAGCTATGGCTGGCATGGCGTCCTCATTATGCCCACTCCAGCGATGAAGAGAGCATTCACCTGCTGATGGTGCTCATTACTCAATCCAGAGTGGGTAACCGGCCAGGGAGAATAGAACCCAGAGCCATTAAACGACGCCCAAAACCCTATTCACTGTTGATGAAAAAACGGCGCGATGCACAACAGGAAATAACACGACATGGTCATCCTGAAAAACTTAAGTAAGTGCCATTCCACTCCGGCGCCTTTAGTTATCAGGTGAGCCGTCGATATGGAGGCGCTTGTCATAGCGCGAATACAAGACGTAACCCATCCTCGACTTCTTTTAACTTTTCGCTGGACAAGTGACCGACACGTTTTCTCAAAAACGTTTTATCGAGAGTAATAACTTGCGAGATGTTGACTACAGACTCTTTATTCAAACCTGTACTTCGTTTGGAAAGCGAAACGTTTCCCGGCGCATCTGCCAGTGATACATTCGAGGTAATTACAGCCACAATCACGGTGCGGATACGGCTCCGATTGAATTCGTCAGCTTGAATAATCAGTACCGGACGCCTGAATCCGGGTTCGGAACCTGCGGGCTCGGGCAAATTGGCCCACCAGACTTCCCCGCGTCTCATTACCACTCTTTTTCTTTCAAAGACTGCGTTTGCAGTGCCATCAAATGCGGGTCGAGTTCCGAGATAGATTCATTTTCAGAATAGATTTCATTGAGTTTTTCTGTAAGGCTTTCACGTCGGTAGCGCTCAACGAAATCCAGAACGGCTTTTGCGTATAATTCACTGCGGGAGACCCCGAGCTTCTTCGCTGCTCGCTCTGCTTCCTTGAATATCTCATCAGGAATGGATATTGCTGTTTTCATAACATGAAAGTATAACCTTGGTTATACCTTAAATCAAGTGCTATAACGCAAAGCTAAGCGGCGCAGCGCAAGCTGCGTCCGCTTGAGCGCCGTGTTATACGTACGATATCTCCCATGGCCACTTCGACTGAGCAAGGCACTCTTTTTCAAGACCCGAGAGAATATTTTGCACCGTGTCCAAAATGACATGCCGCGTAATTTGGTGATTGTCTCTGTATGTTATCTTTACTCTGTTCCGCTTGGCAGGTGCGGTTGAACAATGGAAAGTCGGCGTTATGCACAGCTTCGCACTGGAGGATTCCGTAAAGAATTTGGTTGTTAGAGAATAGCTCAACGTGCTCAATAAAATTGCTTTCATCAAACCAAGACTGACCCTTTTTCTTGATTAAACAGACAAGCGATTCTCGCGCTTGATACCGCTGTGTACTGTTTTTGATAGTTTCTTCACCCCCGAAGCTTTCTTGGATAATAGACACGATCTCGGGATAGTTCTTTAGACCCTGATAAATTTTGGCATTCGCCATTTTCGATTTAGGCCATTGGCAAAAAAACAGAAGATCGATGTTTCCATAGATGTCTTTGTTTCCGCCATATTCCCGCACGATAGCTTTGTATGATTTCCAATCTTTCGGTTCTTGCGGATACCGAACTCTTGCAAGG
Organism: Gammaproteobacteria bacterium; assembly: GCA_038922895.1. Classification (GTDB taxonomy): domain Bacteria; phylum Pseudomonadota; class Gammaproteobacteria; order Eutrophobiales; family Eutrophobiaceae; genus Eutrophobius. The sequence continues at coordinate 4,221 of JBCKWF010000115.1, forward strand.
GCACCGATGTAGCAGATTAAGACAAGCAACCCTTCAAGGAAGTACTCGTCGGACTCGATTAACGCCTTAGCTCTCGACAGGTCTTTTTGCCACTGTGCAAGATATTCCGTTACTCAATGTAACTTGGCGTCAGTCAGTGAGGGGCGCCGCGCGCTTTTGGCGGCGTCCCTCTCGACTGACGGGTTAGGCAGATAAACGTTGATTCAAAGCCCGATAAATCGCAGCACTATTTTTTTCTAGGGTCATCCGCCGGGTTGACATAGTTGATGGCCCACGGTCCAACGCCATGAACCTGCACGATGGTTTCTTCTTTGGTCCAGGCGAAATGGTTGGTCTTGGGCTGCATAATTGCGACACTACCCGCCGATAAGGGTTTGGTTTTCGACGGATCAAGCTTGTCTCCGGTTCCCATGTTGAAGGTACCGGAAATCACCGTGACATGCTCAATGCCCGGATGCCAGTGGGCGGGGAGCTTATAGTCGGCGGGGAACTTCAGGCGGAAGGTAATCGGCACCGCCTCGTTCAGCGGACCTTCGATCACGGCAACTTTTGCGCCCGGCGGCACCGACGGAACATCCGCCCATTTAAGTTCATCCGGGGTGACCATCATGTGCTGCGCCGACTCGGCCCAACTTGCGGGCACTCCCAGGCAGGCAACAGCGACAGCTACGGATAGGGCAATAAGTGTATTTTTCATTGTGCGTTTCTCCTAATGGTGATGGAGCCCCTAA
>JBCKWF010000116.1:0-4906 GCA_038922895.1 Gammaproteobacteria bacterium
GGCATCGTGCGGGTCGTCATAGTAGCTGTTGACCTGGCCGCCGTGTTTGATGTCGCCTTCGAGGCCGTGCACGGCGAGGTTCAGGCGGCAGAGCCGGCCGGTCTCGTCCGTCTTCTCGACGCCGTGGATGGCGAGTTCCGCGCCGGGGTCCTTTTTGTGTTCGCTTACGAAGCGGGCGCTGGAGACAAACATGCCGCCCGAGCCGCACGCAGGGTCGAGGATGCGCCCGTGGTAGGGTTCAATGATTTCCGTCAGCAGGCGGACGATGCTGCTCGGCGTATAGAACTCACCGCCTCCCTGTCCCTCGCTCATTGCGAACTCGCCGAGGAAATATTCGTAGATGCGCCCGAAGGCGTCGTAGTCCAGCGTTGCGGGGATCTCGGAGATCTTTTTCAGCAGTTCCTTGAGCAGGGTACTGGTGAACAGATTGTAGGTCTTGGGCAGCACACCAGCGAGCTGCGGGTTATGCTTCTCGATGTCGCGCATGGCCTCATTGACCTTCGCGCCGATGTTGGCCACCTCGGGCAGGTTGAGCAAGGCATCGAAGCGGGCGTTGGGCGCCAGATAGAGGATGTTCTCGGCATGATAGGCCTCGGGGTCATCCACCCGTGAACCGCGGCGGGAGGTGGATGCAGTCTTTTCCAGTTGCTTGCGCCGCGCGGCGAAACGGACCTCGGCAAAGCGCAGGAAGATGATGCCGAGGATAGGGCCGGAGTATTCCTGGGCCTTCAGGCCGGAGTTGGCACGCAGCTGATCGGCGGCCGCCCACAGGCGCTGTTCCAGCGCGGCGTTATTGATGTCTTTTTTGGATGGTGCTACCCAGTGCATATTACAAAAATCCCTATGGCAATTTGTTATGGTTTTTAGTGTAGCCATAGTGGCTCATTCTTTTCTGGATAATCAAGGGGTTAATTGGGAAACATAGTGAATGTTCAGCGGGACGGGATGCTGGTCGCTCCGGACGTCCTGTCCTCTCGCGACATTTCCCACATCCTGTGGGTCGCATTCGCCAGAATGACGGAGAGCTGATTGTCGGGGGCATTATTTCATTCAGTCCCGGTTACGGCTTTGGTTCTTGTTTCCCCACCAGTGAATGATCCACTTTTATTTCTCTTAAAAATTCCATATACTTCCAGTTAATGAAAGTTTCTGGAATTTTATATGAAGACCTTGACCGAAGAAGTCCTGGGTTCGCCGTTCGCCAATCGTACTTTTAATGAGGCCCAGTTGCAGCGGGTGCTGGGAGGCAGCAAGGCAAGCTGTTATGGCCTGGTAAACCGGGCATTAAAATCCGGTGAATTACTGCGCGTAAAACGTGGGCTGTATGTGCTGGCCGAGAAGTACCGTGATCATTCTTTACATCCTTTTGTACTGGCACAGGCACTGGTACCTGGCAGTTATGTTTCCCTGGAAACCGCGCTGGCGCATCATGGCTGGATCCCGGAGGCGGTCTATACAGTGGCCAGCATTTTACCAACGAGGAAATCGCAAAAGTATGACCATGAGAAACTGGGAACCTTCGAGTTTCATCCACTGGCCACCAATACCGGTTATTTTCTGGAACTGGTTAAACGAGAACAGGATAAAAATCTGACCATGCTGGTGGCAAAACCGGCGAGGGCGTTAATGGATCTTGTCTGCTTACGGAAAAAATCCTGGCAGGGATTGGGGTGGCTGACAGAAGGCTTGCGTATTGACCTTGAAAAGCTGAGAACCATTACCAGCGCTGATCTCAGAACATTAAAGCTGGTTTATCAACATAAACGGGTGCAGCTCTTTATTAGCAACCTGGCGAAGGAATTGGGCAATGATTGAATTAATCCAGCAGCGATTAGATGAATACAAGGTCACCAATGCTATTGAAGAAGAACAGGCTCTCAAGGAAATAATCCAGGAGATTGCACTGTTCGGTTTGTGGAAGGCAGGCTTTTTTGAGGTTGCCGCATTTCAAGGTGGAACAAGTCTGCGCGTGCTCTATGACTTGCCCAGATTTTCGGAAGACCTGGATTTCATCCTGAAAGTACCAGACCCGGGGTTTGAGTGGACAGAATATCTGAAAAAACTACTCGCTAATCTGGAGGAGTTTGGCCTTAAGACCGAGGTCCGGGACAAGAGCCGCATGGATCAGATTATAAAAAAGGCCTTGTTAAAAGACAGCTCGATTGGAAATCAATTAAACCTGTCGTTGTATCGGGGCCAGAAAGATCAGGCGCTCACGATCAAGCTTGAAATTGATGTCACTCCACCGACAGGCTCCGTGTTTGAATACACCTATCGGGATTTTCCGACAGATTATGAGGTGTGCCATCAGGACCTGCCCAGTAATTTTGCGCTGAAGATTCATGCCTTATTGTGCCGGAAGTATATCAAAGGCCGGGACTGGTATGACTTCAACTGGTATGTAAAAAAGGGAATCAAACCGAATCTACCCTTACTGCAGGCAGCATTGGTTCAAGCCGGGCCATGGAAAGGGGAATTGTTGCCGTTTTTTGAAGACTGGCTGATGCAAGCGATGACCGATACCATCACCAAGATGGACAGGAAGGAAGCCGCATCAGACGTCGAACGTTTTCTGAACAGAACCGAGAAGCAAAGTTTGCAATTATGGGGCGAGCGCTTTTTCATGGAAAAGGTGCAGAAACTCTTCAGGAATTGAAGCTGAATATCTGAAATAATTATTGGCGATATGAATAACAAGTTTAAAGAACCGGTGTTTGGAGGTTCACTTGAAATCGGGTTTTCCATCGGGGGACTGCACGAACTGCGGGAGTATTACTCGACCATGGAACGAATCATAAGTGAAACCAGCCAATGGCAATTGGCTTCTATTAACAAAAAAGCCACCGCACTACCTCCAGTCCAAAGAGAACAATTCAAGGAAATAAATATGCCTTTTCGCTGGATTAAATCATTCCCAAGCGAATTAAGAATGTCCATTATCGTATCTGGCATATCTTTTCTGGAAACCCAACTACGGCAAATAGCATGTCAAGTTCAATACAGATCAAAAGAAGAGTTTATTAAGCCTCGGGAAAGAATATTGAGCACGTATAGAAACTACTTCAAACGATTCGGGACTCTGGATATCCCGAATGACCAAAACTGGAAATTGTTAAACGTTTTTTACTCTATACGAAATCAGCTTGTTCATAATGGCATGAATCTGGATAGCGCTGACCAGAAATTCAAAGACCGTATCAAACAAATTTCAGTTGTTGCATTAGATGGCGAGAACTGGCTAACGATTGAAAAAACCGCATGTGACCAGATGTTTGAACTTATAGAAAAGCTGTTTATACATCTAGAAAAAGAAGTTGTACAAAAGTGGGAATAATATAATTTCTGCGCATAAATAAAGTTTATGCTTGAGGGCTGGACGCCTACAGTTCTTCCCTTCCCTGCTTATACAGATTGATAATTGCCTCGGTGGAGGAATCAAACTTATCGTTGCTGCTGTCCCCGATCAGTCTGTTGTAAATCCGGTTACTGATTACCTTGCCCAGTTCCACGCCCCACTGGTCAAATGCATTGATATTCCAGATCACACTCTGCACAAACACCTTGTGTTCATACAGTGCAATTAATGCACCCAGCGTTTCCGGCGTCAAACGCTGCATGATGATCATATTGCTCGGCCGGTTGCCGGGCATCTGTCTGTGTATGGCCATTTCTGCTGTCTGTTTCTGTGTATAACCTGAAGCAACGAGCTCGGCAGTCGCTTCTGCCAGGGTTTTCCCGCTCATTAAGGCCTGGGCCTGGGCCAGGCAGTTCGCAAACAGATAAGGATGATGGTGATCATTATCATTGTCCGGTTTCAGCGCAACAATAAAATCTGCCGGGATCAACTGTGTGCCCTGGTGCAGCATCTGGTGAAATGAATGTTGCCCGTTGGTTTCTACCGTACCCCAGAGTACGCCGGCAGTCTGGTAGTCAACGGGCTGGTTATCCATGCGTACAGACTTGCCGTTACTCTCCATCTCCAGTTGCTGCAGGAATTCCGGAAAATAGCGCAGATGGTGCAGATACGGCAACACCGCATGACTGCGCGTGCCCCAGAAATTAATGTACCAGATCCCGAGCATGGCGAGTAATACCGGCAGGTTCTGCCGGAACTCTGCGCTGGCAAAATGCTGGTCCATCTCTGCCGCACCTCGACGCAAGCGGTTAAAGTTTTCCATGCCTATACTGAATACTATCGGCAGGCCAATCCCGGACCAGAGCGAATACCGGCCGCCAACCCAGTCCCACATCGGTAAAATGTTCTGCTCCGCAATACCGAATTCCCGCGCCAGCGCAGGCCTTGCTGTGACCGCGATAAAGTGTCTGGCAAAGTCCGCCTCGGTTTTCACTACACTCGCCACCCACTGTCTGGCCGTTGTGGCATTTTGCAGTGTCTCTATGGTCGTAAAGGATTTGGATGCAACGATAAACAATGTTGTTTCCGGTGCGAGCCTGCTGATGACACTGTGCAGATCAGTACTGTCTATATTCGACACAAAATGACAGTTCACATGCCCGGTTTTGAAGGCAAGCAGTGCTTCGGTTGCCAGCATCGGCCCCAGATGGGACCCGCCGATACCGATATTGACAATATCGGTGATAGGCTTGCCGGTACATCCCTTCCACGTACCGGAATGGATTTGTTGTACCAGCGTGTTCATCTGCTGCATTACCGCTTCTATCTCGGCGTGATAGCGCGAGCGGGCGGAGAGGTCCCTTAATGCGGTATGCAGTGCCGGCCGGTTTTCTGTCGTATTAACATTTGCACCTGAGAACAGGTCCTGGATCTTGTCCTGCAGGCCCGCAGCTTCAGCCGCACTTGCCAGTAAATCCAGCGTGTCGCTGTTAAGCAGATTTTTGGAATAGTCCAGCGTCAGGCCGGCGGCACTGGCATGCATTGCGGTAA
>JBCKWF010000117.1:0-4879 GCA_038922895.1 Gammaproteobacteria bacterium
TCCCTATGGATGGTGAATACACCATCAAGGTCAGTTTGAACAGAAACCTTGAGGGTTACATCCGTGGTCTGCGCGAAGAACACACACTGGAAATTCGTCTGGGTCGCAAGCGTGTAGGTACATTCAAGATCGGCGGTGAAGTCCATGCCCGCTCTGGACCGATCTTTACGGAAAATCAAGTCGTTCATTATGCGGGAGACGCGGCGCAGACTGGTTACGAATTTACAGCGGATGAAAAACTGGATCTACGTTTTCCGGCCAATGCCGGTGACCATGTGGTGAGTGTCGCATTTGTTGATGAGGTGACAAAACCGACGGGTATTAAAACACCCCGCCTGGCGTTGTCCAATATATATTCCTACAAGGGCGGGGAACCCGCTGTTGCCAATCTGACAATTACCGGCCCGTATAATGCGAAAGCCACGGGACAGACTGCCAGCAAGGAAAAAATCTTTGTGTGCAGTCCTGTCACTCCTGATGACGAGGTGTGTGCTGAAAAGATTATCTCCCGGCTGGCACGTCAGGCCTATCGGAGACCAGTGAAAAGCACCGAAATAGAAAAACTGATCAGTCTGTTCCGGACAGGCCAGCAGGATGAAGGCTTTGCCAGCGGTATTGAACTGGTATTACAGAGTATTCTGGCCGGGCCAGAATTTCTGTTCCGGATCGAGAAGGACCCTTCAGAAGCTGCTGCTGGGCAGGTTTATGCAGTAAATGATATTGAACTGGCCTCGCGTTTATCATTCTTCCTGTGGAGCAGCATACCTGACGAAGAACTGTTAAAGCTTGCCGAGCAGGGCAGCTTACATAAGCCGGTGGTTATGGAACAGCAGGTGCAACGCATGATGTCTGATCCGCGGTTTGAGGCCTTTGTGCAAAATTTTGGCAGACAGTGGTTGTCGGTGAGCCGGATTGATCTTTCGGAACCCATATTGGATATATTTCCTGAGTTCGACGGCGAACTGCGTGAGGCCTTCAAGCAGGAGATGGCGATGTGGTTTGAAAGTATGATACGTGAAGACCATAGCATCCTGGGGCTTTTGACCTCCGATTATACCTTTGTCAACGAGCGGCTTGCCCGGCACTATGGGGTCCCCGGAATATATGGCAGCCAATTTCGCCGGGTATCGCTGAACAGCCAGAAGGAACGTACTGGTTTGATGGGCAAGGGCGGTTTTCTGCTGGCGACCTCGTTTAACAACCGGACTTCCCCGGTGCTGCGAGGGAAATGGGTACTTGAAAACCTGTTGAATATGCCGCCACCACCACCGCCTGAGGATGTTCCTGCCTTGCAGGTAAAAGGCGAAGGAGGCAAGGCACTTACATTAAGACAGGCCATGGAACAACACCGGGCCAATCCCGCGTGTTCCTCATGTCATAAACTGATGGATCCTATCGGCCTTGCGCTGGAGAATTATGATGCAATTGGCCTGTACCGTAGCCGGTACGCAGATGCCAACGCTGACGTAGATTCATCCGGAGTGCTTTTCGACGGTAGCGAATTCGGTAATTCAGAAGAATTCATGAATGTTTTTCTGAAACATTCCCAGCGGGTCGTTCATGCTACAACACAAAAAGTGCTCATATATGCCTTGGGTAGAGGGCTCGACTATTATGACGAGCCTACAGTACGTGCTATCGAACGGAAGATAGCTGTTGATAATAATAGCTGGTCATCTCTTATACGAGCAGTAATAGCAAGCAAGCCATTTCAATACAGGAGGGTTTCCCCATGATGATATTTAAAAAAGCTATACCCCGCCGTTCTTTTTTACGAGGCGCTGGCGCGACACTGGCATTACCCTTCCTGGACGCTATGATCCCGGCCTTTGCAGCATCAAGCGATGCAGCTAAGCCACCCTTACGCCTCGGTTATGTTTATCTCACTACGGGCAGGATCATGGAGAACTGGACACCAAAGACAGAAGGGTCGAATTTTGAACTGACTCCTACACTGGAGCCGTTTGCCCCATTCAGGGACCAGATGGTTGTCCTTAGCGGGCTGGATATCAAGTCGGCCGATCTATTGGCAGGTGAACGTGGCGGGCCGCATGAGCGGCCTTGTGCAGCGTATCTGACCGGCGTCCATCCGTTTCCCGATCATGTGGGCATTTCCGTTGATCAGGTTATCGCCAAACATATTGGTCAGGATACACCCTTGACGTCGCTGGAGCTGGGGCTGGATCCAAAAGGATGGGCGGGTCAGCAGTCCGCCAGTTTTAACGGCTTTTACACTGCTACCATGAGTTGGCGAACCTCAACAGCATCTCTCCCTGTTGAAAATAATCCGCGTAAGGTCTTTGAGCGCCTGTTTGGTGATACAGACTCCCTGGATCCGGTGGCAATGCGTCGACGCATGCAGCGTCAGAGCAGCGTTCTGGATTCTGTCAGCGGCCGAGTAACGGACCTGATGAATTCTGTAGGCCAAAGTGATCGTTACAAGCTTGAGGAATATTTCGATGCCGTACGCGATATCGAGCGTGGTATACAGGCGGCAGAGGCCATGACAACCGACAGCAATAGTGCTGGTATTGCCCAGATGGATCTCAGGCGTCCCGCAGGCATACCTGACAATGTCATGGAACATAGCAAGCTGATCTTTGATCTGATGTTACTGTCATATCAGACTAACATGACCCGGGTGGTAACATTCATGTTCGGACATGAAGGGACCAATCGCAACTATACTGAACTTGGCGCGCAGGACGGTCATCATTCCCTGTCCCACCATAAGGGCAGTTCAAGCGCAATCGACTTGTTAAAGAAGGTGGATCGCTATCAGAGTGAAATGCTGGCATATTTTCTTGAGAAGATGAAGTCTACGAAGGAATCCGATGGTACTTCATTACTCGACAATTCCCTGATAGTGGCCGGCGGTGGATTAAGTGATGCCAATAATCACGTGCACAATGATGTGCCAATTGCGCTATTCGGCGGTGGACAAGGCAGGATCAAGGGAGGACAGCATATACGCTATAATTCCGATCCACTATCAAATCTGCACGTAACGACCCTGGATATATTCGGTGTGCCTTCCGAGGAATATCTTTCGAGTGAAACCAGCGACGCTACAGGCGTGCTGAAAGGTTTTACCTGAAAGTCTGACGGTTAATTCATCCAGAGTTTAGCAGGGGGCTATTGCGAAATGTACCAGCTGATAAGGGCTATGCAGACCAGTGCAGTAATCGCATTAATTTTGACTGGTCAGCCAGTATCCGCTAATGACATGAGATTACTGGAGGCTGCACAGAACGGCGATTTCACGAATCTACAGGCTATCCTTAAAGACAAGGTTGATATAAACGCAACATTAGGGGACGGTACGACTGCCTTGGCTTGGGCAGTCCACCATAACGAGCCTGAGGCAGTTGATTCACTGATTCGTGCTGGTGCTGACGTTAATGCAGTTGATGATCTTGGTGTCACTTCCTTGTCTTTGGCTTGCCAGAACAGTAACTTAAATGTAATTCGAAAGCTGCTCGAAGCCAGGGCCGATCCTAATCTGGCAAAACAGACCGGTGTAACTCCGTTAATGGTGTGTGCAAATGTTGGTGCAGTGGATGCAGTTGAGCTATTACTGGCGCATGGGGCGGAAGTGAATGCCAGGGAAAAGAAAAATGGCCAGACTGCCCTGATGTGGGCAGCAGCAGAACGCCACCCTGATGTGGTTAAGCAACTCGTCTCAAATGGCGCCAATGTGCATGTCCGCTCCATGGAAATTCCTGAACCGGAACCATTCATTATTAAAATTGCAGAAGGCCAAAGTGTATGGGGATCTAACTATCCCCATACTGTCCGTTTTCCCAAGATTTCAGGCGGTTTTACCGCACTGCATTTTGCTGCACAACAGGGTGACAGCGAATCAACACGGATACTTCTTGAGGCCGGTGCAGATGTAAATACCCCCCATCCGGAACATGGTAGTGCGCTGGTAATAGCGATTGCCAGTGGCCAGGAAGAATTGGGCATGTTTCTACTGGAACAGAGCGCTAATCCTAATATAAGAGACGCCTGGGGTGTGTCTCCGCTTCATTATGCCTTGCATAAAGGAGTGTTAATTCTGAACAGTTTCAAGAAACCACCCGGCAATGGTGATGCGTGGGTGCCCAAGGATATGCCCGATCTGGTTGAGGCCTTGCTGGATCATGGCGCTGACCCGAATGCGCGGATTGAATATTCCTACCCGTTTCTTGACCATGTATTTACTGCGGTCGCAGACGATCTGCCGCCACAAATTGATCCTGTAGGCGCGACACCTTTATTAGTTGCAGCAGTCTCAGGTAATTTGGAGGCTATGAATATCCTGGAGGAAGTATCCGACGTTAATGCAACCACAATCGGAGGGGCGACACTATTTATGCTGGCATCCGGGGCGGGTGCTGAGAAGGGTGCCAGCAATGAAAAAGAGGCGCTTGAGGCAGCCAGGTTAGCGCTTTCCTTGGGGGGAGGTGGGGTGAATGATAGACTTACTGAAGTCGCCCCGGACGGTCCTGCCAAAGGTGTTGCAGATGGTCGGACCGCCATGCATTTCGCGGTGACCGTTGGATGGACTGATATGATACGGTTTCTGGTTGAAAACGGGGCAGATATTAATGCCAGGGACAGATACGGGGTAACTCCAATGATGCTTGCCTTGGGAGATCCGGAAGGAAGGTATTATCGCAATGTTGGCGACGGCGACTACGATCACCGTTATCGAAGATCTTCGGCTAATGCTGGATTTAGCGGGGACAAGCGATTGGCGGATCTGCTACTGGAACTGGGGGCAGAGCCCTTTACTGGCAAATACAGGGATATGTCCGGCCAGTAATCCCGAACTCTGGTTGTAGCGGCCGTCACATCGAGGCTGGCCCAGGTCTTCAATTTTCCATTCAGAGTG
>JBCKWF010000118.1:0-4704 GCA_038922895.1 Gammaproteobacteria bacterium
TGCATGGCCTTTGCTTTAGCTAGTTCATTTTTGACATTATCCAATACACTGGCTGTAAAAAATAATCGCCGTTTATCACTTTTGATAAATTGAGCTGTTACACATATATGACCTAAGTTCGGATGAATCGGTTTTCTGTACTTTATTTCTAATTCACGAGAATAATTTGGAGGGGCAATTAACATACTTAGCGGGCCGAACGTATTATCTATTGCGGCCGCAATCATTCCTCCTTGCATAGTTCCAAATGGATTCAAATCGTCTGCATTAATTGGAAAAGTTATTTGCATGGTCCCTTTATATGAGTTGTATTCAATCACCTTGCCATGCATCTTTACAAATACAGGGGGAGGAATAGTTACATGACTTAAAAAATCTTTAAATTTTAGTTTTAACTCTGATATGACTTCTTCATGTACATTACTTACCATAAATACCTACTTTATGTCCGCGATAGAATAATAATCCTTGAGATAATTTCGACTTGTACAAATAAAATCTTTATATAATTTCATTAATGTTTTAACGTGAAAACACCTCTCATCCGCATCTGACAACATCAGACTCTCAGCACCAAGAAGTTTATCTATTTCTTCTCCCAGTTTATACGCCCCTATAGATAATGAAGTGCCTCGTAACTTATGCAAAATGTTATATAACTCAGAATAATCGCAATCTTTTTCTGCACTAGATAGCTTAATCAATAGACTTTCAGTTTCAATCTCATAAATTTTCAACAAATTATTAAACGCCGTCACACCGAATATTTCGATGTTATTTTCAATAGTTATCTTTCCTTCAGACAAATCCGAAATAGTGCCAATCGACTTTGAGTTAAACTGGCTATCAGTAATTGAGTATTTACTATACTGGCATATTGTCAATATAGGCAAACCTAAGGTTTTGTATACAGTATCTAATAATTTTTCTGGATCTACTGGCTTGACTAATACTGATGCAAATAATGACTTGTTATTAAGCAATATTTGCGAATTATTAGAATCTGCTGTTAATAAGATAATCCGTATAGGATTATTCGGTTTGTGCAGTCTGATTTGGGTGGCGACTTCGATTCCTGATAGTCCGGGCATATGTAAATCAAGTATGACCAAATCGTAATTACTCTCTTTAAGTGCGTCTAGTGCTTCATAACCGTCTTTCATCAAACTAATTTTATGACCGGTACTGGTGAATATAAGTTTGTATATTTCACGTAAGATATGATCATCCTCTGCCAGCAGTATATGAAGAGAACGCACTGTCTGCGGCAATTTAATTGCTGGATTTGTATTTTTTGGCAAAAACTGCGCGCATATTCTAACCACATTAATCAAGGTTTTCTGAGTGGCATTAGATGTAATCGATGTGATCGAATTGAATTTATTTAAATCATTTCCTCCTTTTTTATTGGCAGAAATCATCATTACATCAGGGTCATCCAATAGATTTTTTATCTTATCTGGCAAGATAGAGAGCTGTTCATAATCAACAATAAGAATAGATTTACCATCTAAACACTCTCTTTTGAAACGTTCACTATCATTTAAATCGGGAATTGCTATTTTCAAGCCATATTTAGCGTAAGTCTTAAGAACTGATGAATATTCTTCATCTAAGTTTAACGGATATATCTTCAAATAGTGTGGTAGATCAGCTTGATTAAGATCTGTAAGACCTAGATAAACTTCGAATGTAAACACCGTTCCTGTATTTAATTTACTCTCTAATGTTAATGTCCCCCCCATTAATTTTGCCAACTCATTTGAAATTGAGGCGCCTAGCCCAGTACCACCGTATTTCCTGGTAATAGAGGTATCTGCCTGAGTAAATGGTTCGAATATTTCACATTGATATTGTTCAGCAATACCGATACCGGAATCCTCGACTTGAAAGATTATTTGCTGGCTCGCTGACAACAATGAACCAGAGTTGACAGTAATCCTTACAAATCCATTATCTGTAAATTTTACTGCATTACCGGTGAGATTAATCAATATCTGTTTAATCTGGTCACTAGCACCTACAAGTTTTCTATTACAGGTTGGATCTATATAAATATAAAACCTGATGTCTTTTTTATTTGCATGAGGCAGGATTATCTGCTGGACTTCGTAAACCAGTGCATACAGATCAAAATTGTCCTTGCTGAGTTGATATTGCCCTGACTCTATCCTGGAGATGTCCAGTATGCCATTGACTATCTGCAACTGGGCATTAGTCGAAATTCTTATCATATCCAACAAACTGTATATTTTCTCAGGCAATTTATAAGAACGAATTAATTCTGTCAGATTCAATATACTGTTTAATGGCGTTCTTAACTCATGATTCATATTCGCGAGAAAAGATTTTTTGACCTGATTAGCTATTTTTTCAGATTCTAGCGCCCTCGATAACTTAGCAATAAGAATGTACACATACGTTGGTAAAATTATCAATGATAATAATATTCCTACTGATACATATAACGTATCACCATTGGTCCATGTTGGATTAAAATAAATTACTGTTCCAAATGAGATTATATTTAGAATTGCAGAGAATATTAAATATATACCCCCATAGCGAATTCCTATTCCAAAAGTAATCCATAAATAAACTATAAATAGAGGGGTTCCCGATTTCCCCATATAAATAATAGCTATTGCCAGAAGAATATTATCCAACAGATTTGTTATGATTCTGAAATATATTCTTTGTCTACTTGACTCTGGACATCTGCTACATTTAACCGCCCAGATACATTCAATTGCTGCCATAAATAAAAACGAGATGAGAAGCGGGGAATAACTAACAAATAGTATCTTTTGAGTTAAATACTCATGAATAGTGGAATATGTAAAAATAACTATCACTAACCCAAGACGAATTAATGACTGATTAATTTCTTCCGAAAGAAAATACTTCTTCTTTGTATTCTTAATAAGGTATTTGTCGACCATCTTTATATATAAAATAATTAATGCATTTAGTTGTATCCTTCAATTTACTATTTACGATTCTAAATATGATTCTTAATTGTCATTTAAAATACTATCTGAATTTATCAAGACCACCGCATACACAGCAATCCCCTCTTTGCGACCCACAAACCCCATCCCTTCAGTTGTCGTCGCCTTGATATTGACATCACCAACTGGAACTTCCAGGTCAACGGCAAGTATCTTTTTCATGTCCGAGATATAATGCATTAATTTAGGCGTCTGCGCCAATATCGTGATATCAGAATTTCCAATGATAAATCCTTTGTCCTTGAGTAATTTGACAACTTGTCTCAATAAAATCCGGCTGTCTATGTTTTTATAACTTGGGTCTGTATCGGGGAAAAATGTACCTATATCGCCAAGTGCCGCAGCACCAAGCAGAGCATCACACAATGCATGAATTACGGCGTCGCCATCAGAATGTGCCAGCAACCCCTTATCATGCGGGACAGTAACTCCACCAAGGACCAGCGGTTTACCCGCGATAAAGGTGTGGGCATCATATCCATGTCCTATTCTCATGACAGCCTCTCCTGTTGTGCCAGGTAAGTTTCCGCAAGTGCCAGATCTGCCTGATGTGTAATCTTGATATTATCGGCATGACCTTCAACCAGTAATGGTCGCAACCCTGTCAGCTCAACTGCCTGTGCCTCATCTGTAACCGGAATATTTTTTTCGATAGCATTTTCCAGTGCAGTTTTCAGTGTTGATAGTCTGAACATCTGCGGTGTCAATGCGTGCCAGAGATCATCTCGACTGACTGTCTCGCTTATTTTACTGTCTATACCTGCACGTTTCATCGTATCACGTACGGGCACAGCCAGGATGGCACCATCTGGACATCCGCTCGCGGCGTGAATTAATTTATCCAGGTCCTTCGACCGGATACAAGGCCTTGCTGCATCATGTACCATGACCCAGTCATCAGCCTGCGCAATATTTTCGAGATAACGTAAACCATTCAGCACAGAGTGGCACCGCTTCAGACCGCCGGTAGTGGTGTGGATTTTTTGATTCGTTGCCGGCGATACCGTTTTCCAGTAGTGATCATTCTCTGCCAGTACCACCACGACCCCATTTACAGCGGGGTGGTCGCAAAAACGTTGCAAGGTATGTTCCAGTACTGTTTTACCCAACAAAGGCAGATATTGTTTTGGAGTATTCACTCCCATCCTTGTTCCAGTACCGGCCGCAGGAATGATCGCCCAACACATCCGATCCGTTGTCATGGGTATTATTCCTGGATTTTAACGGGGACAGGCTCGGGTTTATCAACCATGAGAAAAAATGTCTCTCCAGACTGTATCATTCCCATTTCGCTTCTGGCACGTTCTTCAATGGCCTCGTTGCCTTCTTTCAGATCCAGTACTTCTGCTGCGAGCGACTCATTCCGCTCGGTCAGTTTCTCGTTCTCCGCGATCTGGTCAGCCTTGATTTTCTCAAGTTTCCATACATCCGGCAAATTGCCATTCCCCTGCCATAACCGGATTTGCAGTAATACCAGTAATATCAGTAGTATTAAGTTTACAAATTTCATCCAGTTACCCTGCCAGGACCCATCTGCTACAGGCCTGTACTATCACAGATTATAGAACGCCTTACGGCCTGGATAAGAGGCCCTGCTGCCCAGCTCCAGTTCAATTTTCATTAAACGGTTGTACTTAGCTATGCGATCCGAACGCGACAACGAACCGGTTTTAATCTGGCCGGCAGAGGTTGC
>JBCKWF010000119.1:0-4604 GCA_038922895.1 Gammaproteobacteria bacterium
GTCTGGTGAATGCGCTGCTGTCCGATGCGGTAAAAAGAAACGCCTCGGACATACACTTTGAGCCGGAAGAGGGTTTCCTCCGGTTTCGCTACCGTATAGACGGTGTACTGCGCCAGATCCGGAGTCTGCACAAGAACTACTGGTCCGCAATCGCAGTACGCGTGAAGGTGATGGCCGGCATGGACATCGCCGAGACACGCGCACCGCAGGATGGGCGCATATCCTTATCATTATCAGGTCGCAAGGTAGACTTCCGGGTTTCTACTCTTCCAACTATCCATGGTGAAAATATTGTTCTGCGTGTGCTGGACAGACAAAAAGGTATAGTCTCGCTGGATGCGCTTGGCCTGAAAGAGGATGAGTTGACCACGGTAAAGCTGATGCTGGCCAGACCGGAAGGAATCATCCTTGTCACCGGACCTACCGGTAGTGGCAAGACCACAACCCTTTATTCGATTCTGGGTTATCTGAACACCGAGGCGGTCAATATCATGACGCTGGAAGACCCGGTTGAATATCCAACCACGATGATCCGGCAGACCTCTGCGAATGAAACATCACGACTGGATTTTGCCAGCGGTATACGTGCACTGCTGCGCCAGGACCCGGACATAATCCTGGTCGGGGAAATCCGCGACCACGATACTGCAACGATGGCATTGCGGGCGGCGATGACAGGTCATCAGGTCTTCTCTACCCTGCATACCAATTCAGCCCTCGGCGCGATCCCACGATTGCTCGATATCGGGGTAAAACCAGACATTCTCGCCGGAAATATCATCGGTATCATTGCCCAGCGTCTGATACGGAAGTTATGTGAAAAATGCAAAGAACCGTATCAAATGGGTGAGCTTGAGCGCGGCTTGCTAAACCAGAAAATATCCGACAAGCAGCAGGTGATCTACCAGGCCAAAGGCTGCCTGGTCTGCGATGGCCAGGGTTACAAGGGCAGGATATCAATCATCGAAGTACTCAGGTTCGACGCCGATATAGATGAACTGGTCGCCCGGCATGGCACACCGAAGGAATTATTGCGACTGGCGCTGTCGAAGGGTTTTAAACCGCTGGCTGATGTCGGCACCTCCCGTGTCCTGGACGGTACGACCAGCCTGGAAGAAATCGCCAGGGTAGTCGATCTGACCGGCCGCCTGAAAAACAAATAACCCCCGCCATGGACTTTTACCAATACAAGGCCATCGATAACCTGGGAAGGATACAGATAGGCCGTGCCGATGCAGCCAACACCTCCGATCTGGAGATGCGGCTGAAAAAAATGGGGCTCGACCTGATTAACTGCAAGAAAATCAAGGCGTTCGGCTCGAATGTGTCTGGTCGCGGAGTTAAACGGCGCGACCTGATATTGTTTTGTTTTCATCTTGAACAGACGACCCGTGCCGGTGTGCCCATGCTGGAGAGTCTTGAAGATCTGCGCGACAGCACCGAAAACCGCGGACTGAAGGAGGTGATTGCGGCCATGAGCGAATCAATCGCCGGCGGCAAGACCCTGTCACAGTCGATGGCGGATTATCCGGGTGTTTTTTCGGGGGTATTTTCCGCCCTGGTCAAGGCCGGTGAGCAATCCGGTGAAATCAATGAGGTATTCAAGCGGCTCGCTGAAAGCCTGAAATGGGAAGATGAACTGGCCGCCCAAACGAAGAAGCTGATTATGTATCCTGCCTTTGTCGGGACTGTCGTTTTAATGGTATTGTTTTTCCTGATGACCTATCTGGTACCTCAGCTACTGTCCTTTATCAAAACCATGGGACAGGAAATTCCGATACACACCAGGGTACTGATAGCGACGTCAGATATGTTTGTGAACTACTGGTATGTACTCATCCTGGTCCCGGTACTGATCATAGTCTCGATTAGCGTCGGCACGAAAGTAAGTGAAGATTTCAAGCTGAAAGTCGATACAATAAAATTACGGACCCCTGTTATCGGGCCGATACTGGAAAAACTGATCCTGGCACGTCTTGCCGGTTTTTTTGCGATGATGTATTCATCCGGTATTACCATTACAGAATGTATACGTACGGGTGAAGAAATTTCAGGTAATAAGGCTGTGGAAGTCGCTATGCGTAATGTTGGTCAGCATATCACCGATGGTAAGACCCTGAGCGACAGCTTCCAGGCTACCGGACTGTTTCCGCCACTCGTGCTGCGGATGATACGCGTAGGCGAAAATACCGGTGCGCTGGAGGAGTCTCTGGCGAATATCGGCTATTTCTATACCAGAGATGTAAGGGAATCAATAGAACGACTGCAAACAATGATCGAACCGGCCATGACTGTGATACTCGGTATCATCGTCGGCTGGGTAATGTTATCAATTCTGGGCCCGATATATGACCTCATCTCCAAGATTGAAATTTGATATCGGCAAACGCCGTGCGCTGTTTGTCAGCGCGCACAAGGTGGCCGTATATCACTGGCACAAGGGGGACCTGGGCAGCTCATATCTGTTTGATGCAAACCCTGAAGGTAGACAGTATTTTGAGCGGTATCTGCGGGAAACCCCGAACATCCCCATCTATATGCTGGTTGACGTATTTGAGGAGGAATTCAAAAGAGAGACTGTGCCGCATGTATTTGGCGGGGACAGCGTGTCTATTATTGAACGTAAAAAGGCACGTCTGTTCCGGGATACGCCTTATTACAACGCCATAGTTCAGGGCAGGGAAACCGAGGGCCGCAAGGATGATCTGCTGATGCTTTCGGCCATTACCAATCCGAAACTGATCAGCTCGTGGCTGGAATTACTGGAAAAATACCGGGTCCCGCTGGCCGGTATCTATTCAATCCCGTTATTGACAGAATCCCTGATAACGCTGTTGCCTGACATTTCGGCAAACAATCTGATAGTAAGCATACAAAGCATCAGCGGTCTGCGACAGACCTTCATCCAGAACAAGCAGTTGCGCGTCAGCCGCCTGGTACAGTTGCCACGCTACGGTACGGAGCCTTATTCCCCCCATATCCGCGAGGAAGTCGACAAGATTCGTCGTTACCTGAGCAGCCTCCGTCTGATACCTATCGCGCAGGGTAATTCACTTAACATATATTTTATTCTGACAGGAGATGTACTTGAGGAACTGAAAAAGGAATACAAGAGTAACACGGGCTCCGGATTGCATTTTATTGACATTAACGAACTACTGACCAAATCCGGCTCAAGTCGCCAGGTATCTTCCCCGTTCAGCGACCAGCTGTACATCCACCAGTTGTTAAAGCTGAAACCGGCAAACTGTTATGCCAGACAGTCTGAAAGACGTTTTAATACGATGCGTAATATGCGTATTTCGATGTTGGCCTGTAGTGCGCTGATGCTGGTAGCAAGCATGGGCTGGAGTGGATATACCATCATGGGCGGGCTCGGTCACCGGCAAAATACACTGTTGGCACAAGGCAAAACCGGGTTTTATACCACCCGCTACCAGATAGCACGCGAGAGTTTGCCGCAAACCCCGGTAGAGGCCGCCGATTTGAAGGTCACAGTCGATTTGTCCCAGAACCTGTCAGGGTACAAGGCCACTCCGCTGGAAATGATTAGACTGGTCAGTGGCGAACTGAACAAATTTCCAGCGATAAAACTGGCCGGTTTTGAATGGGTCAGCAGCACAGACCCGAATATAAAGCTCGGTAATAGCCCGACAGCAGCAAATCAGGGCGTCATTGGTTTCAGTAATGTCACTGGCACATCCGAAAACAACTACAAGTACTATCAGATTGCAGTTATAGATAGCAAGATAAACCCGTTTGACGGTAATTACCGCGAGGGAATTTCCCTGATCAATGAATTTGCAGAAACATTACGCAGCCAGCCGAATGTTTTCGATGTCGGCATCCTGAGCCTGCCACTGGACGTCAGCTCTGAATCAAGTATGCAGGGCAATACCAAATCCGCCCAGGCAGAGGCATTGTTCTCGCTCAGGGTCGTACTGGGGATCAAGAATGAAGACTGAAAATATATATCTGAAGGTCCTGGGTGGATCGATTATTGCTTTTGTCCTGAGTATTATTGTCAGTGGTTCGGCCGCATTTGGTGCATACTATTTTCAGAAACAGATGT
Organism: Gammaproteobacteria bacterium; assembly: GCA_038922895.1. Classification (GTDB taxonomy): domain Bacteria; phylum Pseudomonadota; class Gammaproteobacteria; order Eutrophobiales; family Eutrophobiaceae; genus Eutrophobius. The sequence continues at coordinate 4,073 of JBCKWF010000119.1, forward strand.
TACAGGAGTATAACCGTGCGAATGCGGCGTTTCAGTCGATCAGCAGCCGCTATCTGGCCGTCGATGAGGAAGAAAAGCTGATTCGGAGTCATCTGCCTGACTTTGTAAGGCTTTATGAAAATGGGGTTATCGGAGATGAACAACGGCTTAACTGGATTGAAGTACTCAGACTGGCTGGAGATGAAATCAACCTGCCATCACTGAATTACCAGATTGAGTCACAACAGGAGTATATCCCGCCTTTTCCACTGAACCTGGGAAAATTCAAACTTTACAGCAGTAAAATGCTGCTGACTATGCAGTTATTGCATGAGGGTGATCTGTTCCGGATACTGGAAACCCTGGATGCACAGGCAAAGGGAAGTTACAGCATATCGTCCTGCTCAATAAGCCAGACCGCACTCGAGATTACAGATGACCCTGATGCCGGCAATATATCAGTACGTTGTGAAATACTCTGGTTCACTATCAAGCTGGCGGATGGTACCCCAATAAAGGTCTAGGTCCTATGAGAACGCAAACTTGTTTGATC
>JBCKWF010000120.1:0-4558 GCA_038922895.1 Gammaproteobacteria bacterium
AGCTTTATCATCATGGCAGCAGATGCATTGCATCGTGCCGCAGAGACGGTGCTGACAGTAGTACCGTATTGACCGGTCAGCTCAACTTCAAGCTCAAGGTAAATACCAGCAGTGCACTGGCAGCGATCCAGGAACCGATCACGCGTATGCCGATCTTCTGCCAGTCCCGGGTAAAATAATCTCCCCAGCCAATCACTATTAACAACGCGATACCCAGCCCGGTTGTCGTGCTGAATAGAGTGACGATCAACTTGCCCAGTCCGCTTGTCTCCGGGATTGAATCCATCCCCAGTACGAATCCGCTGATAATGCTGAGCAGCATACATACGCTACGCGGCAGCGAAGGTCTGACTGCAACCAGGACCCCCAATAGCATCGCTAGCGGATACAGCAGCATATTAACGGGTATGCTTAAACCGGTAGAACTGACTATCAGGCCACACAGCGCGGCAACACAGTAGCTTATCCAGCCAATCGGCGGTATTGCCTTGCCTTGTTGACTGAGCATGAATCCGAGCCCGATTATGGTAATAATGTGTACGGGTTCGGTAAACGGATGTAACAAACCGCTGTAGGAATCAACAATCCCGCCCTCGGAAATATGCGCCTCTGCGGATGATTGTGCTATCAGCAGTAATACAAATGTCAGTATTGATGGATACGGCCTCATAAGGCCCTGACAAGAAACATACATCCTAATAGTGAGATGATGACTCCACCGATCCTAACTGCGACGCGTCCCGCAGGCCAACGTGTCAGCTGACCGACTGCAATCCCTGACAGATGCAACAGGCCGGTCGCGAGTACAAAGCCGATACTGTAGGCCAGCGGATTGGCGGCCTGCGGTAGTTCAGTACCGTGCGCATGCCCATGAAAGATCGCGAATATGCCGACGATAATTGCGGCAACCCAGAGCGGAGGACGCGCAGCCAGGGCAACTGATCCACCGAGTATGATAGCCGATGCCGCGATACCGATCTCGACCGCAGGCACGGGAACCCCGAGTATGCCCAGTACACCACCGAATGCCATAACCATGGGAAATACGACGGGCAATACCCAGATTGCCGGCATACCGAGAAACGCACCCCACAGACCAACAGAGACCATCGCGATCACATGGTCCCAGCCAAACACCGGGTGCAGAAAACCACTGATGAATCCGCCCACGGCACCTTCACCGGTATGGGCCAGCACCGTACCGGTAAAACTGCATAGCAGAGTAAATATCAAGAGACGGGAAAGTTCAGTTGATGTGATTGTTTTTATGGCGTTTCCCTCTGACTTGATCCTGGGCTGGATTGAAGTTCCATAAATGTACTATCTGCAAGGAAGGGCAGGAGCAAGATTGTGGAACAGTCTTATAAGGTCACTGTGACTCTTTTCTGGCGGCCCAGATTTTTTCGAACTCTTGCTTGGCCCGGGTATATTCAAACCGACATCTGTCCATCGCGTTGTCATCCTTGAACGAGTCACAGGCAGGGTCTCTCGTGTAAAACTTCCTGAATGCAGCCTCTTTCTCGTTGACCGGGGGACTCTGGCGTGTGTCACTGTTTCCGGTTTCTGGGTGGGCCAGTGCCGGGTCGGTACCGGTGACTTCTGCTGCATAGCCTGAAGTGAGTAGAACGAACGCCAGTACTCCGACGATAACTGCGTAGAGAGGATAGCTTACGATTAAAGGTCTGATCTGATACATACGTGGCTAAAATGGTAATACCATTCAAATCAACAGCCCATCACCAGGTACTAATAATAAATCCGGGAATTACATCCTGTAATTCCCGGATTAGTTAAATGCCTGAAAACTACCAATACAGGTTTTAGTAACTGTACTTGAAACTTAACCCATAGGTCATGAAATCACGCGCACTGAAAAAGGTCGCGAGCGTATCATTGGAATGGTTGAATTCGGCAAAATACTTCTGCCTTGGATGGAGAATATTACGCGCATAGGCAGACACCAGCCAGGTATCATCCAGAACGCCATAACCTAGGGTCAGATTCAAATCCGCATGTGTCTTCATCTGGAATACACCGTCATAACCCAACTTGTATCCATCTGAAATCATACCATTAACATTAACCGTCGCCTTGTACTGATCCAGCACCGGCATCCAGTAGGTTGTCCGCAGATTTACCGCCCAGTCCGGGACATCAGGCGGGTTTTCGCCTGAACGATCAGTTATGGAACGGGATGGTGTCAGATTACGACCCGGACAGGCCTCCCGATCACCTGCTGTCCAGCGGAAGACTTCATCCTCGGTACAATTAGCGCCAGGATAACTAAGGATAAGACTATCCATAATCGCCCCGGAGACACTCAACTGCAACTGGTCGCTGACCGCATAACGTCCGTCGAACTCAAGTCCGCGTACACGCTGGGCGGCAACATTGGTCGTGGCGGTCAAGCCGGTGTCCTGATTTGTGGCAGAAACCTGCATGTTCGTGAATTCAGTCCAGAACAGGTTTGCGCCATAGTTGATCTGGCCATCCAACAAAGAGCCCTTCATACCAAGTTCCCAGTTTTCTGCATCTTCGGAGTTAAATACAAAGGCGCCGTCCACAACAACGTTGGTTACCGAAGAGTCAAATCCGCCGGCCTTCATCCCTGTGGCGTATCTGGCATAGGTGGATATCTCGCTGGTAGGACGCCACCGCAATACGATCTGCGGATTGAACTTCTTATCCTCGAACAGGCCCACCGTCATCTGGTTTGTAAAAGATATGGGTGTATGTGCTACAGCAGTAACGCCATGCCCGGCCGCTCCCGTTATGATGGTGCCATCCGCACGCAGCCAAAAACCACGAACACCCCTCACGATGCCGTCTTTTTTGATGTCCGTATATCGCCCACCCAAATCGAGCGACCAGTCCTCTGACACATTGAAGGTGAACGCAGCGAAGGCACTGTACCAGCGATCATCTTCACCATGGCGATTACCCTGGATGTTTGAACGCGCTACGGTTAAACCGTCAATGCCCGCACGGTAAGAATTTGAACCGGTATTCAGATTAACATCTTGCGCAAACAGTCCGACCATCCACTCCAGAAAGCCGCCGGAAGGTGAGGTCAGACGCAGCTCCTGACTCCACTGATCCAGGAACTCCCATCTGTTATTTCCAGTGGTCAAAAACGGCCCGATACCCTGGCCATCACGCGCAAATTCGCGATCAAGCTTGGTATAGGCAGTCTGTGAGGTGAGCAGGATGTCATTCGCAAAGGTATAATTAAGTTCGATGGAGGTGGAAGTCTGTTCCAGTATGGAAAAGGGGCCAACCGGCAGCTCATTTGCAATCACCGACAAATCCGCTGCAAACGTGGGTGGCGCACCAATGCTGTCCAGCACTGTCAAAGGCGCTTTAAACCACGGCGGGGCGTTATTCAGGCCGTATTTATTATCTAACTCGCAAAGCTCGTACTGCGCGGCCAGTGACCTGACGTCCACGGCATTAAAGGCACCTGACAACATCGCACCGATCTTCTTGTCATCACGCGCGACACAGGCAACAGGTTTTCGAGCATCACCATTCCGTTGTACATTCGTGTAACTAATCATTGCAGTCGCCTGAAAGTTCTCGACAGGTTCCCATAGTAAGGTTGCCCTGCCTGCATAGGCCTCCCTCGCCGGAAATTTCTTCAACGTGATGATATCGGTCATATAACCTTCACTGGTATCATATTTACCAGCGAGCCGTATACCCAGCGTATCGGTGATAGGACCACCAGCCCCAGCTTCGCCCATATAGGTTTTATTGTTTCCGGCTTCCAGCGACAATTCCCCTTCCCACTCAGGGGTCGGCTTGCGGGAAATCACGCTGATTGCGCCAGCAGACGCATTCTGGCCGAAGTAGACAGGCTGTGGGCCACGCAACATTTCAACACGGTCAACATCCATAAATGCATTGAATATATTGGAGCCGCGACCAAGATGAATACCATCGAGAAACATTGCCACTGACTGCTCAATGGCGAGCACATTCGTGCTCGTACCCACGCCGCGTATCGAGATACCCTGACTGTTCTGCTGCTGATCGCTCACTATTAAAGAAGGAGTGAATGCAGACATTGCCCCCAGGTCTCGAAAACCCTGCGCTGCAAGGTCTTTACCACTGAATGATTCAATAGAAATTGGTACATCCTGCAGACTCTGCACACGTCTTTGTGCGGTCACAACAATTTCTTCCAAAGCGCCTTGAGCAAACACTACGGGTGTTTGTACACCCGACAGCAACAGTGTTGCCGCTAAAGGAGTAAATATTAATGGTTTAAATGAAATACCCATACCGCCGCCCCCCATGAAAATTTTGAATATAAAATCATTATAATCGAAACCTTGTCAATCGTAGATATTAATACCGCAAAGTCAAGATGATTCCTGCGTAACTGCGTATCCGTGGCTGGCTGAACGCGTTATGCAACCGGACTACTTCAGGTAGCCTGCCTCCTTGTAATACCGTTCAGCGCCGGGATGCAACGGAAGGCCTGGCGCATTCCAGACATTATCTGGATTATACGACCAGTGCATGTGTCTCCATACCAGCAGATCCTTATGCTCGT
>JBCKWF010000121.1:0-4550 GCA_038922895.1 Gammaproteobacteria bacterium
ATAGTGGCGGCATTACCTGGCACGGACGAACAAAAACATCTACTCATTCAGTGCGATAACTGTCATTCGCTGCAACACGCATTCAGGGTACCGCGTGACAAAGAGGGATGGGTGCAGATTATCCGGCGGATGGCGGGCGAACTACAGGTCAGCCGAGATACCCCGAATACAAGGGCTTTCGGCCAGAAGCAGTATCTGGAGCCGCTGGCGGAATACCTGGCGATGATTCGGGGGCCGGGGTCTTCAAGCGAGATCCCGTTCAAGTTGCAGCCGCGGCCGACAAGCGATGCTTCGACACGACTGGTTGTAACGGAGTACGATGTTCCGCGCGGAGGCAGCAAGGCCAATATTATTCGCGGAGATCGGAAGGCGGCCTGGCCACACGATGTCCTGGCGGAACCGAATGGGCATTACGCGTATTACACGGACCACTTCAGCTACAATTTTGGTCGGCTCGATCGTCGGACCGGCGAGATAAAGGAGTTTCCGTACGAGGTACTCGAGGAAATGGGCCGCCAAGAAGGCGGGATGGTTGAGCAGGCGCAACAGCGTGCAGGGAATCCAGGCGGCGGGGCGCATGACATGTTGTTTGATTCCAAAGGCAACGTGGTATTTGGCATGGCCGGTGGCACGATGGTTTTCAATACCAAGACGGAACAGTTTACACCCTATGTTGGCGGGAACACCACGTTTGGATTGGATGATAACGACAATGTCTGGTTTCTCGAAAACGGGTTCCACAAGCTGGACCTGAAGACGGGCACGGTTACCGATATCGATATCCCTGGCTTTGTCGAAGGGGCAACCTACGACATGGAGAGTGACGCACAGGGCCGGTCATACTTCAATCTGTTCCGGGAATCGGCAATAGGTATGTACGATCCGGCGACGGGCAAGTTTGATTCCTTCCCTACTCCGACACACGGATCTGGCCCACGGCGGGGCGACATGGATGACCAGGGGCGCGTATGGTCGGCTCTTTACTGGGCGGGACGGGTCGCTATGTTCGATCCGAGCACAAAGCAGGTGAAGGAATTCAAGCCGACCCCCAACCATCAGCCATACAAGCCACCGTTCATTTCGCTGTACTCGTTGGCTGTGGATGACAAAAACCAGATTGTCTGGTCGAATGACTTCAACAGTAGACGGACGTACAAGATTGATATCCAGACCGGGGAGTCGACGGAGTATTACATGCCGCTTCCATATGAGGTACGCGACCTGACGGTGGAAGATAACGCTGCTCGGCCGACCCTCTGGATTCCGGCATACCGGCCGCCAGCGAAGATGGTAAAGATCGAGTTGTTCTAAGGCTGGCAATTGTAACGCAAGCTTCCATCCGGGCCGGAGCCAAAAGCACGGCCCGGATGTTTTTTGCATACAGTCCTGCATCAAAATCTGCAGTCAATATTAACCCGTAAATGTGATGGTCATTAGCAGCCATAAACTGATTTGATCCAATGTTGAACAGATTCTGATCCCGCTTCAGATGAGTTTCACGAAACTGTGCGGATTGATTGTCGTATTTCTATCAGATACGATGCGCTTTATATTCCTTATACTTCAAGGGGATGAAAGAAGAATATGCGGGTTCAATATTTGGAGCTTGCCATAGTTTTTTTCGCCGTGATCAGCTTCTCCACCGCACCGTATCAGCGCAATCGCTCACGACACAAAAAACGGAGATTAGCAATTACGCTGCGAAAGAGATTGTCGCCGCATGTGCCGCCTTGGCAGAAGCAGAGAACATGTCCGTTGAGATTGCTGTAGTGGATCCACATGGGAACCTATTGGCTTTTCAAGCCATGGACGGTGCAACGGAAGCTGCGATTTTGACCGCACAGCTTAAGGCGAAAACCGCCGCGCGTTGGCGCAGGCCAACCGATGTTCTATTCGAACGGGTGAACAGTCACTTGAATCGCGCACCCGAATGGGCCGGCGACTTTCCTCAAGGCGGAGGTTTCCCCATTGTTGTCAATGGCACCGTTATTGGCGCCGCAGGTGGCGGTGGCGATCACTCATTGGATGACCAATGCACCCTGCACGGTATTCGGGCGGTGTTCGGACAAGACGTCGTAGTGGAATAAGGAAACCAAGCAGCCGTTGTCGCTGTTTTGACCTGGATACAATTTTTCGACTGGTTAACAAGGCCTTTCCAGGCCGCATTGGTTTGCAAGGTGCGCTTCGCCATCATAGTTCGCGAAGCATTGAGTATCTGGCAATGTGGATCGGGACTGTTTTCTCCAGTATCCGCAAGAAAGGCCTGCTGTTATGCGAATTGCTTGTCGTTTTTCTATCAGATACCATGATGCTTCATGCTCCTTATACTTTCAAGATCACAATAATATGGGGGAAATCTGATGATATCACCTAACAAAAGAAGTTCATGGTCTGCTTTTCGCAGGGAATTCACGCTTCACCTGCTTGCGCCTGTGTCGCTCTTCATCGTAACTGGCGCGCTGTGCCTTTCCGCTTATGCACAGCCGCTGATGCAGCCGAATATTTCCGTGGCGCAGGCAAGGCAGATAGTCGATGCCGTTATCGCCAAGTGCAGTCGTCAAGAAGATCTGGTCACGGTCAGCGTCGCGGTGGTGGATCGGGCCGGTTTGCCGGTTATGCAAGTGAGGGCCGACACGGCCTCCCCGCACAACTGGGAGCTTGCCTATCGCAAGGCCTATACTGCTCTGACCTACCGCAGATCAAGCATTGATTGGCGGAACAGTAGCGCGGGCGAATCCGAAACCTCGGGGCAGCGCTTGTTGACCGATGTGATTCCGCTTGGCGGAGGCATGCCAATTATGATGGGTGACCAGGCGCTGGGTGGGGTCGGGGTCTCTGGTGCACAAGGTGGTCAACCTGCTGATAACGCCTGTGCCGAAACGGGTGTCGCAGCCATTGCCGACGAGCTGAAATAAGCTGCAAGCGTCCGTTTTTGGCCAAACTCTATCAATAATCCGGGAAGGACTGTGGTTACTTATGACCATGTAATAGTGGTGGTAAGTCAGAAGAATTAAACTTTCAGGCAGTAACGTGCTGGCGGCTATCCATGGCCTTCTTCCCGCTTTTTCCCCTAAGGAAACGCTGAACAATTCAGTTTTCTTGCAAGCTGCTGACCGCTTGATTGCTTTGATCTGAGAAACGCCCGGTTTTTTGCAGCGCATCTGCCATTTTTACCGGCTATTTCTGCCGTTTTTCGTTTTCAGGACGCAACTTGGCTGTCTGCAATCAATAGCCATCGTCGCGCCAGCATCAAATTGGCAAGGCCAAACAGCGAGAACAGTTGTGCAGTATTCTTGGCCAATCCGCGATAGCGGGTCTTGCGATGACGGAACAGGTTCTTCACTACATGGAACGGATGCTCTACCTTGGCTCGGATGCTTGCCTTGGCCTGCTCGACTTTTTCCAACAGCTCGCCCAGTGGCGTTCCCGGCAATGCGCGACGTTTACTTGGGCGCATTGCGACATGCCAATTCACCGGCAATTCCAGATTCTCTTCCCGTTTCTCTACGCCTTAGCAGCCTGCATCGCCGAACACATCGGTCTCCGCACCGTGCAGCAGGGCTTGTGCTTGCGTTATGTCACTCACATTGGCCGCCGTACCCAGCACGTTATGCACCAAGCCCGATTGGGCATCCACGCCGATGCGCGCCTTCATGCCGAAATACCATTGGTTGCCCTTCTTAGTCTGATGCATTTCGGGATCGCGTTGGCCGGTTTGGTTCTTCGTTGAAGAAGGTGCGGCAATGAGGGTGGCATCCACGATCGTGCCTGCGCGCAGCAACAAACCGCGCTCGGCCAGATGGGCGTTGATGGTATTGAAGAGGGATTCGGTCAGTTGATGCGTTTCCAGCAGGCGGCGGAATGTGAGCAGGGTGGTGGCATCGGGCGCCGCTTCGCGGTTCAGGTCAATCCCGACAAAGCGGCGGATGGCCTGGCTGTCATACAGCGCGTCTTCGTATTCCTTCGTCGGATAGCCCGAAGCATTGCTGCGCGATGTACATGCGCAACATCCGTTCCAGCCCAATGGGCGGACGGCCCGGCCCACCGCTATTCGGATAGTGGGCAACCAGCGTTGCGGTCAGCGCTGCCCACGGGGTGACCGCTTCAATGTCCGCCAAGAACCGGTCTCGTCGTGTTTGTTTCTTCTTGGCCGCGTATTCCCGTTCGGAAAAACTTGTTTGCATGGCGTCCCCCGTTCATTAACCCGATAGCATTGTCTCAGCATGGCATGGTAAATGAAATAGAATGCTGGAATAAATCAGCGTTTCCGTAGTGCCTTCTGTGTGTTGGCGCTGGTTGAAAACTGACCGTCTGTGGCGGTTGTAAATTGACCAGGCGTTATAGCGGTGTAGCGACTCAGGATGCTCTTACAGCAAGTGCCAACAGGGGTTGAGAAAAGGGCGACACAACGCAGTATTAAGAACGTGCCATGCGCGTACTAGTCCCATAAGGTGAATCGAAGATACGCATATATAACCATGGTAATCACCCCTGTTTTCTCCTGCTTAAAAATTAAGCAGGATACATGGATTACCTGGTCAAAATTCAAC
>JBCKWF010000122.1:0-4466 GCA_038922895.1 Gammaproteobacteria bacterium
TTTCATGGAATTAGACTATCACTTGTCTAATGATCCGGTGCAACCCAATAAAGACGCGGGAAAGATCGAATTAAACCTCCACGAAATGTCACTTAGCTCATTTTATTCAAACACAAGCGTCTTCTCGACGCATACCGGTTTGCCGGTTTTCGCCCGCAGGAAGAAGTGCGTGGCATCTTCGGTGACCCGATGGCACGCATCATCACTCTCGTGCGGCGCTCAAAAAAACAGTCTGCAAAGAATGCGGTCGAACGCACTCGGGTTGGTACGACCGCACGAGGCGGCGAGTGCGCGATTTGTCCTGCGGCAACACGCGTGTCTATCTGGAATCGAGGTTCGGCGGGTTCTCTGCCGATGTTGCGGCAAGGTGAAACGGGAGAAGCTCGACTTCCTGGCCGACAACCCGTTCTACACCAGGCGGTTTGCCTGGCATGTCGGACGCCGTTGTCGCGCGAGCTGCATCTGGACTGGCACACCGTCGGTAGTGTCCTAATTTGAATTGGCTTGTCACAAAAAACAAGGGCCGCAATTAAGCAGCCCTTGTTGACACATTTACACAAGACTTCAGGAGCTTGTCATCGCTTTACTGAAGCCTGCTCTCTTTCGAGAGTCTCACAAGCCCGACGAGCGGGAAACGATGTCAAGTATATGTTCTAGGGTCGGCAGGATCAAGACCTAAACTCCTAGCAACTGCTAATCTAATAGCACGTACTTGATTCATAGACAAATTTCCTACTATATAGTTTCCTCTAGAAAGCTTAATTCTGTCTAATCTGTCATAAGAAACAGCAGCAACTAGGTCACATTTTGCCCAAATTTCAGGGGTAGTGTCTCCTGGCACAGGATTGCCAATTATTCGATAATGATAGTCGCAAATAGTATTAGGTGCTGTAGTACTCAAAGGGACAACTGTACATAACCCTGGTCTGAGAAGATGATTAGGTGAGATCACTACAACTTGCCTAGTTTTTACAATCTCGGGGGCTATGTAACCTCTAAAATCACACGCTAACACCATGCCTGCTTTGGGATGAAATGTAATTGCCATTATTTTACCCCCTGTATGGCGTAGCGATTTGTAGCTTCGATTAAATCCTGAATTGTCCAGATGCTATCTGAAATGCCACTTTCCATAGCTGGCGTAACACGTATGGAACTGTGAATCCGCACAAAGTTATAGTGTGCAAAATGCAGTGCGGCAGCAGCTTTGAGGTTGTCCAGTTTCTTGCTAAACGCATTTGTTAAGCGAGTGAACCTTCTCATGCTCATACGCATGGTCAAGTTTTGGCGTTCTACATGAGAAGTGCAAATTCTCGCAGGATTAGGATTTCCAGTTACTGACCAGCTTTCTGTTTTTGATACCTTTGGAGGCGAATACCGACCCGGGCCGATTGGATCTGCTTCGTATGATTTAACGATTTGTGCGAAGTCTACATTCGCACCAAACGCTTGTTCCGTAGCTTCCACATAGGCCTTAAGGCCATCTGATGATAATTGCACTCTATTAGAAAGGCGTTCACTAAGGTCTTTTATAAATGCATTTGTAGTGGCCCGAGTTCTTTTGCCAATACGAAAAGCCGGTATCAGCTTGCTATCACGATCAAGTGCAACATACGTCCACTGGTCGCCAACAGTTAAAGGATTATCGGACTTCGTAATAGATCGCTGTTTCTTTCCTACGAAAGACCATATCTCATCTACCTGCAAATCAGTGCACTTTAAGTTGCGCATTTCGCAGTCAAGAAGCTGCTGGCATCCTTCGCCAACTTTTACGCCCAGGCGCATTATTGTGTCTCTGTGAATGCCGGTCATACGTTCTATAGAACGTATGCTGTTACCCTCTACAAGGGCCGAGATTATGCTTACCTGCTGTTCCACCTTCAATTTATTCATTTTATCCACCATCTATAGCTGTTATAATGGTGGAGTACAGGGGATTTGCACCCCTCGGGCTTCACTGTCAAGACGTGTCCGGGAACTCCTCCGTACCCCAAGAGCCCTGTTTCTATTTGGTTGGTAGCCGATGGAAACGGGGCTTTTCCTGTTTACAACTGCATTTTAACAGGTATTTTTAGCATGTCTATATATTTAACTCATAAAGAGTTAAATTACTTGACCTAATGGGGTTAAATCTTTAAACTCCCCCTCCATGATCAACCACAGGAGGATTTGCCATGACATCTCGCGGCCCCAATTATCCGGCAATTAGTTTCCCTGAGGCCCTTAAATTAGCTGAACAAATTTACCTGGAAGCAAAACGACACAAAACTGACAAAGATAGGCTTGCTAAAATAATAGGGTATAAGGGGCTCAGCGGCAGGTCGCAGCGTGTTTTAGGTGCTTTAAATGCTTTTGATCTCATTGAGGGTACTGGGAACAATGCTGGGCTCACTGTTGACGCTGAAAGTATTATAGTAGACCCGCCATCTTCCCCAGAACGCTATCAGGCTATCCTGAGATGTGCGTTTGCGCCTCGTGTTTTTAATGATATTCGAGCCCTGTATAGAAATGACTTGCCTGGTGACCAGCTTCTAAGTGGCTATCTACTCAAATATGGTTATTCTCATGATGCCATTGACAAGCTAATAGAAACCATTAAAGAAACCTATGATTATGTTGCAAAAAATACTTATGTATCCTCACCAAATCAGGACTACAATACTGATGAAGACTCTTTAAGAGTTAATGAAGATGACGAAAACGAGATGAATCAAGAAAGAAGCGCTGAGCCTTCGCCTAAAATAAAACCTAATCTTACTCCCCCTATGGCAGCAAATGAAAGGGAGCTTTTCAGCTATGAGTTTGAGCCCAGGGGCTCTATTCGGCTTTTAGTGTCTAGTGAAGTAGACACACAAGAAGCCCTAGACATACTAGAAGATTTGGTAAAAATGAAGCAAAAAGAACTTGCGAGGAAGAAAAAATTAGATGCGGAAGGAAGCAATAACGCACCTGAAAACAACAATCGAGAGTCTCCATAATTGCAAGGCAACATATTTGCACGATTTATTAGTTAAGGAGACTTTCGAACGCAAAGTTGTTTGGGAGGGCATGGTGTCAGTTTTTAAAGTAGACCATGCAAAGGCAGATACCTGCTTTGCATGGTCTTCGCCTATTGGTGGTTCTGATAAACGTAAATTCTATGCTGTGCTTAAGATTCCGCCTGTAGACTCACCAAAAGACGCTATTAAGGCGTCCATAGTTTCAGATTATAAAGGGGGCAAAACATGAAATGGGTTTTATTGTTCAGAATCTTGTTTGTTGGTAATACTCCTCATAATTTCGAAATTGAACAAATCCAATTTGAATCAAAGGAATTATGTGAAGTAGCTATAAAAACCATGTATGAGTTTAACTATGAAGAAGCGAAGCGAGGTGTCGAAAGCAACCAAGAACCGCCTACAAGACTTGGCCCATTACTCTGTATTCAAACAGGCGGATGACTATTTTAAATCAAATTAGGACACTACCACACCGTCAAGGAGCTGGACAAACAGTACATGCTCGCCCAATTGGAGAGAGCGGGTACGCCTGGCCCCAAAGCCATCGGCATCGACGAAATCTCGATCAGAAAAGGCCACACCTACCGCATCGTCGGAAGCTTCCTGATCCGGCGCAGGCCGATCTGGTTTGGCTTTGATGCTCGCTCGGAGGCCAGCATGAACCAGTTCTATGACTGGCTGGGCGAGAAGAAGGCCCGTGGCATTCGTCTGGCGGTGATGGACATGTGGAAACCCTTCCGCAACGCGACGAACAATAGAGCGCCCCAGGCGGCCATCCTGTTCGATAAGTTCCACATCATGCGCCATCTGAATGATGCGCTCGACAAAGTGAGAAAGAGCGAGTACGCCAGGCTCGCAGGCTCGGGGCGGCGCTACATCAAGGGGCAGAAGTACGTCCTGCTGAGCAACCGCGAGAACTTGACGCTGGATGGCAGGAAGTCCTTGAAGACGCTTTTGGCGGCCAATAAGCGCCTCAATACCGCCTACCTGCTGAAGGAATCGTTCGGCCAGCTGTGGGGCTACCAGCGGGAAGGGTGGGCGCGGCGCTTCTTCGATAACTGGAAGGTCGGCCTGAAGTGGCAGCGCCTGAAGCCTTACGAGAAATTCGCCGAGATGATCGAGCGTCATTGGGATGGAATCGCCGCTTACTGCCGACCAGAAAACAAGGTCTCGCTCGGCTTCGTCGAAGGATTCAACAACAAGATTCGCGTCATCCAACGACGTGCATATGGATTGCGCGACGAGGAATATCTGCGACTGAAAATCCTCTCGTCCATGCTTCCGTTGTGTGATTTTGATGCCATTTTACCCACACTCTCACGCGAAGAGCCATTTTTTTATGCGACACCAGCCCTTTGATGAAGTGCTTGCGCTATGTATGCTAGCGCACGGAACTAATTTATCTATCGGATTAGTTTCACTACGGTGTTTATCATTATGGCAAGAAGGCAAGTCCATATTCATGTC
>JBCKWF010000123.1:0-4462 GCA_038922895.1 Gammaproteobacteria bacterium
TTGTTGAATGATATGGAAGCGGCCGGGTATGGGCTGATCGCATACAAACTGGGTGCTATCGATGCGGATTGCGTGACACTGCATGCCGGATCGAGTACGGCCACTCATCCGCATGGCAACTCCGTATTGCTGATACCGGGTACCGGGATTGGTCTTGCCGGTCTAATCGTACCCGGTCCTGCACTGGAGCATGCTGTTCCGGTTCCATGCGAGATGCAGCATACGGCAATCGCGCCGCTGGATGCGCAGCATACGAAAATAGCACAGCTTCTGGCCGGAAAATTGGGTAAACCGAGGGCTTCCTGGGAAGACTTTATTTCCGGTCAGGGTCTGGTCAATATTTATGACTGCCTGCTTGCCCTGGGGACAAAGCGCCACGCTATGGACCCGGGATTAACCGCCGCTGCCATTGCAGAGCAGGCAGTGCAGGCAACTGACCCGTTCTGTACCGACGCCTTGAACCTCTATTATCGTTGTACCGGCGCCCTGGCACAGCTACTGGCACTTACTTTTCAGGCGTATGGGGGAATTTACCTCGCGGGTAATTCGACCAGAACAAATATCAGCTTTATCCAGAACAGTCCTTTTCTTGCTGAACTGCACAATAATGACGTGCGCGGCGATTTGTTGAAATTATTTCCCGTTTATCTACTCCCCCTGGACTTGAATCTGGAGGGGGCACGTTTCGCCGCAAGCAGATATTAGGCCGGCATCATGATCCGGGAACTGTACTGGGCAAACACCGGCATGGTTCTGTTGAAGTTGCACGAAGTCTGGTCCCGGATGCACGGACCGTTACCATAACGGGTATTAATGTACGGATGCGGCGCATCGCTGACTCCGATATATTCGAGTGGACCGGCCCAACCGGCAGTATCCCGGATAAATTCTGTATCATCTGGCAGGACCACAATGGCCGGGTACACGAACAATATGAACCCTATTGCTTTCCCGTGCAGATCAGCGAGTTTGATATGTACCTGTTCTGTGCAGGCAAGCATCAGCAGGCCTACCGCTTCCTCGGAGCACAGCATCATTCTATAGGTGCGATCGCAGGTATTTTATTTGCTACCTGGGCACCCAACGCGGAACGGGTCAGCGTCATCGGTGATTTCAACCAGTGGGACGGACGCCGCCATCCAATGCGCATCCGCGGTTCCAGCGGTGTATGGGAACTGTTTATCCCCGATCTGACCCCGGGGATGAATTACAAATTTGAAATCCGGGCCAGCGGCACCGGCGAAATCCTGGTCAAGACAGACCCCTATGGCCGACAGTTCGAACGGCGTCCGGCCACGGCGAGCATCATCCCGTCAGCGGAGAATTATGCATGGCAGGACAGCGAATGGATAGCGTCCCGAACGGCCAGCGACTGGCTGCATGCACCCATGTCGATATACGAACTGCACCTGGGATCATGGCGTCAGACCAGCGACGGTGGATTTCTTGACTACCGGAATATCGCCGATCAGCTGGTCCCCTACATTAATAAATTGGGCTACACCCACATTGAGCTGATGCCGATCACCGAACATCCGCTGGACGCCTCATGGGGCTATCAGACCACCGGTTATTATGCGCCCACCAGCCGGTTTGGTACGCAGGACGATTTCCGTTATTTCGTCGATCTTTGTCATCTTCATCGGATCGGGATCATCCTGGACTGGGTGGCGGGTCACTTCCCCAAGGATACACATGGCCTGGCCAGCTTCGACGGCACCTCCTTGTATGAGCATGCGGATCCGCGCAAGGGTGAACACCGCGAGTGGGGGACACTGGTATTCAATTATAGTCGTCACGAGGTGCAGAGTTTCCTGTTGTCCAACGCATTTTACTGGATCCGCGAGTTTCATCTCGACGGCTTAAGGGTGGATGCCGTGGCCTCCATGCTCTATCTCGATTATTCACGTCATCAAGGTGAATGGCTACCCAATGAGCATGGGGGCAACGAGAATCTGGAAGTGATCGGCTTTCTCCGCGATCTGAATCAACAACTGCTGGGAGAGTTTCCAGGCGTACTCATGATTGCTGAAGAGTCCACCGCCTGGCCGCAGGTCACCCGGCCACCCTGGGTCGGGGGGCTGGGGTTTTCCATGAAATGGAATATGGGCTGGATGCACGACACATTGCAATATATCGACAAGGACTCTGTGCACCGTCATTATCACCACAACAATTTGACCTTTGGCCTGCTGTATGCATTTTACGAAAACTTCATCCTGCCGTTTTCACATGACGAGGTAGTGCACGGCAAGGGATCGATGTTGAATAAAATGCCGGGAGATGACTGGCAGCGGTTTGCCAACCTGCGACTGGTGTATAGCTACATGTTCACCTATCCCGGCAAAAAGCTGCTGTTCATGGGCAATGAATTCGCGCAATGGAATGAGTGGAACCATGGATCCGGCCTGGACTGGGATCTGCTGAATGTCCCGGCCCATGCACAAATCAAGGACCTGGTCAGTGCACTGAACAGCTTGTATGTCCGTTGTCCCGAATTACACCGTCATGATTTTGAGCAGGCAGGGTTTGAATGGATCGATTGTCAGGATGCCTCGCAATCGGTAATCAGTTATCTGCGGAAAACCTCTGACAGCTACCTGGTTGTTGTCCTCAATTTTACCCCGGTGCCGAGGCATGGGTACCGGCTGGGCGTTCCACGTGCCGGGGCTTACCGTGAACTGTTCAATTCAGATTCGGAATACTTTGGCGGCAGCAACATTGGCAACCACGGCGAGGTTCCATCAGAGCCTGTAGCGTGGATGAATCGACCCTGCTCCATCTCTCTCAACTTGCCACCTCTGGGCGCACTGGTGCTGGAGTGCATAACTCAAAAATGATCTGGACTACCAGCAGCATTTATCCTGCACAGTACTTGCTTCCCGAGTTCCACACCTGGAAATCCAGACAGTGAAGGTACTGTTCGCTGCCAGCGAAGTATATCCATTAATTAAAACCGGTGGCCTGGCGGATGTGGCCTGTTTTTTACCAATCGCCCTGCATGAACAGGGCTGTGATATACGCATTGTAATGCCAGCCTATCGCTCAATTCTGGCGCAGGGTACAGTGCTAAAATCCCGCAGTGGATTTTTCATACCCCAGTTCAAACTACACGTCAGATTACTCGAAACTACGCTGCCGGGCGGTCAGGTACCAGTCTATCTGGTGGATATACCGGAATTGTTTGATCGTCCCGGCGGGCCGTATCAGGCCCCGGCCGGCACGGACTGGCCGGACAATGCCAGGCGTTTTGCCATATTCGGATATATTATCCACCTGATCAGTCTGAATCAGGTTGGTCTGCACTGGAGCCCGGAGCTATTGCACTGCAATGACTGGCACACCGGCATTGCTACAGCGCTGCTGGCGAATCAACCGCAGCGACCCGCGACCGTATTTACCATCCACAATCTTGCCTATCAGGGACGGTTTCCCTATGAAACGTACCAATCATTGATGCTGCCGCCCCATTTATGGTCAATGGACGCACTGGAATTTCACGGTGAACTGTCGTTTATAAAAGGCGGTCTGGTGTTTGCCGACCGCCTGACAACCGTCAGCCCCACTTATGCCAGGGAAATCACCACGCCGGAATATGGATATGGTATGGAGGGCCTGTTGCAGCTGCGTGCTGACAAACTCACTGGTATTCTCAACGGGGTGGATTACCGTATATGGGATCCACGTCTCGATCCCGTGATAGCACACCACTACGGGCTGACAAACCTCGCCGATAAAAAGATCAACAAACTGGCCCTGCAGCGGGAACTCGGATTAAAGGTCAATGAAGATGCCATACTGCTCGCACACATCAGCCGGTTGATCGGGCAGAAAGGTATCGATCTGATTCTCAATGGCGTACATCAATTGTTACAGGACAAGGATGTACAGCTGGTCATACTAGGCACGGGTGAGGACAGGTACGAACAGGAATTGCGTGCGGCTGCGGTAAGCTATGACCAACGTCTGGTTGTGGTGCTGGACTATAACGAGATACTGTCCCACCGGATCCAGGCCGGTTCCGATATCTTTCTGATGCCATCGCGGTTTGAACCATGCGGACTTACCCAGTTGTACGCCATGCGCTACGGGACCATCCCCGTGGTCAGGTGCACCGGTGGTCTGGCAGATACGGTGGTCGATGCGAACAAAAAATCCCTGCAGACCCGCCATGCCACGGGCTTTCATTTCCACAGGGATAGCTTGCCGGAATTCATGCTTGCGGCAGGGCGTGCAATCCACATGTATCGTTCAGCACAGCCAACCTGGCGACAGATCATGGCTACGGCCATGTCACAGGACTTCAGCTGGGAGAAAAGTGCACAACAGTATCGCCAGGTATATGAGGATGCCCGGCACAGTTTATCTATTCAGAAAATGCATGACTGATTTCTGTTTCATTCGGGACTATGCTGCCTGATCATAACTGAAGACCGGGACCTGTGTGAGTGAGGGAAATCGC
>JBCKWF010000124.1:0-4307 GCA_038922895.1 Gammaproteobacteria bacterium
ATGTGACCAGTTCGGATATGGAGTACAGAAGGATCAGGATTGCAGGAATACCTGGTTGTTTACAGGGGCCGAATACAGGTAAAGAGGCGTTGATTTTGCTTTACTTTTTACCGGGCATTGCCCCCTGTCGCTTACCTTAACTTATAAACCGGCAGCGCACCGTCGGCTGCAGTCTGATACTTGACGGTAAAGTCCTTGAATGCGTTCAATGCGTCTACAATGTCCTTGTCCTGGCGGATAAAGAACGAACTGAATCCACATCGCTTCATATAGAACAGCTGGTCCCGCAGCACGTCTCCTACCGCCCGCAGGTCGCCTTTGAAACCATAACGATCACGTAACAATCTGGCATGGGTATAACAACGCCCGTCCTTGAACGCGGGAAAATCAAGTGCAATCAGATTAAACTTGCCAAGATCATTGACGATATCTTCAATCTTGTCTTCCCCATTCAGGCATACGGCGATTTTACCGGCATGGGTTGCCAGACTGTCCCGGTTTTCCTTCCAGTAACTGTAGGGAACGATAACATCCCCATCCGGTATCGACTGGCCGGGTGCTACTGCATCCAGACGGATCCAGCTGTCTTCTATAATCTGATCGTCCTTAATGACCCGCACTGGCCTCCTCTCCTTCCGTCTGCCGGGCACTGCCGTTGTAGACCCGCTGTTTAAATGGCTCGATTCCAACCCGGCGATAGGTCTCCAGAAAACGTTCATCTTCATGCCGTTGTTCAACATAAACGTCAAGTATCCTGCCTATCGTGTCAGCAACCTCACGCTGGGCTATGGCCGGGCCGAGACGATCGCCTAGAGTAGCGTCATTAGAAGGTGAACCACCCAGCGTCAACTGGTAGAACTCCTCACCTTTCTTGTCTACGCCGAGTATGCCGATATGGCCTACATGATGATGACCGCAGGCATTCATACAGCCGGACATCTTGATCTGGATATCGCCTATGTCATGCAGATAGTCCATGTCATCAAACTTCTTGTTAATCTGGTTTGCAATCGGGATCGAACCCGCATTGGCGAGCGAGCAGAAGTCCAGCCCAGGGCAGCAAATCATGTCCGTCAGCAAACCGATATTGGGTGTAGCAAGATTCTGTGACTTCAGTGCTGTCCAGAGGGCATAAAGATCGCCCTGCTTTACATGCGCGAATACCAGGTTCTGATCATGGGTTACACGGACTTCGCCGGCGCTGTATTGATCAGCGAGATCAGCAATAAACTCCATCTGGGTATCAGTCGCATCACCTGGCGGAATTCCGGGCATCTTCAATGAAATAAATACACCACGGTAACCGGGCGCCTTGTGCGATTTGACATTCCGTTTGACCCAGTTTGCAAATCCGGTATCCGAGGTCACTTTTGCAGTAAAGCTGGTGTCAGCAGTTGCATTTTTATCATACTCCGGTG
Source organism: Gammaproteobacteria bacterium (assembly GCA_038922895.1). GTDB lineage: Bacteria > Pseudomonadota > Gammaproteobacteria > Eutrophobiales > Eutrophobiaceae > Eutrophobius. The sequence continues at coordinate 1,419 of JBCKWF010000124.1, forward strand.
ACAAGAAATACTTCTTCACCCGATCTATTTCCTTCTGATCGAGCAACAACACCGTGTCCTTGATCTGTTGCCATTCCTGTTCCACCATTTCCGCAAATTTTTCCGGACCAATTGCCTTCACCAGGATCTTGATGCGGGCCTTGTGGATATTGTCGCGCCGACCAAACAGGTTATAAACGCGCAGGATGGCCTCAAGATAGGAAAGCAGATACTTCTGCTCCAGGAACTCCTTGATGAATGCACCTATATAAGGTGTGCGGCCCAGACCACCGCCGACCAGGATGCGAAACCCGGTCTCACCTTCTGCATTCTTGACCACATAAATACCGATATCATGTACCTGTACCGCCGCCCGATCCGTTAATGCACCGGACACGGCAATCTTGAACTTTCTGGGCAGGTAGGAAAATTCCGGATGGAAGGTAGACCACTGCCGGATGATCTCGCAGTACGGTCTTGGATCCTCGATCTCATCTTCGGCAACGCCGGCAAAATGATCCGAGGTGATATTACGTATGCAATTGCCACTGGTCTGTATCGCATGCATTTCGACGCTGGCCAGATCGGCAAGAATGTCCGGAACGGTCTCAAGTCTTGGCCAGTTATACTGGATATTCTGACGGGTACTGAAATGACCATAACCCTTGTCGTATTTACGGGCGATATGGCCAAGCATTCTCATTTGCGCAGACGACAACAGCCCATAGGGTATGGAAACCCGCAGCATCGGTGCGTAGCGCTGGATATAGAGACCATTCATCAATCGTAATGGCCTGAACTCATCTTCGGACAGCTCGCCGGCAAGGAAACGCCGGGTCTGATCACGGAACTGTTCAACCCGTTCGTTTACAATGGTCCTGTCATATTCGTCGTATATATACATCTTCGCTCTTTAAACTGTCCAGTTATGGGATTATTCAGGGCGCAAAAGATAGCAATAAATTTATATTCATTAAAGTAATATATCCTAATATGGATATAACAATAATTGTTTATCGACCGGATTGATCAGGGCTTTTGCCCGGAATGAGGGGATATCCAGTTTCAGCAGGGAATAAAGCAGCAGGCCTGTTCAGGCCGGCACATGACTGATCAGAGAAATTTATACCTGGCGATCAAGGCACGTCCCTTGCGGGTTACGTAACCTTCAGCGTCGATATAACCACGCATCTTTGCCTCGGGGTAGAGTGAATTTGGTTTATGCCTGGGCAGGTAAACCATGCCATCACCGTAACGGTATTCAAGTATCATGGCAATCTGGGACTCTTGATCCGACTGTTCGATAAAGCCTTGTTGTAATGCTGACATATCTGGTACTTTCCCGCCTCCACGCTTACATATTTCTTGATAGTTTTCAGTAAATTACCTTATTACATAGGTTTATATAATGATCATATAGTTAATGTCAATAGAATCATGTAAATCATTGTTAAAAATAACATTAACTAAGGGATGTTAATCTTCTACTGTAATTAGTAGACAGTAAAGATCAGCACAAATTCAGCAGGAAACTATATACATTAAACGGATTTCACTGTGCGGGGGTCTACCCAGGTAAATGTTGTAGCGCCAGATATTCGGGACTTTGCATTTCAATCAACCTGCTGATGGTCCGTTCAAAACCGGACTGTAGCAGTTTGCCCAGGTACAGGCCTGACGGTGGCACTGCTGCGGTTATAATCAACTTTACGTTGCGGTCGTAGAACTCATCGACCAGAGTGATAAACCGTCTGGCCTGATCATTCTGGTCCTCTCCCATTTGCGGAACATTCCCTATCAGTACCGTCTGGAATTGCCGCGCGATCTCGATATAGTCAGCCGGTCCCCTGGGTCCATCGCAGATCGCCGGAAAATCAAACCAGACCACACCATCGGCACATCGTACCGTCTGGATCTTGCGCTTTTCGATCTCGATGGTACGGTCTGCCCTGCCGTGGTTAGGGGCAATATGTTCAAAATTGATGGCCAGCATCCTTTCAGCCTGTCCATCCAGCGGATAGTGGTAGATCTCTGCGCTAGCAAGAAACCGCATGCGGTAGTCGATGCCTGAATCCAGATGGAAAATCTGGCAATTTTCCTTGATCATTTTAATAGCGGACAAGAACCTGTCCCGTTGCAGTCCACCTGAATACAGGTTGTCAGGGTGTTGATTCGAGGTCGCCACCAGGGTAATGCCGCGATCATACATGGCCTCCAGCAACCCGCTTAACAACATCGCATCCGTTATATCGGAGACATGAAATTCATCAAAACAGATAATGCCGGCCTCGCTGGCAAATCTATCCGCCACTTTATGTAACGGGTTTTCAATATTCTTCAGCGCCTTCAGTTCATGATGGACACGCTGCATGAAACGGTGAAAATGGATACGCAGCTTTTTATCTATCGGTAAACTCTCGAAAAAGCTGTCTACGATCCGGGTCTTGCCCCTGCCCACCCCGCCCCAGAAATAAATGCCCCTGGTTCCGGCAGGCTGTTTACCCGTAATTCTCTGTTTAATGCGCAGGAAAAGGTTCATATCCCGGCGAGAATCTGTCAGCAATTTCTCATACAAGGCCTGGGTAGCGAGGACCGCCTGCTCCTGTGCCTGATCTGCAATTATCTCACCGCCACGCAAGGTCTCGCGGTAACGTTCCAGTGGTGTCAGTTTACTCATGTTCTAATATATCCAGATGTGAAACAGGGTTTGATCGAGATATTTAAATTACAAATTGCTATCATAAATCATGTTGGTGCTGACTGAATTGATTTTATATCCAGCAGATGACCATTCCACAATTCCGGATATAAGATAAACTCGAATATCCCTCTCCAAAGGCTCACAGCAGACGATGGATAAATTTGGCCGGATATTTGACTGAATAAAATCCTGAAACAGCATAGAACACC
>JBCKWF010000125.1:0-4222 GCA_038922895.1 Gammaproteobacteria bacterium
CGTAACCCGCAGCCTTGGCAGCCTCGGCAAACCGTGCGAACAGTGAGTGGTCTTCGTTCAGGCGATAGCGCAAGGTGATGGTGGGGTCCAGGAAATTGGTCGAGAACTGTTCTGTCAGCGAACAATCACAAAAGGTTTCATTCGCGAGTCTTCTGGTGTAATCCGGCTGGGACAGGCCCACTGCAGCGGCCAGATTGGGATACCATGCCAGCGGTAATACGCGGTTGGTCGTGGTAAACGGGGCAACATCATTGGGATTCACCACGTAATTTAGGTTAGCCGCCCCATACGGTATGTACCACAGATTGGCCGTGTTCGTGCCAGGTACCAGTCCCCTGACCTGGGCCGCACTGATCTGTACAGCGGGGCAGCCAGGTGCCGCACCTGGGCAACCAGCCGGGGTGACATCAAACACCCAGGAGGAAGCGAAGCCAGTGATGTACACTTCCTTATCAATCTTCGAATAACGCGCGCCAACGTCGAGCGATGCCTTGTCATCCAGGAAATTCCAGGTAATCGTTGCAAACGCATTCTGCCAGGTCACATCTTCCCAGAGATAGTTAAAGCGCTGGCCACGTACGGTGTTCGGGCGCAGGCTGGATGAGAAATTGTCCTTCGCAGTGTCCTGCCAGGCAATCCCGGCCATCCACTCAAACGATCCACCGGTCGGCGAGGTGAAGCGTAGTTCTGAACTCCACTGATCGAAGTTTTCCTCACGGCCCTGGTAGTTGGTAAAGAACGGTACGTGACGGTTGTCCTTCACCGAGCTGCGCCAGTAGTAGTTATAACCGGTCAACCAGTTAACCACGATATCATTTGCCATCGTGTATTCCATATTGACGTTACCACTCCAGGCGTCGGTAAAGTCGTTGCCGAGTATGCCATTGGTATCCAGACCAGAGATGCCATCACCGCCTTGTGAGGTGAACATCTGTGCGGCTTCGCGCACATCCATAAATCCACTGATCATATCTTGTTCACGAATATTCGGCGGCGGCGCAAAATAGGGACCTTCGTTACTCAAGCCCACATTCCCGTCAAAACACTCGGTTGAAATCGGATCATGCGGTATGTCCATACCGACACCACGGGGTGCATCATCCCAGATGGACTGATCAGATCCCGGCGTCGTCACATTTCCAGGAACAAAAAGCCCTGTATTGGCATTAAACGGTCCTTGACGGCCATAGACCAGGGTACCCGCAGTAAGACAACCGAGTACTGCCTCGGAGCCGTTACGCAATTTGGAGTAATCGAACTTGGTGATTGCCTTGAAATTATCAGTCGGCTGATAGTCCAGGGTAATACGCCCACCCTGATAAAAATAGCGCGGATACTTATCCTGGGTAATCGCATTCGTTAAAAATCCATCTGACTCTTCCTGAGTTGCTGCAATTCGGATACCCCAGGTATCATTGATCGGACCGCCGGCACCAAAACTACCTTCCATCGTGCCGTTATTGCCGATCTCGAGGTTCAGGTCACCTTCCCATTCCGGGGTCGATCCCTTGCTCTGGATATTGAATGCGCCTGCTGATGCACTCATCCCGAAATAAACTGGCTGTGGTCCTTTCAGCACTTCGACCCGGTCCACGTCCAGAAACGCGGTCTTGATCTGGGACTGACGACCATAGTGTATGCCATCAAGAAAAATGGGGACTGCCTGTTCCAGCGTCAGTGAATTACCGATTGTGCCGAAACCGCGGACCGTTACCTGCTGATCCTGGACGCCAGCATTTACATAGACACCTGGTGAAAATGTGGATATATCTTCCATACTGCGAAAGCCCTGTTCCCTAATCTGCGCGCCACTGAACGTCTCGATCGAGATCGGGACTTCCTGCAACGACTGTTGACGCCGCTGGGCTGTGACAATAATTTCTTCCAGTGCCTGTGCCTGTAGCACACTCGGGCTCGCACTCAGTGCGGTAATAAAAACCGCCCCGAACACAGTACGGTACTTAAACTGGGTGACGATACTGGGCATATGACTCCCCCTATAGATAGATTAAAAACAGACTTATTCGTCAATAATTGCCTGGTTATTAATAGTGTTATCGACACATTAATGACGTATAAATAATACAGACCTGAAAAATTACAGTATTAATGGATCAATATCAAGCCATTATTATGCTTGTATTATAATTGAGACAAATAGATGAAAGGTAATTCTGGTGTATGTTCATCCAAACTGCCAGAAGATCCCCCATACTAATCCCGCAGTCACTTATCTGATATTTGCGTCCTGGGCCAAGCTAAAAAAAAGGCCATGCCTGTTGCTGCCGACATGGCCTTGTATTTACCCGTCAGATGATCGGTATTACTGCTTCTTGCGTTTTTCCACCTCTGCCTTGAACTCAGCCACAATTTCAGGCAAGTCGGTCTCCAGCTGGTCATTAAAACGCAGACCCAGGGCGACTACGATAGGCGGGGCATTGATGGCCATGTAACGGGCCGAACCTTCCGGCTCCGGATTATAATGCTGGTGATACCAGTATATTGGCGGTACAAACATGGTACCTTCCTGCCAGTCTACACGGACGCGGTCTTTATAACGACCTTCCGGCCAGGTGATTGAATAGCCCTTACCGGAGGTCAGCAGGATGAATGCATCACTGCTATGGCGGTGTGCCTTCTTGTATACACCAGCCGGCATCTCGGACACATGCATATCCAGCACCGAGTTCCCAGCCATCTTCCAGTGCATATTGGTCGTGCCCTTGCCGCGATGATCATACGCATCCAGTTCAAACTCAACTGCATCGGGTACAACATTGGTCACAGTATCATTTTCGCCGGTGTGCTCGCTGTAGGTAGTGAAGTCTTCTTGTGCATCGTACCTGTCGGTAAACGCAAAATCGTTCTCCCAGACAAACTTCTCGCTGTTGGTGGCATTAATCATGAACGGGAAACTGGTGACTGCCACCACACGTACAGGTTTGTCACTGTCGTTGAATAACTGGTACTGCACATTCAACGGCACCGAGAACAGGGTGCGATATTTGAAATCTATCCGCTGCGGGCGCTTGCCCTCCTGCTGCAGGATGATATGACCGGGACCGCCAAAGAAGTACATGCCTGCTTCAAACATATGGCGCTGTGTCTTGGTCTGGCCCTTCGCAGGTATTTCCAGGATCCAGCCATCGGTAATCTGATAGTCCGCCATCTTCACATACATCCCGTCTACACCCATCTGCGCCCAGGGTTTCAAAGGGTAGGTCCTGGCATCCTGTATGACCAGACCTTCAAACGAGGGCATCTTGGCCTTGTTTGCGGCAAACCAGTGTTCGTAAGGGGTGTCTGTCGGCTTCACCCTCCACATGGTCGGGCCTACGCGTTCCAGTCGGTCGTTATCTGCTTCTTGCTGGTCAGTTCTCACTGCTTCCTGTGCGGTTGCACCTATAACCAGGCACAACAACAGGCCAGCAGCAGTAAACATTGTGGTTCTGATATTCATTTGCATGGCTCCCCTTCGATTTACATCATTCTGGATATTAAACTGATAATTACTTCGGGCTGGGAGTTTACCATTTTTTTTATTAACCCCACAATTTTTCAGTGTCTATCGCAGCCAACTGACGAGACCGGACAGGTCAATTATATCTATATGATTAATATGATAGTTATTGGTTTGCACAGATCGTTAATTCAGACATCATCAGAAATAAGGAAATATTATGGTCAGAGCAGTTATAAGTCGAGCTATCAGGTGTAATCGGAAAAATAGGAAAACGTCCTGAGTGCAAATGCCGCGAGGATCAGTAAACCTGAGCCCAGGGCAAACCAGTGGAAAACCGGGGTATGTCGTATATATTCCCGGCTGACCAGACGCACCTTTTCCAGGCTTGAGATCTCCTTCGAGGCCTCGAATAACTGGCCTTCGGTATTAGCATCAAAATACCGGCCACCGTGAGATGTTACCGCATCTATCAGCCTTTTGACCGCTTCATTGTCCTTAAACTTTTCCTCCATATCGACGCCGACTACATGGAAACGGATACCGGCTGCGTTCGACTCGGACAGCACCTCGACCGGTTCACGGCCGATATTATGTTCGCCATCGGTGAATACGGTAATCACCTGGCTGCGCGGAGGATCGGCCAGCTGTCGCCCCAACAGGTTGTTGGCCAATGCTATGCCGTCTCCAATGGCGGTCATACCCTCGCCTTGCAGGATATTCGCATCGATCATATCAAGATATTGCAACAGGTAAGCATAG
>JBCKWF010000126.1:0-4221 GCA_038922895.1 Gammaproteobacteria bacterium
GATCACCATGAAATACCAGCCCTTGCGTGAGCGTGATTCAAACGAAAAATTTACAATAAACAGAAACAGCAGTCCCCAGCTCGCCACGGTCGGGCCTAAGATAGCTATCATGAATTTACCGAGTGCCAGCGCCTCGGCCGTTTCGGTATTGAATGCAGCGAGCAGGTGCCGGTTATAAAAACCGAATTGAGGTAACTCGACCAGATATGGCAGCGCAAGGCCAACAATAATATGCAGGATGGCCAGGGTTTGTAGTGCCAGTTTGGCTGTGTTTACATGCATACGTCAAGTTTACAGGCAATTGCATAAAAGTGGATACATCAGTATCCAGCTGGAGTAGAGTATGTAACAGATATAACATTGCACACTTCATACATATATAAGGAGCAGCACCATGTCTAAAGAGCGTAACAACACCCGTGAAACCCAGAAAAAGCCGGCGATGTCGCTGAAAGAAAAACGTGCCACCAAAAAGGCGAAGAAAGACAACAAACCCGCCTTTCTGCCGTTTGAAAAGAAGTAGCAAGGAGGACCGGCGACAGGACGCTGATGCGCGATTGACTCTGATTTGAAATGCCTGGTGACAGGGAATAGGCCCGGGAAAGTGCAGTTTGATTCGAGCGTCCTGATTTGTGCAGTGCTTCAACCTTAATTCTGGCGAAAGCGACCCACAGGATCTGGGAAATGTCGCGAGACGCTTACATGGATGTAAGCGATAGAGCGCGCACGACTGCATGGATGCAGGGGTAGAAATGCGTCTGGACGCCTGCAGGCGCTTTGCGGCATTTGCCCTCCGTTGCGACAGATGCTGACTCTCACCCGCATGACGGTGTGAGAGTCGTCTTTTGGCGATAACAACGGCCCACAGGGTTTCCGAACGAGAGTCTATTCTGCTGAATTATCTTTACGAATACATAATGTACTTTACGTCATCAATTTTTATCAGGTTATAATCCAGTGATTTAACACTCGACATAATATTTTGAGGTATGTCTCTTACAGGGGGGGCCATGAAGCGTACAGGGTTGTCAATAATCGTATGGGCGGGCATTGCACTGGTGGGCGCATGGGCATTTGCCAATATTGCGGTTTACCGCGAGGAGCCGATCAATGCGGTCTGGTTTATCTTGGCAGCGGTTTGTGTTCACCTAATTGCTTACCGGTTTTACAGTGCCTGGATCTGCGCCAGAGTATTGGTACTGGATCCGACCCGCGCAACCCCTGCAGTACGTCTGAATAACCACCGCGATTTTATCCCCACGAACAGATGGATTGTGTTCGGCCACCACTTTGCCGCCATCGCCGGTCCCGGTCCGCTGATAGGCCCGACCCTGGCAGCACAGTTTGGTTATTTGCCGGGTACTATCTGGATCCTGGTCGGGGCGGTAGCAGGTGGTTGTGTGCAGGACATGGTCGTGCTGTTCTGTTCAACCCGGCGTGATGGCCGCAGTCTCGGTCAGATGGCAAAGGACGAACTCGGCCCACTCGGCGGCTGGGCGGCCATCTTCGGGACGATGATGATCATCACGGTCATTGTAGCCGTGCTCGGACTCGTCGTTGTGAATGCGATGAAGAACAGTCCCTGGGCCACCACCACGGTGCTTGGTACTATCCCGGCCGCCATGCTGATAGGCGTGTATCTGCGTAACATCCGGCCAGGCCGGGTTCTGGAAGGTTCAGTCATCGGTATTGTCCTGTTGCTGTTGTGCGTGGTCGGTGGAGGCTGGGTCCACGGCAACACTGTGATCGCACCCTTGTTTGACTGGAATGCGATGACCTGTGCATGGTTTGTCATTATTTATGGATTTACTGCGGCGGTATTGCCGATCTGGTTGCTGCTGGCGCCACGTGATTATCTGTCTGCCTTCCTGAAGATCGGGGTGGTGGTGCTGCTCGCGTTTTCAATCTTACTGTATGCGCCGGACATCAAGATGCCGGCAATGACACAATTCATCGATGGTACCGGCCCGATCTTCAAGGGCGATGTGTTCCCCTTCGTATTCATTACGATAGCCTGTGGCGCTATATCCGGCTTCCATTCATTGATCGCCTCCGGCACAACACCAAAACTGATCAGCAACGAGGGCGATGTTCGCATGATCGGCTACGGCAGTATGGCGCTGGAATCGTTTGTCGCCATCATGGCAATGGTGGCTGCATGCACGCTCGAACCCGGTATCTACTTTGCGATAAACAGTCCGGCCGGTGTAGTCGGCAAGGTCGCAAGTGATGCTGTCACCATGATCAGCTCATGGGGGTTCCCGGTCACCGTGCAACAGATGGAAGCGCTGGCGGCACAGATGGGTGAGAACACCCTGTTTGCACGTACCGGCGGGGCACCCTCGCTGGCGGTAGGGATGGCAGCGATATTCAGCAGCACCTTTGGCAGGAACCTGATGGCGATGTGGTATCACTTTGCCATTATGTTTGAGGTATTGTTTATCCTGACCACACTGGATGCGGGGACACGCGTAGGCCGGTTTATCCTGCAGGATTGTCTCAAGCATCTGTGGAAGCCGATGGGTGACATCTCCTCCTATCCGATCACCATACTCTCCAGTGTGTTATTTGTGGCGGCCTGGGGCTATTTCCTGATCCAGGGTGTCATGGATCCGTTGGGCGGCGTCAATATCCTGTGGCCGTTGTTCGGTATAGCCAATCAGTTGCTGGCCGGTATCGCCCTGTCTGTCGCAACAGGCATCCTGATCAAGATGGGCAAGCTGCGCTATGTGTGGGTGACGGGAATACCGTTGACATGGATTGCCATAATCTGTTCATGGGCCGCCATGGAAAAGGTATTCAGCAGTATTCCCCAGATAGGGTTCCTTGCCGGTGCGAATGATATGGCAGCAAAACTCGCCTCGGGCACACTGACACCGGAACTCGCAGCGGTTGCACCACAGTTAATCATCGGACTGCGCATCGATGCAGTGTTGACGATCCTGTTTGCGTTGATATTATGGATCGTGATTCTGGACATGCTAAGGATCAGCTACCGCTTTATCAGGGGCAAGCAGGTGTTGCCCTTGTCTGAATCGGAGTACATAGCATGCGAGGCGTACGCAGTAAAATGAAATTGTTACATCACAACACTGACTTGATTGAAACTGTCCGGACATGCCTGCAGCGTGGCTGGACTATTTTACGCCAGATGTCAGGCGATGATGCCTACGATCTGTATCTGGCCCACCAGAGATCCGTGCATACTGCAGAACCGGTACTAAGCCGCCGGGAATTTTATCTGTGGCGGCTGGAACTAAAGTCACGCGGTGTAAACCGTTGTTGCTGAATAATGAATTTTGCTATCCGGATTTTGATGGTGTTGCTGCCTTACAGGTTAATAACCTGGCGGTAAAAAAAAGGTGGTGTCCCACCGGGCCAGGACTACCCGTTCAATAGCCATTTCTCCAGTGCTGCAGTTACTTGCTGTGGTTGTCCAAGTGTTGAAAGATGGCCGCACTCTTCGACAATAGTAAGGCTTGAACCGGAGACACGGGCAACCATCTCTTCGTGTACCTCAACAGGGGTTATTACATCTTCACGGCCGCACAATACCAGGGTTGGACATTTGATTTGATGCAGAAACGGGCGGCTATCCATGCGTTTGATTATTGCCCTTGGTTGACGCAGAAAGGCATCCTTGCCAACACTGTTGGCCATTGCAGTGATTATTTTCACGATTGCAGCATCATTCAAGCGGGAAGGATGTACGAGCTTGGGTAGCAGCGTATCAATGACGGCTTTGAAATCAGTCTCCGCGAATTGCATCAGTTTCTGGCGAGCTTCTGTTGCTTCGGGTGTGTTCGATCTTGCACTGGTATCGATCAATGCAAGGGCCAGAACGCGCTCAGGTGCTTGTCTTATAATTTCAAGGGCTACATAACCGCCCATAGAAAGACCAGCAAGTGCAAAGCGTTCGGCAGATATCTGTGTCAGCTGCAGCAGCAGCAAGTGCAGAAATAGAATCTGCTTTCGTCAAGTCTGCAACCAAAGCGTCAGCAATGTTAGCAAGTCCTGAAATCTGGTATTGCCATAAACGGGCATCGTTTAAAAGTCCCGGTAGCAGGAAGAGGTGCGGAATATTTTTAGGGGCCATTTACAAACCTGATTTTAATTTCACGATCGAAGTGTATACGTCTAATGAGATGTTGATATAATATTTGGTTCATCGTCATATTCACTGTGAATTTTCATTAGCCTAAGTTCATATCCAGCTTGCCG
>JBCKWF010000127.1:0-4136 GCA_038922895.1 Gammaproteobacteria bacterium
GATAGGCATGCCAGCTGCCAAACGTGACAAACAGAAGTAATGGATCGGGTTATTGCGTTGCAGTATATACAATCATCAACCGGGTTGTCAGTCATGATTATCCGGTTTGAAGTATAGCCGGGGTAAGGCAGTATATTTTATCCGGGTTTATTTATCAGTCTGATCAGGCCTTCCTGAATTGTAGTAGCGATCAATACCCCCTGGCGGTTATAAAAGCTGCCTCTGGCCAGCCCCCTCGCGCCGCCGGTCGTAATCGGTTCACATGCATATAACAGCCACTCATCAATGCGAAAAGGCCGATGAAACCACATGCCGTGATCCAGGCTCGCCAGTTGTAATTCAGGATTAACAGGCCGCATTCTATGTGGTAACAGTGCGGTCGTGACCAGTCCATAGTCTGAAATATAGGCGAGTATCGCCCTGTGTAGGTCCATGCTGTCAGACAGTGGATGTGTGGTTTTTACCCAGGTACATTGTCGTGCAGTTTTTCCGGTTTGATCTGTGACTGTATCCTGGCCAGGCACCGGTTTTAAATCAAACGGGGCGGACAGCTGTAGCAGTCTGTGGACTGGTTCGGATGCAGGGTAATCGCGCAGGTCAGTTAATGAGTCAGGATCGGGCACGTCCGGCATCCCGTGTTGGTATTCCAGACCGGCCTCCGCGATATGAAATGAAGCGGTTGTTGTAAATATGGGTTTGTCCCGCTGAATTGCAGTCACACTGCGGGTGGAGAAGCTTTTGCCGTCACGCGTAATATCGACGTGATAGTCGATAGGTATGCGAAAGTCACCTTCGCGTAAAAAATATGCATGCAGTGAATGGATTGTTTTAGCTTCCCCCACCGTCAACTGTGCGGCAGTCAATGCCTGGCCCAGTACCTGACCACCATAAACCCGGCCTGTGCCGATGTCGAGACTGTTCCCCTGGAATTGCCCGGACGCAAGCGGCTCCAGATTTAACAGCGCCACCAGTATATCAAGTGTGTCGGCCATAAATTATTTTCAGCACTGCTGGTTATCGTATAGTCGCATGTTAATATAGTTATGCGAAATACACGAATTTGTTACAGGCCGGGACCAGCGTTCGGCAAGCTGTAGTTCCCTCAACAGACAACGACCCAGACAAAACCAGCTTATGCGTATTGTAGTAATTGGTGCAGGACTGCTCGGTGTTACCACAGCGTGGTTTCTTGCAGAATCAGGCAACGAAGTGGTTGTCATCGATCGCGAGGAAGGTCCAGGTCTGGAATCCAGTTTTGCCAATGGCGGTATGCTGACCCCCAGTCAGGCCGCACCCTGGAACACACCGGGAATCACGTTGCAGATACTCAGATGGATTGGACGGGAAGATTCGCCATTTCTTCTGAAACCTTCGCAATTGTTTGCCCTGGCTGGTTGGGGCACAGCATTTCTGCGACATTCACAGGCGGACAGGTTCAGACTTAATCAACAGAAAAACATTGCGCTGGCGCAATACAGCCTGGATGTGTTGAGGCAGACCAGGCAACAGCTACAGATCAACTATAACCAGAGTAGCCGGGGTACGCTGAAAATCTATCGTACTGAGGCTGGATTGAACGAGTCTGTCCGTGTCTTGCGTGATTACGGGATGGAACAGATCCGGTACCAGGTGATGGACCAGGCAGGCGTGGTCACGCTTGAACCGGCCTTGTCTGCTGTCAGGCATAATCTGGCCGGAGGGATTTATTTTCCTGATGACGAGGCAGGGGATTCCCACCAGTTTTGCCATGAGCTCGCGCTGGCGGGGACAAGGCTGGGTGTCAAGTTTATGTATAACACCACCGTAGCAGGTCTGGTTCGATCAGATAACAGGATCAAGATGCTGAAAACCTCGGCGGGCGATATTTCAGCTGATCTCTATATTTTGGCGGCCGGCAGCGATAGCCCGTTACTGGCCAGGTCAGTTGGTCTGAATTTACCCATCTATCCTGTCAAAGGTTATTCACTGACGGCCGAGACCGAGGCTAAAGTGGCGGGATTACCGACCTTGCCTGTTATCGATGAGTTGCGTCATGTTGCTATTACACCGTTGGGGAACAGATTGCGTATCTCAGGTAAGGCAGAACTGGCAGGCCATGATACGACGGTTGATGAAGGCCGGATTAAGCTGTTATTGAAATTTTTTTGGCAGATATATCCTGACCTGAAAGACTGCCTGGCGCCCGCTACAATGCAGAAATGGGCCTGCTTACGTCCGTATAGCTGTGATGGGGTCCCGATCATGGGAACGTGCCAGATCGATAATTTGTTGCTGAATACCGGACATGGGCACCTGGGTTGGACATTTGCGGCAGGATCCGCCAGGTTGATAGCTGACCTGGCCACAGGTGGAAAAACTGCGCTTGATTTAAGTCCATATCTGTTGTCACGTTTCCACTGATGTAGTGTTTTCGCCGCACGTGTCAGTGCCTGTACCTCAATAAAAAGATCGACCTTGCGGATAGCGATTTTGTGGTCTAGGGTTAAAACAGGAGGTATATAAACTGAGCAAATCCCTTCCAGTTTTCTTATCCAAATCCTGCCGGAGGGTCCGGTACCGGCTATCCGCAGGATCCACGCATACCCACTCTGTAAGTACAATCCCGGATAACAACCAGAAAGTATTACAAGAATCTTGAAATGGAGGTAAACCCGCATGTTTGAATTTGAAAAAGAGATTGTCGAGGACCTGCTGAAAGTAAATAATGATTTCAGACGTATGTATAACAAGCATGGACAGTTAAAGCGTAAGGTCGCACACGCTAACCACGGCACGGAAGTGATCGATGATTTCTCCCTTGAAATCCTGAAGAAGGAAAAACTATTGTTGAAAGACAAGATGGCAGCCCTGATAGAACACCACCGCCAGGAGTAATTTTAAGTGAGCTGAGGACAGGAAACCCGTTTCACGCTGAAGCGGGTCTTTTTAATCTCTCCGGGTTCAATTCCCCGCCCCTTGGGGCGAAGGCAGTTGGATCGAAGGAAGTTAATACCCCGCCCCTAGGGGCGGGAAATTTATTCCGGATGACAGTCTGGCCTTTATATCCCTGTTACACCCGGGAAGTTGCTGACAACTCTCTCACTGTAGTCGATAACTAACGCCCCGTTTATTGACCATTATCAAAAAATCGGCTTGTACTTTATGCAGAATTTTCTATACTTAAAAGTGATTATTTATATTATTTTTATAATTAAAGTGCATATATAAGTCACTATGAAACTACAACAACTGAAATATATCTGGGAAGTGGCCAGACATGATTTGAATGTGTCGGCCACGGCAGAAAGCCTGTTTACCTCACAACCGGGGATCAGCAAGCAGATACGTATGCTGGAGGATGAGCTCGGGGTACAGATCTTCCGGCGTAGCGGCAAGCATCTGACCGAATTGACGCCGGCCGGCAAGGCCATCGTCAGTGTGGCCGGTGAGATTCTCGACAAGGTCAACAACGTCAAACAGATCGCACAGCAGTTCGCTGACAGCAGCAAGGGCAGTCTGTCGATTGCCACCACGCACACGCAGGCACGTTATGTGTTACCACCGATCATAACCGCCTTTACCGAAAAGTATCCGGCAGTGACCCTGAATATGCACCAGGGTACACCTGTGCAGATTTCAGAGCTGGCCTCAAATGGTACAGTCGATTTTGCGATTGCAACCGAGGCACTTGAGCTATTCGACAACCTGGTGATGATGCCGTGTTATCGCTGGAACCGCAGCCTGATTGTTCCCGAGGACCATCCACTGGTAAAGGTGAAAAGGCTGACTCTCGAACAGATTGCATCCTATCCGATTGTGACCTATGTGTTCGGGTTTACCGGGCGTTCGCAACTGGACAAGGCATTTGATGCGGCCGGCCTGAAGCCACAGGTGGTCTTTACTGCAAGCGATGCCGATGTAATCAAGACCTATGTCAAATTGGGACTCGGTGTCGGGATTATTGCCAGCATGGCATATAACCCTACCAGCGACTCAGGGCTGGTGGCGAAAGACTGCAGTCATTTATTCATGCCGAGTACGACCAAGATTGGCTTTAGAAGAGGGACATTTCTCAGGGGATATATGTATGATTTTATCCAGCTGTTTGCACCGCACCTTACCCGGCAGGTGATTGACACGGCCGCCGTGGCAGACAG
>JBCKWF010000128.1:0-4030 GCA_038922895.1 Gammaproteobacteria bacterium
GCCAGCCTCTGGTTTTAACAGGGGCTGAGTTTAGTCATTCAGGGGACATTTCTATTTGGGAGAAAGGGGACGTTACTACTTAGTGCTTGACCGAAAACCATCCAACTCCGAGTATAAGGAAGGCACGCCTTTATTCAATCTCCACGTAACCATGTTAAATATGGCTGGTATTCCAACTGAGACTTTTGGTGGTGAACGTGGGCTTTCTTCGGGAGATCTGGATCTGAACGCCAAGGCTTGATGAAATAAATATCGGACAGATAGAGTTGAACATGAAGAGTATATGGCTGTTTTGTTGGCTGGCAGTGTTGTCCTCCCAAACACTCAGTATCGCTGCGGTTAATAATGATCTTCGTTTAGTTGAAGCAGCGCGTCAACAAGATGGTCAGGAAGTACGCTCTCTGCTTAAGGAGAAGCTGAATGTCAATTCTACTGAAGCCGATGGAACAACAGCCCTGATGTGGGCAGTTTATTGGGATGATCTTGAAGTTGTTAAGCTGTTAATACAATCAGGGGCTAACGTAAATGTACTGAACGACGTGGGCGTTACTCCGCTTATCCTCGCCAGCGAAAATCGAAGTACTGTCATAGTTGAAGTGCTGCTTAAAGCAGGTGCTAACCCGAATGTTGCCATGTGGAGTGGGGAAACTCCTCTGATGACTGCGGCCAGAATCGGCGTTACGGAAATAGTTGAATTGTTGTTGGCACATGGCGCAGACATTAATCATCAGGAGCCCCGTCGACATCAATCTGCGCTTATGTGGGCCATTTCCTTTTTGCACATTGAAGTTGCTCAAGTATTGATCGAACATGAAGCGGATATATCGGCAAAAACTATCAAGCTAAAAGATGAGGTAACGTATACCCCCATGGTTTTGGAGGGCTATGCAGAAGATGTTGAAAGTGTAGCTCAGGGAGGTTACACACCGCTGATGTTTGCGGCCCGAATGGGTGATATGGCCACAACCCGGTTGCTGGTAAATAAGGGTGCTGTTGTGAATGATATGTCTGAGGAAGACGGTAGTGCCCTGGTAATCGCGGCCGCTGCAGGATATGAAGACATTGCATTATTTCTGTTAGAGCACGGAGCAGATCCCGACATATCTGATGATAACGGAATGACCGCACTCCATTACGCCGTGCGAGATGGGCTGAAACGCTTACATCATTATGAGAATGTATCTGTAAAGCGCATTTGTGGCTACATTGTACAAGGTATGCCAGTATGTAAACCGTATGACAGTGTCAGCGAAGAAGAAAAAGCTTTATTGAATGACCCTTTGGCAGGTCTATCCATTGTTGAACCGGCACAACGCTTTAACAGGTATGATGTATTGCCAGGGAATAATATGCATGAACTAGCTGATGCGTTGTTGGCAGCTGGTGCAGATGTAAACGCCGCCATGAAATATCCGCCGCCTCGATTACGTTTAGATGCCATGCCATGGCTAAATCTAACGGGCGCAACCCCGCTTCTTTTGGCAAGCGCTTCGCTGGACAGCGAAGCCATGGAACTGTTTTTAGAATACGGCGCAAATCCTTCGGTGAACACCGAGGTTAACCGCAGCTTTATCAAGCAAACAAAGGATTATTACGCACAGGACAATCAGATTCTGGGAAATGGCACAGTACTAATGGTGGCCGCAGGTCTGGGCAGAAACAAGGATTTTACAACAGCAGAAGAGCAAAATGCACTAAATGCCGCCAAACAATTAGAAGGCCTGGGTGCCGATGTCAATACAGTAACGGCTACTGGCTGGACTGCGTTACATGCAGCAGCATTTATCGGAGCCAACTCATTAGTGAAATTTCTGGTTGAGAAAGGCGCTGATATTGACGCCAAGAACGGATGCGGCAGAACCCCCCTGAGTCTTGCTGAAGGCGTGGATGTTACAGGATTGCTGGATACACCTGTACCACATGAAGACACTGTGAAACTATTAATTAGTCTTGGTGCGGGCAAAACCTCATCCTCCATGGGTAATGTCGGGGAATGCGTGCCCCGCGACAATCGTCTTATACTCGAGAAGCAACAAAGAGAAGAGATTGAAAAAGATCAATCGCAGTAGTTTCGACTTGCTCGGATACCTGACCTGAAATTAAGTATTAGAGGATAGTTTGGAATTCAACCAGACTGAATATCAAGTAACAACGCGTATGGAGAATATCTACAATGAAGAACAAGAGTAGCAAGATTACCAGACGACATTTCAATCTGGCAACGCTGGCAACTGGCGCCGCCCTTTTAACGGCAACAGGGTTCAGTTCAACAGTATCCGCCCAGACCAATCGATCCTTGCGAATCGGGATAATTGGTTCCGGTAAAATTGGCGGTGCAATTGGTCGGCTATGGGCTGCGGCGGGCTGGCCTTCCTGCAGAGGCCGCGGAATTCGGTGAGGTTGTGTTTCTGGCTTTGCCCTACAGTGCTATTCCGCAAATAGGTCACGATCATGGCCATCTGATGCAGGGCAAGGTCGTCATTGACTGCAGTAATCCCAATGATAAACGTGATGGCGATATGGCTGTAGCAGCACTGGCAAAAGGCAGCGGCGTCGCGACGGCCGAATATATTCCGGGAACTCGGGTGGTACGGGCATTTGGCACGATTAACTATCAATTCGCGCTCGACAATGCACATCGCGAGGGAGACAAAATCGCCATTCCGATTGCAGGTGATGATGACGAAGCCGTCGTTGTGGCAAAGAATCTGGTTATTGACGCCGGCTTTGACCCCGTTATCGTTGGCGGGCTCGAACGTTCCAAACTGTTTGATTATGGGACACCAGGATCTCTGACGAATACAACGGCTGTGGAACTTAGAAAAATACTGAACTTATAGCCATAATCAGTTTCAGGAACTCTTCCTGTAGGGTTTCAATACGGATTACATGGTGACCCCGGCAATATTTACTCAGAAAATCCGCTGATATACGACTGCAAGCTATCTGCTTTTGAGATTGATTTTTCCGTCTCTGTGCCTGAGAATATGGGCAGGATCAATAAAACCTTAGGGGGAGCTATTGTGAAACACTTCATTTGTATTCTGCTTTTTGCCTTGGTACCCACATTTGCTGCTGCGCAGCAACCAAAACCGGATTGGGCATTTCCAGTCACCGATAAGGTCCAGCCTCAAACCAACGTAGATCCTGACAAATTGTGGACCGCGCCGGGCAGCACGCTGTCGGTCACGCGGGCACAGATCGACAACGGATATGACATACCGAACTGGTTCCCGGACATGTACCCGCCGCTGCCGTCGATCGTTCAATACGGAAACCGGGAGACGGAGGTGCGCGCATGTGGACTTTGCCATCTTCCGACCGGTACCGGTCACGACGAATCCGCCTATGTTGCCGGTCTACCGGTCGCCTACTTCATCCGCCAGATGGCTGACTACAAGAGCGGAGACCGCAAAGGCTCGGGGACGATGATCAACATGGCCAAGGTCATCACGGACGAAGAGGTGCGTAGTGCCGCCGAGTATTTCGCATCACTCAAACCGCGCCCCTGGATCCGGGTGGTCGAGACCGACACCGTGCCGAAGACCTACATAGGCAGGGGCAACAAGCGGTTAGTGCATCCGGAAGGGGGCACCGAACCGATCGGCAACCGCATCATTGAAGTCCCTGAGGACGAAGATATCGTACTCAATCGCGATCCACGCTCGGGTTTTATCGCCTATGTGCCGAAAGGCAGTATTGCGAGGGGCGAGGAACTGATTACAACCGGAGGTGGCAAGACCATTGCCTGCGGTTTCTGCCACGGTGTGACCCTGCAGGGGTCAGGTGACGTGCCGGCGATTGCCGGGCGCCATCCGAATTATATTGTTCGCCAACTCTGGAGCATCCAGCATGACGAACGCGTGGGGCCGTCGAATGCCGTGATGAAGCCGGTGGTTGATAAGCTCACTGTCGAAGACATGCTGGCGATCGCTGCCTATACTGCATCGCTGACGCCGTAGCTATATCACTCAACCGAATAAATTGTGATGCCGCGCGAAAGCGCTGGCATTAAATAACTGTGTCAAAT
>JBCKWF010000129.1:0-3922 GCA_038922895.1 Gammaproteobacteria bacterium
AGCAGTTCAAGGAAGCCAAGCAGGCCTACGATATCCTCTCGGATGAACGTAAGCGTTCAGCCTATGATCAATTTGGTCATGCTGGTGTTGATGGGGCAATGGGTGGCGGCCAACATGCCGGCGCAGCCGGTTTCGGTGATATTTTTGAAAGTGTATTCGGTGATATTTTTGGCGGTGGCCGGGCCGGCGGCGAACGGATATTCCGCGGCGCGGATCTGCGTTACGATCTTGAATTGTCGCTTGAAGAGGCGGTCAATGGCACGACCACCAAGATTCGGGTCCCCAGACTGATACTATGCGGGGTATGTCAGGGCAGCGGCGCCAAAAATGGCTCTGCGCCTGTTCAATGTCCGACCTGTGATGGTATGGGTCAAGTCAGGATGCAGCAAGGATTTTTCTCGATTCAGCAAACTTGCCCGAAATGTCGCGGTAACGGCAAAATAATCAATGATCCCTGTAGTAGCTGTCATGGCAATGGCAGGATCAGGGAAAATAAAACCATCTCGGTCAAGGTACCGCCCGGTGTTGATACCGGCGATCGGATCAGACTGACCGGGGAGGGTGAAGCAGGGGAGAAAGGCGGACCACCAGGTGATTTGTATGTGCATGTCATCGTCA
This sequence comes from Gammaproteobacteria bacterium, assembly GCA_038922895.1. GTDB lineage: Bacteria > Pseudomonadota > Gammaproteobacteria > Eutrophobiales > Eutrophobiaceae > Eutrophobius. The sequence continues at coordinate 619 of JBCKWF010000129.1, forward strand.
AGGAACACCCGATTTTTACCCGTGAAGGGACGAATCTGTCTTGTGATGTGCCCATCAGTTTTACCATGGCGGCATTGGGCGGAGAAATCGAGTTACCGACGCTGGAGGGCAAGGTAAGTCTGAAAATTCCAGCTGAAACCCAGAGTGGCAAGTTGTTCCGTCTAAAGGGTAAAGGCGTCCGCTCTGTGCGCGCTACTAACAAGGGAGACCTGATGTGCCGTGCAGTAGTGGAGACACCAGTTAATCTGGACAAGCATCAAAAGGAGCTTTTGCAGGAACTGGAAAGATCGATGGAACAGGACAATAAAAAGCACAGTCCGAAGTCAAGATCCTGGCTCGACGGTGTAAAACAGTTCTTTGAGAATATGACGCCATAAATTATCGATACTTACTCGTCGCTTGTAAAATGGCATATTAGCGATTGACAATGGTTGACCAAAAAAACATCATCTGTTTAGCAACTAGCAACTGGGTGACGAGGATTTCCGGGAATGACGACAAAAATAGGCATCTGTGGTGCAGCGGGCCGTATGGGGAAGGCTGTGCTTGAGGTATGCGGGCAGTCAGAAGGCGTTATCGTCACTGCGGCATTTGAACATGCAGGTTCGGTAAAACTGGGCATGGATTCCGGCGAAGTAGCGGGCCTTAGCACCAACGGTGTCCGGATAGTGTCTGATCTTGCCTCCGTAATTAACGATTTCGATGTGCTGATCGATTTCACCTTGCCTGAAGCGACTCTGGCAAATGTGCAACTGTGTAGCAAGGTCGGCAAGCGTATGATCATCGGTACGACCGGATTCAATGACAGTCAGAAGGACCTGATACGCTCTGCAGCGTCTGACATAGGCATCGTGTTCTCGCCGAATATGAGCATCGGCGTAAACCTCTGTTTCAAGTTGACCGAACTCGCTGCCAGGATCATTGGTGAAAATGCTGATATCGAAATTATCGAGGCCCATCACAGGATGAAGAAGGATGCACCCTCGGGTACGGCCGTACATCTGGGCGAGATTATTGCGACTGCGTTAGGACGCGACCTGAAAGAATGTGCGGTGTACGGTCGGGAAGGAATCACCGGTGAACGCGACAGGAAAACCATCGGTTTCGAAACTATCCGTGCAGGCGATATCGTCGGTGATCACACCGTCATGTTCGCGTCAGCGGGCGAACGTGTTGAAATTACTCACAAGGCTTCCAGCCGACATGCCTTTGCCTCCGGCGCGGTTTATGCAGCCCGTTGGTTGATGCAGAAGGATAAGGGTTTGTTTGATATGCAGGATGTATTGGGACTGCGTTTCTCAAACTAGCTGCGCTTGCCGATACTGGTTAAACGTGCTACCTGCGCCCACTTGAATCAGCAACAGGTTCTAGTCAGTTGTTTCCAGAGGCCGATCCTCGAGTCTCTCAAGCCAGAACCCGCGGTCCTTGTAATAATAGGCAAGTACCATCCGGTGGGCGCTGAAAAAATCATTCAGTTCAAGGATTTCACTTCTACCATCCGGCCGGGTGATCTGCCAGGTGAGGTTCGGGTCGCCGATCAGATTGGCCGGTATGATGCTGCCTGCGTCTGATTCGCGGATATTTTTGACATTTGCCATTTCCAGTATGGTTTTTGACGGTCTATACCAGCTACCTGATTCAATCGTAATTGCCTGTGGCGAGGCGTGTATGTATTCATTTCTGACAGACGGGATGATCAATACCGATAGTACCAGCGATAACACGAAACACCCGATCGCGATTTTACCTGCACGGGTTTTCCAGCAGACCAGTCCGATAAGCAGACTGGTGGCAGCGGTCAGGCAAAACAGTGCAGCCCAGGCCCATATGCGTTCTTCGGTACTGGCAACCAGCAAGCTCCCGTCCATACCTATGGATATACTCGCAGCGTAGAATTTGTGTAACAATGTTTCGATCAAGATATAAACTTGCCTGGATCCGGGTATTTAGGCTACAAAGGCTTAAGTGGTAGAAGTGTAAGTCTCCTGATTGGACAATACAACCAGCCGGAACATCCGGGTTGTAACTGCATGGTGAGTAATTTGCGATGACAAAAAACAGCAAGCTTTCAAGTAATCCTGACACGCTCGGACTTGTCATGAGTGGGGGAGGGGCCCGTGCTGCCTACCAGGTCGGTTTCCTGCGTAGTCTGGCGCGTCATCATAAGGATCTGAACTTCCCGATAATTACAGGCGTCTCTTCCGGCGCGATTAACGCCGCCTATCTGGCGAACGAATCCGGATTGTTACATGAAAAGGTTGAAAGACTGGTCGATATATGGAGCAATCTGACCATAGACAGTGTATTCAGGGTTGACACTCCTTCAATCGTCGGGCACGTATTCAGCTGGGCCTTGCGCCTGATCACGGGTGGTGCAACCAATAAAGTTACCGTGAGAAGTCTGGTCGATACAGGACCAATCCGTCAATTGCTGACAAATATACTCAGACCGGAAAACGGCAAATTGACCGGTATAGCCAGAAATATCAGTGAAGGCAGACTGACATCGATCGCGATTACCGCATCCAGCTACACGACCGGGCAATCGATTAGCTGGGTGCAGGGAAGCGGTATCAAGGAATGGCGGCGCGGGCACAGAAAGAGTGTGTTCTCGGATATCACCATAGATCATATTATGGCCTCGGCATCACTGCCGATGTTTTTCCCCTCGGTCTATGTGAATGGCAGCTGGTATGGCGATGGCGGTATCCGCTTGACGGCGCCGTTGTCACCGGCCATACATATGGGTGCGCGGCGTTTGCTGGCGATATCGACGCGTCATATCCCGACGTTGGCAGAGTCTAAAACACCTAAAATCGATGATTATCCTGCGCCTGCGAAGGTAATTGGCGCGATGTATAACGCTATCTTTCTGGATGTGTTTGAGAATGATGCATTACGACTTGAACGCATCAATACGCTGATCAGGCAATTGCCGGAGGAAAAACGTGATGGTTTGGTCCCCGTCAAGATCTTGGTCTTGCGCCCATCGGAGGACCTCGGCAATCTCGCGGCAAAGTATGAACCGCGGTTACCTGGTCCGTTCAGGTTTATGACCCGAGGCTGGGGGACCCGGGAACGTCGATCGACTGATATGTTAAGCCTGGTCATGTTTCAGGGCGACTATATCCGCCACCTGATTGAAATGGGTGAGCGAGATGCTGATGCGCGGAAGGATGAAATCGCTGCGTTCCTTAACTCCTCCGCTGACCAGTCTGCACAAAACTGATCAGGGTCACGCACTGTTTTGATCTAATTGCGCGAAACGGTTGCACCGTAAGGACCAAAACACGCACGATCCTGG
>JBCKWF010000130.1:0-3831 GCA_038922895.1 Gammaproteobacteria bacterium
AATCCTGGTTACCGGTGGAGCGGGTTTCATTGGCTCCAACTTTATCTTGGACTGGTCAAAAGAGTATAAAGACACTATCGTCAACCTGGACGCCCTGACTTATTCAGGCAATCTGAACAATCTCAAATCTCTTGATGGCGAACCCCGGCATATTTTTATAAAAGGGGCAATCGGTGATAAATCACTGGTAGGAGGACTGTTACAAAGATACCGGCCTTATGCAGTGATAAACTTTGCCGCTGAGAGCCATGTGGATCGTTCAATCCTGAATCCCGAGGCATTTGTCGAGACAAATATTGTCGGTACATACCGTTTATTGGAATCAACTCTACGGTACTGGGAGAAACTCGAAGGCAGTGAAAAGGACGTGTTCCGTTTCCTGCATGTCTCCACCGACGAGGTTTACGGGTCTTTGAAACCGGAAGATCCACTCTTTACCGAGACAAAACAGTATGAGCCGAACAGTCCATATTCAGCTTCCAAGGCTGCATCGGATCATTTTGTCAGGGCCTACCATCACACTTTTGGGTTACCTGTACTGACAACCAATTGTTCCAATAATTATGGTCCATACCAGTTTCCGGAGAAGCTGATCCCTTTGATCATCACAAATGCCTTGGCATGGAAGCCCCTGCCAATTTATGGGGATGGTCTGAATATCCGGGACTGGTTATATGTGAATGATCATTGCAGGGCAATCCGCAGGGTTCTGTTCCAGGGAAGAATAGGGGAGACCTATAACATCGGCGGCCTAAACGAAATAACCAATATAAAGATAGTGCGCCATATTTGTGAAATACTTGATGAACTAATACCTTCTGATAAGGGCGAATACGAAAAGTTGATAACATTTGTCAAAGATCGGCCAGGACATGATCGACGCTATGCAATCGATATTCAAAAAATCACTTCAGAGCTCGAATGGTTGCCACAGGAAACATTTCAAACAGGGATCAGAAAGACGATTGTCTGGTATTTACAGAACCAGGCCTGGATCAAGGGTGTTACGTCAGGCGCATATCGTGAATGGATCGAAAAGAATTATCAGGATCGCAAGGTAGATTAATAATGAAAAATCGAAAAGGTATAATCCTTGCCGGTGGTTCAGGTACCCGGCTGTATCCAGTCACCCATACCATATCAAAACAACTGCTGCCAGTTTACGATAAACCGATGGTTTATTATCCCCTCTCGACACTGATGAGCGCAGGGATTCGGGATATCCTGATTATATCCACGCCGGAAGATACTCCATCCTATCAGCGGTTACTGGGGGATGGAAAGGCCTGGGGCATAAACCTTAACTATGCTGTCCAGCCCAGACCGGAAGGACTGGCCCAGGCATTTTTAATCGGTCGGGATTTTATAGGCAGGGATTTGTCCGCGATGATACTTGGCGATAATGTGTTTTATGGTCATAACCTACAGAGATTATTGGACAATGCCATGCGTAAAGAATCAGGTGCAACAGTCTTTGCCTACCATGTCAAGGACCCGGAACGGTACGGTGTTGTCGAGTTTAATGAACGTGGCATGGCAGTTTCAGTTGAGGAGAAACCACTTCGGCCAAAATCAAATTATGCCATTACAGGCTTATATTTTTATGATAACCAGGTAGTAGATATTGTTAAGGAAATTAAACCGTCCGCACGCGGAGAGCTGGAAATTACCGACCTGAACCGTGTTTACCTGAATAAGGATGAATTGTCCGTACAAGTGATGGGCCGGGGATATGCCTGGCTGGATACCGGGACGCATTCTTCATTACTGGAAGCCGGCATGTTTGTTGAAACAATTGAAAAACGTCAAGGTTTTAAAATTGCCTGCCCGGAAGAGGTTGCCTATCGATGCGGGTATATTGATGCCGAGCAGCTTGAAAAGCTTGCTGGACCTCTGCTTAAAAATGACTACGGCCAATATTTGCTGCGTGTTATTAAAGAGAAGGTGTTCTGATGAAGGTTATTCCCACTCAAAACAAAAATGCTTCCGACCCCGGTCAGTCCGGGATACGTAGCCCTGGCTGTTTAAAGGAGTTTTCATTTGTGTATGGACATAGATAATGTACATTTGTTAAAATACACAATTGTTGTATCAGCAGAGGAAAAACGGCTATGCCCAGGCTCAGTATTGAAATCAGTGAAACAGAACATCGTAAAATCAAGGCACTTGCGGCATTGAGTGGCAAAAGCGTTCGGGAATACGTCATTGAAAGGGTGTTTAGAAATAAGCATCCTACCGCTGAAACCCTGGACGCCATCAACGATGCGGTAACAGAAAGGAATCTCAGCAGTTATTCCTCAGTAGAGGCCCTGTTGGACGAGATTGCACCGGCTGCGGACACTTCAGACTACAAACCGGTTTAAACGGGATCTTCGCCGGGCATAAAAGCGAGGAAAGTCCCGGGACAGTATTACTGAAGTCATCCGCACCCTGCTTGAAGGGTTGCAACTGGCGCCGACTTACCGTGATCATAAACTGGGTGGCAACTATCACGATTGCCGTGAATGTCATATCGAACCGGACTGGTTGCTGATTTATCGTAAAACGGATACTCACATTATTCTGATTCGCACAGGGACGCATAGCGATCTGTTTAACGAATAGATAAAAATAATCATTTTAGCCGTTATTCATAGTCCATAGTGGGTTGGAGTCAATATCTGTTGAGTGTTATTAAAGAGAAGGTGTTCTGATCAGTAGTCAAGAATTCATAGTGGACGGAATGAGAATAATACTTTGAATTTTCTAATAAGGAATTATCATCGCGCGATACATTTACTCTGGTGGCTCTGTATTGCACAACTCGGCCGGCTGACTAATGCGTCACTTTCCTTTTCATATACTGATATTCAATCGACATTAGCAAAAAATATTTTCCCACTTCTGGATAATGGCATTACTTCCAGAAAGCTTGCGCTAAATTCCTGCCTCGATGTTGGCTGCGGAATAAATCCTGTTGATGACTGGTTTTATAAGTATGCTACGACTTCGGATGCGCGTTATCATGCAATAGACGTTCACCCTGAAGTTAAGCGTATCCTGTCGGAGAAAGGTATTAACGTAATGTCTCCCTCGGAAGTTCCTGATTTATTCGAAGCTGACCTGGTCCTTGCTCAGGAAGTCATTGAACACATACCACCAGAGGGAGTAGAAGAATTTATAATGCGATTGAGAAAATGGACAGGTAAGGTGCTCGCATTAACCTGTCCGGATTTCTCCGGGCTCGATACTGTCAGGAAACTAAATATTGACAGAGAGATTAGATTTGTTCCTGATCACCTGAAAAACTTTCATCCCGATTCTAAAGACCCTTATATGCATAAATTCGCAGTGACACCGGAAATCCTTCTGCCTCTTTTGGAACGCGCATTCCCGGCACCTGATTGGTCAGTATATGTTTATAAGGCCTGGCCATGGTTACTCACCGACATTCCGTCAGGGCGGTCTTACCTGGCCTATTGTAAGATATTCGCTTTGGTATGGAAAAACTGATGATGCATCATTTTAATAGTTACCGAAATATAGCGCCACATCCCTAAGATTATTCATGATCTGGTAAAACCCTGCGCATTAATAAAAAAGTATTCTGATGAATGTTATTAAGACAAAGATCCCGGATGTGCTCATCATTGAACCAAAGGTGTTTGGTGATAAAAGAGGATATTTTCTGGAAAGCTGGAATAAAAAGTCTTTCGAGAACATCACCGGAATAAAAACAGAATTTGTCCAGGACAACCATTCACGTTCAGTCAAAAATACCCTGCGTGGTTTGCACTATCAAATTCAACAGCCTCAAGGCAAGTTGGTACGGGTCACAAACGGCAGGGTTTT
>JBCKWF010000131.1:0-3790 GCA_038922895.1 Gammaproteobacteria bacterium
TGTCGCTGGAATTCCGGCTCATCGTTGCAAATAATTGTTCGCGCCACCGCATCATGCCCCCTGCATGGGTGGAAACCACTGTTTCCCTGCTTAGGAAATAGGTTGAATCAAACGCGGCAATCTCCAGCCCATGTTTTTTTGCAGTCCACCAGGATCTCCGGGATGTCTGTATCATCCATGAAACCCAGTTTAATGACTACCTTCCAGAATTCCTGGGTCAATTGAGTGACTTCAAGACGTTGCTCCGGAGGCACACTCGGGGTCTCCTGAATTTGAACAGTTAGAATGATGTTCGTCTTATGTAGCACCTGGTTGTGCTTCATGTTATGCAGCAATGCCTGGGGGACAACTTTCGGATTAGCAACCGCATAGATCGCAGTCCTTTGCGCAATATTGACAGATTTAAAATCCAGATTTTCGATAAATGGGAGCAGATCCAGACCGTCTTTGCGAATACTGTCAACCAGCAGGATTCGGCCGCGTGCCCATGTGGTCATCACCACAAAGATTACCAGGCCCATAGCCAACGGGAACCAGCCTCCGTCAAAAAATTTAATTATGCAGCCTGCGACCATGAAGAGATCAAGCAGGAGAAAAAAACCTGTTGCAAAATAGGCCAGCGCGGCCGGCATTTTCCAGGCGTAGCGGACCACATAATACGTCATTATAGTCGTGGTCAGCATAGTCAGGCTAACTGCAATGCCGTAAGCACCGGCAAGGGCGGAAGAGCTTTGAAAAGAAATCACTGCGATGACAACACCTGCAAGTAATGCCCAATTCACTACCGGCAGGTAGATTTGGCCCCGGTCCAACTCTGATGTGTGCATGATATGCATCCTGGGGAAATACCCGAGCAGGATCGCCTGCTTCGTTATTGAGTAAGCGCCCGATATTACAGCCTGCGACGCAATGATCGCGGCAGCGGACGCCAGCACCACGGCCGGGATTATCCATGCATCCGGAAACATCCGGTAAAAGGGATTTTCCAGCGCAGCAGGATCCCTTATTAACAAGGCCCCTTGTCCCATATAGTTCAATGCGAGTCCCGGAAATACCAGCCCCACCCAGGCCAATTGGATAGGCTTTCTGCCAAAATGTCCCAGGTCTGCATACAAGGCCTCAGCGCCAGTCAATGCCAGGACTATCGCGCCAACCCCGGCAAGTACAAACGGTCCCCTGCCCAGCAGAAAATGCAATGCATGCCATGGGTTCAAAGCGCTCAGGATTGAAGGCTCCTGGATGATCTGCAACACCCCGGTAATACCAAGCACCAGAAACCACAAAACAATGACCGGACCGAAGAATTTGCCCATCGCGTGGGTGCCATTTCTTTGTACCAGGAAAAGGGCAAGCAGGATTGCAAGGGAAGCCGGCACAACATAGGATTCAAGACGTGGTGCAACCACCTTGAGGCCTTCCATCGCACCGAGCACCGAGATAGCGGGTGTAATGACGCTGTCTCCGTAAAACATGGTTGCGCCAAACACGCCCAGCAGAAGCAGGAAACTTCTCGTAGCGGGTTTGCCCCTGACGGCATTGGTAGCCAGGGCTGTCAGGGCCAGGCCACCCCCTTCTCCCCGATTGTCAGCTCGCAGTACCAGAAAAACATATTTGAGAGTCACAACCAGCATGAGTGCCCAAAAGATAGCTGAAATCGCCCCAATCAGGTTTGCGTCATTCAATGCAACACCGTTCTCTGGAGCAAAGATCTCTTTCACTGTATAGAGCGGACTGGTACCGATATCGCCATAGACCACGCCGATTGCGGCGAGTGTCAAGGCAGTCAACCTGGACTGCTTGCTGTTATCTTTCATCTATAACCCTTATATATTGAACCGATATTCAATGCCAGTCTTCGTGAGGCATGTTGTGGCTGTGACCGGCAGAACTCCCTGCATACATACACTTGTGTCGCCTGGCGTGATGGCTGAGCCTGGATCCGCCCTGCTGCATGAATATTCTGGTTAAGTTTTATCCCTTTTTCCGGTTATCCAAGTTTACGTCGTTTATGCGGATTATAAAAGTGCTTGCTGCAAGCATCGAAACACTTGTGCAGGATGCCTGTAGTCATTATCATCAGCGACTCAAAATTGCAGGGTGGCTCACAACTTCAGCGTTGTCCTGCAATTATTAATAAACATTCTCTGGCAGGTATTTCATGATCATAAGCAAGTCCCGACTGTTGCCTGTTGTATTGGTTTGCCTGCTGCTGCCATTCAGTTCCTATGCACAAGAACGCCGTCCTGCGCAGATCGCATTTAATTTCTATCCATATCTGTCCGATGTGAAGACCGATTCGGATTTCACCATCAATATTCTGGCACCCCTGCCGGCGCGGTTTTCCTATTCCAGTTTTATCAATATGAGCGACGTGCTCTCGGCTGGTGACCCGAATTTTCTGCTGACCGAGCAGAACCTGATATGGCAGGTATCCGCAAGACTGCCGGTCGATCTGGTGGCACAGGACATTATCCGCAAAGGTCATGACAACGACACCATACATCTGGGCATACGCTGGCGCCTGAACAACACACCGGCGCTGGCATCATTCTTCAGGGCAATTAACCTGAACTATGCCGTGCAAATCTTCCCTACCCGCATCGACCAACGCGACGTCGGCGGCTGGCAAATCTCGCATAATTACCAGATGACATTTCCATATATCTCCGACCGGCTTTACCTCGCTGGCTTTCTCGACCATAACATCGACGAAACCTCGCGGCCGGGCATAACCCGTGACAATGTAGTCAGCGAGACTCAGTTCGGTGTGCGGCTCTACCGTCAGCTGTATGCGGTGGCAGAATACCGCATCAATGACTACCGCAGATCAGACAACACCAATGTCGGCGCTGGATTTGAAATCAAGACCAGCTGGTAATTTGAACACATTATAAATCATGTTTGATATGAACTATCTCCACCTTGTTCTGCCCAATAGCCAGACCCGTTCGCTACTGCCCGCGTCTGCATCGTTACAGGTGAAAAGTACGTCATGAGTCGTGTATTACTCAAATCTATTCTGAACTGGGCAGGCCTTGCGCTTGCACTTTTCGTATTGAATTTTGGGTTGACCATACACAATGTCTGGCCGACATTATGGATCACAACACGCTATGAGATTTCAATCGAGATAGCAGTGGTGGTGCTTGCACTGACACTGTATACGCGCTATGTACGCCCGGTATCACCGCGTTTATTAACCCTGCTTGCAGTGATCCTGACCATAATGGCAATCGGCCGCTATGCAGAAGTAACTGCACCGGCCCTGTACGGCCGGCCCGTCAATATCTACTGGGACGCACAATATTTACCGCATGTCGCCGCGATGATAATCCAGTCTGCAAATCCATTGCATGTGACTGGATTGTTTGCGGGTATCGTACTATTGCTGGGCGGCCTGTTTACATTACTGCGCTACGCACTTGTGCGTGTCGCTACCGGCAAGCAACAACGCACGGTCAGCATGATTGCGGGTCTGTTGGTTATCATCTATATAAGCGGATATCTGGGCCTGCCGGTGCGCAAACTGCAATTATATTCGGTGCCGGTCACAAAGACCTACTGGCAACAGGCTGAATTCATTGCAACTGCAGTCGCTGATGACGGCGCACTCAATGTGTTACCGGCTATCGAACCGCTGGGAGATTTTGCATTACCGAGACTCAACGGATCTGACGTGGTCATCCATTTCATGGAATCCTATGGTGCGATAGCGTTCGACTCACCAGCTATCGCTGCGGCAATTGCACCGGGCCGCGCGGAACTTGCAGCAGCAATCGAGGCGACAAAT
>JBCKWF010000132.1:0-3764 GCA_038922895.1 Gammaproteobacteria bacterium
CCGGTAATATCGTGTAACTGCACGCGGGTGTTTTCCCTGTATGAACAGCGATCCGGTCAGGGCACTGACCAGCGCACAGGCGCCATTACGGTTGGTATTGCCTATATGTTCAAAGAGCCATACATAGGTAAAATGCGCAAGGCGGTAAAAGACAAACTGCTCCCGGACCTGATAGGTATCGAACTGATCCATGCGGCGGAGGCTGCGGGTGTACTGGACGCGCAGACTGCTGTCCGCATGCGGGATTTTGATGCGAAGATTATGGAACTGATTACCGTTGATGATTTTGCTTTCGACGCATTCAGTCGTCCTGGCCATTAATGTCGCGTATAGTTCCATATTCCCGGCAATAACAGACGTAGCGAGATCATGCGTAAAGACCTGCAACAACAGCAGATGATGGAGTTTGCGATAAAAATCGCAATTGCATCCGGCAGCATTGCCAGAAAATATTTCCGTACAGGCATAAAGATTGATACAAAGTCGAAGACCCGGTTTGATCCGGTCACCCAGGCCGACCGGGAAATCGAACAATTCCTGCGCAATAAGATCCGCAAGCAATATCCGGATCACGGTATCCTCGGGGAAGAGCAAGGCCTGACGGAAGGTGATGCATGGACATGGATCATTGACCCGATTGATGGCACACGCGGATTTATTGCAGGTGCGCCGATGTGGGGTACTTTACTCGGACTGATCAAACATGACCGGCCCGTGCTCGGACTGATGCATCAGCCGTTTGTGCGCGAGACTTTTTATGCCGATCGTACCACTGCCTGGTTAAAGCAAGGCAGTACAATTCGACCGCTGAGCACCCGCGACACTCGCAATCTTGCAGACGCGATTGTATGTTGCACCCATCCTGCCATATTCAGCAGTGTCAGTGACAAGGCCGCTTACGCCCGGCTCGAAGCGCAGTGTCGTTACTCAAGATATGGCAGTGATTGCTATGGTTACTGTCTGCTGGCGGCCGGGTTTGTTGATCTCGTGGTCGAAGCCGACCTGCAAGCGTATGACATTATTCCGCTGATACCAGTGATAGAGTCCGCTGGTGGCGTGATTACAGACTGGGAGGGCAATCCGCCCATGCGTGGAGGCAAGGTCATAGCGGCGGCGAACCGGCGCTTGCACCGGACCGCCATCAGTCTGTTGAACGCATAATAATTATTAACTGAAGAGAAATGGACAAACCCGGCGTGGCACAAAAAGCACCCATCGGTATTGACGTTGTTGAAGGCGAGCAATACAACTGGTGTGCTTGCGGCATGAGTAAAAACCAGCCTTTCTGTGCTGGCTCACACCAGGGTAGTGTATTTCTCCCCTTCAAATAGGATGCGACCGGGTCCGGCAAAAAGTTTTTCTGTGCCTGCAAACAGGGCAGTGAAACCTTTCTGCGACGGAACCCACAAGACACTGGCTAGCCAGATAAAAGTCAGGGACCGGTAAGGACCCTGGCTGTAAGGCTAGAGGACTGCGAGTACTGAATCTGTCAGATAATCAATGTTGTCCTTGCTGATGCCGGCAATATTGACCCGGCTGCTGTTGACCATATAAACACTGTACTCCTGCTTCAGTCTTTGCACCTGTTCGACTGACAGCCCGAGTATCGAAAACATGCCGTATTGTGAGCGGACAAAACTGAAGTCCAGTTTTGATCCCTTTTTCTGCATCTGTTCGGTAAACAATTTCCGCATACTGTTAATCCTGTCACACATGCCATCCAGTTCCGCAGACCAGCTCTGCTTCAGCGACGGATCGGCCAGTATCATGCCGACAAGAATGGCGCCGTGTGCGGGCGGAACGGAATAAAGCCTGCGTGCGACCGATTTCATATGCGACTTGACCGCCTCGGTGGATGCCTGGTTTTTTGTGACAATCTGCAATGCGCCGACGCGATCACGGTACAGCCCGAAATTTTTCGAACAGGAATACGCAATAATCATTTCAGGCACTGCTGCGGCCAGATAGCGCAATCCTTCGGCGTCTGCTTCGATCCCCTTGCCGAGTCCCTGATAGGCAAAATCCACAAACGGGACAAAACCGTTCTTTTGTGCAAGCCTGGTAATTTCTTTCCAGTGGCCCATATCAAGATCCGCGCCGGTCGGATTATGACAGCAGGCATGCAACAAGAGCACGTCATTGCTGCCAAGTTTCGAAATTTGCTCTAGCATCTGTTCAGTCCGGATCGTGTGGCCCTGATCGTCGTAGTAAGGATATTCCTTCATACTCAGGCCCGCCGTACCAATCAGCGGGATATGGTTGGGCCAGCTCGGTTTGCTGACCCAGACATTCGCGGCCGGCTTCCAGCTGTTGATAACCTCGGCAGCTACACGTAATGATCCCGAGCCACCCGGTCCGACTATTGCGCACGAGCGGCCGTCACGCAGTGAAGCATGTCCGGCACCGAGGATCAGTGTCTGGATCTGTTGGTTGAATACGGGATCACCCTCAATACCGGTATAGGTCTTTGAGGTTTCCTTTTCCAGCTTGATGGATTCAGCCCGTTTGACTGCATCAAATACCGGTGTTTTGCCTTTCTCATCCCGGTACACGCCGACGCCGAGGTCGACCTTGCGCGGGTTGTTGTCACCCAGATAGGCAGCAGTCAGTCCGAGTATCGGGTCATCAGGCAGTTTTTCAAATGCTTCAAACATGGAGGCTCCATAACACAGTCTTGTTTGTCAAAAGATGCAGTAGTGGTCTGCATAACGGCGCGCAATAATACACCAATTCAGCCGTAATGATCACGGGAGTTTCTATAAAGTTGCAGTGACAGCTATAATCATTCCAAAACCGGTAGCACAACCGGATGACCTTGCAAGCACGGATCCTCAGATGAAACAGCTACTGGACAGTATCGAAACAGAGACAGGAAAATCAACCATACTGGTTGGCGAGAATGTTAACGATAAGTATGCAGTTGACTGGAGCAGGCAAAACCCGTGTCGGCCCGAGGTCGTTTTACGGCCCGCTAACACGGGCGAAGTAAGTACCATCCTGCGTTTGTGCAACCAGGCCAGACAGCCGCTCGTAGTCCAGGGTGGTATGACAGGACTGGTCGGTGGTGCCACACCGCGGACAGGTGAATGGGTGCTCAGTCTGGAACGTTTAAATGGTGTGGTCGAACTGGATGTGGACTCGATGACCTTGACAGCGAAGGCGGGTACACCGCTGGAAACGTTGCAGATAGCTGCACGGGAGGCCGGATTCATGTTGCCGCTGGACCTGGGTGCGAGGGGTTCCTGTACGATAGGTGGCAATATCGCGACCAATGCCGGAGGCAACCAGGTCATCCAGTATGGCATGACCCGGTCACTGGTACTCGGCCTCGAAGTGGTCATGGCAGATGGCACCATCATTTCCTCCAGCAACAAGCTGCTGAAGAACAATACCGGATTTGACCTGAAACACCTGTTTATCGGCAGTGAAGGATCCTTAGGTGTGGTGACTGAGGCAATATTGCGCTTGTTCCCATCCAGGTCATCCCGACAATCCGCATTGTGCGTGATGTCTGAATTCAGTGATGTGATCTCGCTGCTGAAATCGATGAAGCGAAAATTGCCGGTTATCAGTTCGTTTGAGGCGATGTGGGCGAGTTATTACCGCTATGCGGTAGACGTTCAAATGCAAACGTGACCCGTTTGAGCAGCATCACAACTATTATGTCCTGCTTGAATCAGAAGGTAATGAGCCGGACAAGGATGAAGAACGGTTTCAGGAAGCACTGTTTGAGGAACCGGAATCCGGCAGAATTGCTGACGCTG
>JBCKWF010000133.1:0-3739 GCA_038922895.1 Gammaproteobacteria bacterium
ACCAGGTCGTCCAGACATACAACCACCACAGTTCGCCGGCATTACCCATCAGCCACAGGATCAATGCCAGTAAGGGCACGCCGATAATGATCGAGAGTGCGGTGTTCTTCAGTAGATCGGTGATAAATACGCGTGCCGTGGTTTTGTTAAAGCTGAATTTTTCCTCAAGCACAAAGGTCCTGTACAGCGCGAACGGCAGATCCAGTACCGAGGAGATCAACATGACCGACAGCATGAAGCCGGTACCGGTCCACAATTCCGGCAGCCCATAGTCCCGCCATAGATTGTCGAGCAGATCGAGACCGCCACCGAGTGTCCACAGCAATAACAGGGCAGTGCCTGTCACCAGTTCTACCGCGGCCAGCCTGGATTTCGCACAGGTATACGCTGCGGCCTTCTGATGTGCTGCAAGTGGCACCTTGTCCCGGAATTGATCCGGGACCCTGTCCCGGTGCCGGTTGACATGGACCCAATGCCGGTATAACAGTGTGCATTGCACAGCAAAACTGCCTAGCAGGGCAGCGAGAAAGATATAACTGAATAGATTCATAGTTGGATATCCGCTTTTTTTTCAGGTATCGAATTTCATTCGATTAGGGTTAGAATGATTGAAAAATCTCCGGAACACATTAATGGCACAATCACCCGATCACCTTATCTGGATAGACCTTGAAATGACCGGTCTGAATCCTGATACAGATTATATCATCGAAATCGCTACTGTAATTACAGATTCCCGATTAAATGTGATTGCAGAAGGGCCAGTACTGGCGATACACCATGACAATGCCATCCTCGATAAGATGGATGACTGGAATACCCGTCAGCATGGCCGTTCCGGGCTGCTGGAACGGGTCAGGAAAAGCCAGATTACGACTGCACAGGCCGAACAGCTGACGCTGGATTTTCTCAAACGACATATCCCGGCTAATTGTTCGCCAATGTGTGGCAACAGTATTTGCCAGGACCGCAGGTTTCTTTACCGGCAGATGCGTGATCTCGAAAAATATTTTCATTATCGTAATCTTGATGTAAGTACGGTAAAGGAACTGATAAAACGCTGGACCAACGGCAAGGACCAGTTTATCAAGAATGCCAGTCATCTTGCGCTCGATGATATCAAGGATTCGATTGAAGAATTGCAGCATTATCGTGCCAAGTACTTCAATTTGCTATCGTGATTGACTCACCACCTGCACTGGATTGTCGGCTGTATAGCGCCGATCAGGTCAGGCAGCTGGATCGTATAGCCATAGCTGAACAGCCTGCCGCCGGGATTGAACTGATGCAAGCTGCCGGCAAGGCTGTATGGAACTTGCTGGCCGGGACATGGCCTCAGGCCAGACATATTATAGTTGTCTGTGGTGCAGGCAATAATGCAGGAGACGGCTATGTCGTGGCCGAACTTGCAGTCGCAAACGGCAGGCAGGTCAGCGTACTCACATTGCAGTCTCCCGAATCTTTAACAGGTGCTGCATTTATCGCCGCGCGTGCATTCATTGATGGTGGTGGCGGGGTTAAACCGTTTAGCGCAGATGAGTTGGAGCAGGCTGATGTCATAGTTGATGCAATGTTTGGTATCGGACTGGATCGTAATGTGACTGGTGACTACCTGGAGGCCATTAACGCGATCAACCTGTCTGCAAAACCGGTCTTGTCTGTGGATATCCCGTCAGGACTGAATGCCGATACCGGCACGGTAATGGGTGCTGCTGTGCGGGCCGATGTGACGCTGTCATTGATTGCCTGCAAGCAAGGTTTGTATACCGGTGAAGCTGCTGTATACCGCGGTATGTTGAAATTCTCTGATTTGGGGCTGTCGCAACGTATCCTTGATAAAGTGTCACATTCAGCCGAACTGTTACACCTGCCATCGTGTACCAGCCTGTTGCCGCAACGCTCACGTGCTGCCCACAAGGGCGATTACGGACATCTACTCGTGGTCGGTGGTGATTATGGGTACGCCGGTTCGGTACGCATGTGTGCGGAGACTGCTGCCCGCAGCGGTGCCGGACTGGTCAGTATTGCCACTCGCACTGAACATGCGGCTGTCATTCCGAACGCCAGACCGGAATTGATGGCTGCCGGTGTGCGTGATACAGGCGATTTGGCAGCCTTACTGCAGCATGCCAGTGTGGTTGCAATCGGTCCTGGACTGGGTCAATCAGACTGGTCCGGGGCATTGCTGGCACGCGTGCTGGATACCCGCTTGCCACTGGTTGTTGATGCCGATGCATTGAATCTTCTGGCGCTGGAACCTACCCGACGCGATAACTGGATATTGACACCGCATCCGGGTGAAGCAGCGCGATTACTCGGCACCAGTGTGACCAAGGTTGAGTCGGACAGGTTTGCTGCCGCCACTGCAATCCAGACCCGCTACGGCGGTGTGACAGTATTAAAGGGGAGTGGCACCATCATTGTTGATAATTCAGGTCGCGTGTCAGTCTGTGCTGCCGGGAACCCCGGTATGGCCTCCGGTGGAATGGGCGATGTATTGACCGGATTGATTGCCGGATTGATGTGTCAGCAACTCGGGCCTGCAGATGCCGCCAGGGTGGGTGTATGCGTGCATGCCAGCGCAGCCGATATCGTTGCAGCACAGCATGGAGAAAGAGGTATGCTCGCAACCGATTTGTTACCGATGATACGTCAATTGCTTAATCGCTGAGTCATGCATACAGTCGTCTCCAGTCCCGAAGCGATGGAAATGCTGGGCCGTGAACTTGCCCGTATCGCGTTTGCAGGTATGCAAATACATTTGAGCGGTGATCTGGGCGCAGGTAAAACCACGCTGGTTCGCGGGTTTCTGCGTGGACTTGGCCATACCGATACGGTAAAGAGTCCGACCTATACGCTGGTTGAATCGTATAACCTGGGTACTTTTACTATCTATCATTTTGATTTTTACCGGGTCAGGCACCCGGATGAAATCGAGCTGATCGGCTTTCGAGACTACCGATCGGATACGGCGATTTGTCTGATTGAATGGCCGGAGAAGGCCGGTCAGAGGATTGATTTGCCGGATATACTGATAAAGTTCACGCTAGATGCAGACGTACGCAAACTTGAAATTAACTCATGCACTGATAAGGGTAACTTGTTGATTTCAAAGCTAACATCATGGAGTAAGCTATAAGTGCCTATATTTTTGTTCTATTAAAACAGTAAGATAGCTTGATTTTCTAATAAAAAATTGAAACTATTGCCGTAATCAACAGGAATAGAACAAATAATCATGGTTCTTCGACTAATCTCTAGCATCATCCTGATCGGCCTTTCCGCGATACTGAGCGCTGCGCCGGTTACGATCGATAGCGTCCGAATCTGGGCTGCACCGGAAAATACCCGGGTGGTGTTTGACTTGAATGGACCGGTCGAGCACAAGGTGACAACCCTGGAAGACCCGTCCCGTATGGTCATTGATTTTACCGGGGTCACGTTTACTAACAGCCTGCCCAGGCCGGTCACTGCAGACCGGTTTGTCGAACAGATGCGTACATCTGTCCAGCACAAGGATTTGCGGGTTGTGATCGACCTGAAAAAATCAGCGCAGATGCGTAGCTTTCAGCTGCCTCCAAATGAAAAATACAGCCATCGGCTGGTAGTGGATATCTATGATGCTGCAACCGGGCATGCTGATGCCGTAGAAGTACCATTGGCTGAAGAGCTTGCGAAGGTAAATAAGCCTGTACCGGAACAGGAACAGAACGGTAGCCTGGCACGCGATGTGGTTATT
>JBCKWF010000134.1:0-3736 GCA_038922895.1 Gammaproteobacteria bacterium
CATATCATGCCGGAGCACGCGTAGCGGCGATACATTCCGGAGGCGCAGGATTTGTGGCATTGCAAAGCCGACCGCAGTAATCGTCCCGGCAGCAATACCTGTAAATACAGGACCCACTGATGCTGCAGGCAGGACGCTCGCAGTCATCCCGGCCAATAACCTGGCAAGAATTTCCTGTCCGAGATAACCGATTGCGCAGCCTATGATGCTGCTCAGCGTTGATAGCATCAGCAATTGCAATAGATAAATACGGGTGATGGTTTGCTGATTGGCACCCAGACAACGCATAATGGCGCAGTTATCAAAATGCCGGGTCACAAAGCGTTGTGCTGACATTGCCACCGCCAGACCGGCAAGTGCTACGCTGACCAGTGCAGCCAGGCCCAGAAATTGTTCAGCGCGTTCCAGTGCAGATTTTAATTCCGGCCGGGCATCACGAATGCCTTGTATCCTCAATCCTGTTCTGGCGTCGATCGCCTGCCTGAACTGCAGTATCGCTTCCGATTCGCCCCCGAGTAACAGGCTGTAATCGACCCGGCTGCCCGGTAGGACCAGGTTGGTGGCGGGAATATCCGCAAGATTCATCATCAAGCGTGGTGCAATGTTGAACATGTCCCCGCCACGATCAGGTTCATAGCTAATGATCCTGCTGACGGTGAGTCTTGCTGAACCGACACTGACTTCGGAGCCGATTTGCACTCCCAGCTGCTGGAACAACTGATTGTCTATCCAGACCGTTCCCGGTCCAGGCAGATCCGTAGTAACAGATTCAGCGGTGAACAGTCCGGAGGACGTTCTCAATTTGCCACGGATCGGGTAACCGGCCTCGACCGCCTTAATCTCTGCCATGTTCAATTTGTCGCCTGCCATCACCATGCTATGCATGCCGGTAATGCTGGTGGTGATCAGGCCATAATCCAGGGCAAGTTGCCTTACATCGGCAGGTACAGGCCGCCGTGACTGTAACACCAGGTCAGCGGCAAGCAATTCAGTTGCCTGGATTTCGGTAGCTTGCCTGACCCGATCGGTAAAAAAGCTGACGGACGTCAGACTCGCTACTGCTATAATAATGGCAATCGCAATCAGCCGGATTTCGCCGGAACGCCAGTCCCGCAGTAATGATTTGACCGCCAGTTGCAATATGTCAGGTTTCATCAGTGAGGATGCTACCGCCTGCCAGTGTCAGCCTGCGATCACAAAGACTGGCGATGGCATGATCATGGGTGACCAGTATCAGCGTTGTCCCGTGTTCACGATTAAGCCTGAACACCAGCTCAATAATATGTCGTGCTGTTTTCTGGTCGAGGTTACCGGTCGGTTCATCTGCAAACAGGATCTTCGGACCTGCGGCAAATGCCCTGGCAATGGCGACACGTTGTTGCTCCCCGCCGGACAACTGGTTCGGATAATGTCCAAATCGTTCGCGCAGCCCAACTTCAGTTAACCTGGCCATCGCAGTTTTTTCAGGCTGTTCAACCCCGGCCAGCTCAAGTGGCAGCATTACATTTTCCAGCGCAGTCAGGCTTTTCAGCAAATGGAATGACTGGAACACAAAGCCGACGCGTTGATTGCGCAGCCTGGCCCTGCCATCTTCATCCAGTGTATTCAGGTCGATATTATCGAGCAATACACGGCCGTTGCTTGCAACATCGAGGCCGGCAAGCAGTCCAAGCAAGGTGGACTTACCCGAGCCCGAAACACCGACTATGGCCAGGCTTTTACCGGATTGCAGTGAGAAATTGATATTATCAAGTATTGTTAACCGGCCGTCAGGACTATCTGGACTACTGACTTGCTTTCCGAGATGTTCAGCCTGCACAATAACAGCAGAGGAGTTATTCATGTTTCGCAGTTTATGGTTTTTTATATTTTACGTTATTTCGGTCCAGCTGCACGCCGCAGAGAAGACCATATTGGTGCTGGCGGACAGCCTTAGTGCCAGTTACGGTATCGCAATTGAAGACGGCTGGGTAGCCCTTTTACAGACGCGCCTGAACGAAACCGGTCATCCTTACCGTGTACTGAATGCCAGTATCAGTGGTGATACAACCCATGGTGCCAAATCCCGGCTCGATGAAATACTGGGTGAGACAATACCTGCTATCACCATCGTCGAACTCGGTGGTAATGATGGTCTGCGTGGTCTGCCGGTAACTGAGATCAGGAAAAATCTCGAGGAAATTATTGATTTGCTGACTGGCAAGGGCAGTGCTGTCCTGCTGGTGCAGATGCTGTTACCGCCTAACTATGGCAAGATCTATATCGACAGATTCAGCGCTATTTATAAGGAACTGAACGGTATTTATGATTTAACCCTGGGCCGGTTCATCCTCGACGGTATTGCCACCCGGCCGGAATTGATGCAGGCAGATGGGATCCACCCGAAAGCGGAGGCGCAATCCCTGATGCTGGACAATATCTGGGCGGATCTTGAAGGTATGCTAGGCCGGGACCAGAATACTGCTCAATGAAATTCTGCAATACCTGTGGTGATGAGCTCAGATGGACAGTCCCGGCAGATGATAATCGTGAGCGTCATGTCTGTGTCAGTTGCAGGACTGTGCATTATATAAACCCGAAGATTGTGACCGGGTGTATCGTCGAGTGGGAAGACCAGATCCTGTTATGCAAACGCGCAATCGAGCCACGTTACGGATTATGGACTCTTCCGGCCGGTTATATGGAAATTGGTGAAACTACTGTACAGGCAGCCAGACGCGAGACGCTGGAAGAGGCCAATGCCCGGGTTGAAATTGTCGACCTGTATGTGGTGATCAATCTGCCCTATGTCGATCAGGTCTATATAATGTACCGGTCGCGGCTACTGGAGAAAAGCTTTTCGTCCGGTCCGGAAAGCCTTGAGGTCAGCCTGTATAAGGAAAACGAGATTCCCTGGGATACACTGGCCTTCCCCGCAATCCGGGAAACACTCCGATTTTACTATCAGGACAAAAATGCGGGCCAGTTCAGGATACGTACAGGGGAAATAAACCGGGATGCTGAGGGATATCATTTCCAGGTGCATACCTGAGCTGGCGGCGGATTCAAGTTTGAAGTGCAACTTTTGTAAGATTGTTTGGAGGCAAGCTGCGTTAGCATCGGAGCCTCTCAAACGACCAAGTAAAAGGGGCACACATGCAGCGCTACAAGCAGCTTACCAGCGAGCAACGATACCAGATTTCCGGGTTGAGGAAAGCAGGTTTGAAACAAGAACAAATTGCGGATGAGGTATTCTTCGGGAGGAAGGTGCGCTACACCAAGGTACCGTCAGGTGTTGCACTTCGAATTTGAATCCACCGGCTTTAATCGAGCGGGATCCACCTGCCAAAACTGCATTCGTACCTGTGACCCTCAGAGATGACTTTCGTGCCCAGTCTATATTCGACATTGTTCCAGTAACACTTCTTGCTTAGTTCTGACATCTGCGCCGTGGCTGCGTCACTGGTCGGACCTATTATGTCTGAAGTTTGCTTGGACGGATCAGCGACATCTACCTTTATTACATCTGCCATTACCTTACTCCCTGTGTTGATTTATGAGCCAATCATAATATTTACAGGCAGGAACTGCCAGTATGAAACAGTGATAATCAGCTTCACCATTTACCAGGGACCGGGCTGGAAGAGATGTTTGCGTTCCAAATCTGTAACCGATGTAGCGTAGATATAAGGAATTATGCAGAACGGTCAGGCTGACGGTGAACCCGTATACCACATTGATTTATATGTTGCCGGCT
>JBCKWF010000135.1:0-3636 GCA_038922895.1 Gammaproteobacteria bacterium
CTGATGAAGAAATTTGTAAGCCCACCCATCACTGATGGTATGTATGATCCTTCCCAGGAACATGATGCCTGTGGCTGTGAAGAAAATACCGGTGATGGTGTAGGTATACTGATACAAATACCGCACAGATTTTTTCAGAGAATATGCAGTCTGCAGGGTGTGACGCTGCCTGATGCGGGTAAATACGGGACCGGTCTGGTGTTTCTGCCCGAAGAAATAGAAGATGCGCAGGCTTGTCAGCAGATCCTGGAACAGATAATCAACCAGGAGGGACAAAAATTACTGGGTTGGCGCGATGTGCCAACGGACGACTCACTGCTGGGCGAAACGGCCAAACTTGGTGAACCTGTATTCAAGCAGGTGTTTATTGCACAAACTGACAATTCAATCAGTCCTGAAACATTTGAAAGAAAATTGTATGTCATACGCAAGCTTGCGGAACATGCAATAGCAAACAGCGATATTGATGGCAGGGACCTTTTCTACATCCCCAGCCTGTCTAACAAGACCTTTGTCTACAAGGGCATGTTGACCGGCAGCCAGCTTGAACCGATGTTTCCCGATCTGAGTGATGCTGATGTTGAATCAGCAATGGCACTGGTACACCAGCGGTTCTCCACCAACACATTCCCCTCCTGGCAGGCTGGCACAACCGTTCCGCTATATCGCTCATAACGGTGAAATCAATACTCTGCGTGGCAATATAAACTGGATGCGCGCGCGCGAGGCACTGTGAGAATCTTCGTTGTTTAGCGATGATTTGAAAAAGATTTTCCCTATCGTATTTTGAAGACAGTAGCGATTCAGCAACGTTCGATAATGTCATGGAGTTTCTATACATGGGCCGGCAGATCATTGCCACATACCGTGCTTATGATGATCCCCGAGGCCTGGAGTGGTCATGCAACCATGGATGAAGGCCGTAAGGCATTTTATGAATTCCATGCCTGCATGATGGAGCCATGGGACGGTCCGGCATCTATCGTGTTTACGGATGGCGAAATTATCGGAGCAGTGCTTGACAGGAACGGATTAAGACCGTCGCGTTATTACGTCACCAAGGACGATATGGTTATCATGGCATCTGAAGTAGGAGTGCTGGATGTATTGCCGGAAAATGTGTTGATTAAGGAACGTCTGCATCCCGGCAGGATTTTTCTGGTTGATACGAAACAGGGAAGGATTATAGATGATGCGGAACTTAAAAAGGCCTGTGTCTCCGAGCATCCTTATGCAGACTGGTTAAAGCAGAATCTGCTGCCGATTGAGAAGTTACCAAATCCAAAACAGATTCATGGTTCGGATCCGGATTCCTTGTTACAGAGGCAGCAGACATTTGGTTACACGCATGAAGACCTGAAAATAATCATGGCGCCAATGGCACGGGACGGGGTTGAACCTATTGGTTCGATGGGTACTGATACCGCGCTGGCGGTATTGTCTAACCGTCCGAGACTGCTTTACGATTATTTCAAGCAGTTATTTGCCCAGGTTACCAATCCTCCTCTGGACGGCATACGGGAAGAGCTGGTCACACAGATCGCTACAACTATCGGTCCTGAAGGAAATCTGCTGCAGCCGGAGCCGAAGAGCAGTCGCCAGATCAGGATCCAGTCACCTGTACTGACCAATAGTGAACTGGCCAGGATACGCGATATTAATGTTGCCGGTCACAAGACTAAAACGATTTCTATCCTGTATCCGGTCAATGAAGGTGGAGCCGGACTCGGACAGACGTTGATTGAGGTATGCCGGCAGGCACATGAGGCAATTGAGTCAGGGTATAGTTTCATCATACTGTCTGACCGGGGAGTAACCGACAAGCTTGCGCCGATACCTGCGCTGCTTGCAACCTCAGCGGTACATCATCATCTTATGCGCAAGGGTAGTCGTACCAGGGCCGGTTTGGTCATTGCAACAGGCGAACCTCGTGAAGTACATCATTTTGCCTTGTTAACAGGTTATGGCGCTGGTGCAATCAATCCGTATCTTGCATTTGAATCTATTGGAAACCTGATAGGTAAAGGGTACATTCCGGAGATGGAGTATGAAGTTGCTGTCAAAAACTTTATAAAGGCAGTAAACAAGGGCCTGAACAAGACCATGTCAAAGATGGGAATATCGACGATTCAGTCTTATCGTGGCGCTCAGATCTTCGAAGCTATCGGTTTAAACAAGGACTTTATCGACAGCTATTTTTGCTGGACTGCATCCAGAATTGGCGGAATAGGACTGGACATGGTCGCCAGGGAGGCCTAACTTCGACATCATATGGCCTTCCCCGACAGAAAGGTCAAGCATGCAGATCTGGATTGGGGTGGCGAATACCAATGGCGACGTGATGGTGAATATCATCTGTTTAATCCGCACACAGTATTCAAGCTTCAGCATGCAACCCAATCCGGTCAATACAAGGTATTCAAGGAATATACCAGTCTGGTCGACAACCAGAATGAACACGCTGCAACCTTGTGCGGCCTGTTTGAATTGAAGTATGCAAAGAAACCGGTACCTCTTGAAGAGGTCGAATCTGTTGAAGCTATCCTGCAGCGATTTTCAACAGGCGCCATGTCCTATGGCTCAATCAGTCTGGAAGCGCATGCAACCCTCGCAATAGCGATGAACCGGATCGGCGCTAAGTCAAATACCGGTGAAGGCGGAGAGGACTCGGACCGCTACACTCCGGACGAAAACGGTGGTTCAAGACGCAGTGCGATCAAGCAGGTTGCCTCGGGAAGGTTTGGTGTCACCAGTGAATACCTGGTTAATGCGGACGATCTCCAGATCAAGATGGCCCAGGGCGCAAAACCCGGCGAAGGCGGACAGTTACCCGGTCCCAAGGTATATCCATGGATTGCGAAGGTAAGACATTCAACTGCCGGGGCGGGCCTGATTTCTCCCCCGCCACACCATGACGTCTATTCGATTGAGGATCTGGCGCAACTTATCCACGATCTGAAAAATGCCAATCCACGCGCGCGAGTACATGTAAAGCTGGTTGCCGAAGTCGGTGTAGGTACCGTGGCGGCCGGGGTTGCGAAGGCGCATGCAGATGTGGTCCAGATATCCGGTTATAATGGCGGCACTGGTGCTGCACCGATCAGTTCATTAAAGCATGCGGGTCTGCCCTGGGAGCTGGGTCTGGCAGAGACTCAACAGGTACTGGCCAGAAACAAGTTACGTGATCGTACTATTGTGCAGACAGATGGACAGCTGAAGACAGGTCGAGACGTCGTCATTGCAACGCTGCTGGGTGCAGAAGAATTCGGGTTTGCCACTGCACCGCTCGTCGTTATGGGTTGTATCATGATGCGGGTTTGCCATCTGCATACCTGTCCGGTCGGAGTAGCAACCCAGAACCCGGAGTTACGCAGGAAATTTGCCGGCAAACCGGAATTTGTACAGAACATTTTCCGGTTTATTGCCGAGGAAGTCCGTGAATATATGGCCAGGCTCGGATTCCGAACGATGAACGAAATGATCGGTCATGTAGACAGGCTGGACGTTAAAAAGGCAATCGATTACTGGAAGGCAAACGGACTGGATTTCTCAAAATTATTACATAAACAGGAAGTTGAACCCGGCGTCGGAATTTACTGTACCCGCTCACAGGATCATGGTCTTGAGAAATCGCTG
>JBCKWF010000136.1:0-3581 GCA_038922895.1 Gammaproteobacteria bacterium
TAAGGATTGTCTGAGATATTTTAAATGACGAATAGGATTGTGGTAGTTTTCCATTTTATTTCTCGTTTGGACTGAAATGATAAATCAACATTAAATTATTTGTGGTGAGTTGCTATTGTGTTATTTGTTACAACAATACCTAACGCTTCGCCGGCCTTTTTTACAATCTCTGGATTGCCATCCACAATTTCATAATCTATCTGGTACTTTTGTGGATTGCTAAGCCTGATGTATGTCGACCCATTAGTTACCGTCGCAATTATCAACCCTTTGATAGTACTACCTGACGCCGTGTCCATCTTACTAATCATATTAATATTATTAGAGAATAGAACTGGTTTTGGCGTCAGGTCTTGCATTGCCACAATCCTTTGCCGAGATCAAATTGGGGCGCGACAAATATCTCCCCATTCACAGTAAGGCACGATATTACGGCCTGCTCATATTGATCCATGAGTATTCCCCCACTCTGAGTTCTAATTTAGACTCTAACCCTGATGAAGTCCGGCAAAATCAACCGTGCGCTTTTTGCCTGGTCTGATTTTGCTTGTTGTGCAGTTCTTTTAGAAACTCCGGGGCAAGATCCGCGCCGTTCGGCCAGACGACAGTTTCTAATTCAGGATCAACAGCAAGCTTCTTAAAAAAATTCAGATCTTGCAACGGTTCAAAGACGGGGCCATTAAGTACACCTTCCAGATCAACTTCACCAGATGTGCCATCGTCAAACGCCACCCATAACTTGAATCCAGACAAGTATTTAGCAGACTTTACGTGCAACATGACTGTTACTCCAATGGCGCAATATAGCTTAAAGGCCGGCCGGTGCGCGCGCTTTGCCAGTTTTCCTCTAATTCAACCTTGTGCAGGCTTATCCATTCCTGCAAAAATTTCACAGCCCGGCCTGGCAGCTCACCTTCGATGATAATACCGTCAAAAATGTTTTGTTTTCTAAAAAATAAATCTGTCAAAGCAATTAACCAAACTTCTTCACGCCCGCTTTCCTCGCAGCCTTCTGTAAATCCTCGTCGAGTGTGGCCAGCGATATGCCCCGGCGTAAAGCCAACTCAAGGTATGACGCATCATAAGCAGACAGCTGGTAGCGCCGGGCCAGTTGCAGCGTATCTGACAGCACATGCACGAATGTGGCAGTGTCCGCCTCGATATCAACATCTCCCAGCATCTCAAGAAACGCGCTGCTCCGCGCTTCTGTCACCAGGGCTCTTGCTTCCGCCCTGGCAATGACGTTTGCCACCTCAAGACCCCATGTCACGGGTACGACAGCATTGTCGTGTTTCATCGCATCAAGCACCTTACCGGCATAAGCAAGATCCTGCGGGCTGCCATCACCAAAAAACCAACGCATGGTGACCGAATTATCCAGTACAAAACTCATGCACGCCCTTCCTCAATCAGTTCCCTGATATTTACCCCACGCATTGGTTCAGCCAGCATGAATACCTTGAGTTTTTCCGCTGCCGCAACCTTATCCCTGACCTTCGCACCTTGTTGGCTGGGTACCAAATCCGCAATGGCTTTGCCGTGATTGGTGATGGTAAAGCTTTTGCCGCTCTTCACCTGCCGCAGCAATTCAGGAACCTCGCTGGTTAACTGTGAATTGCCAATCAGGCGGTCACTTTGTTTAATACTATGCTTCATACTGGTAGCACGGGGTAAGGCACGACCCAGGCCGGTGACCGTCAGGGTCTGGCCGTGAACCAAACCTGCAATATTGTCCATCAAGGCAGACAGCCGGACAGCATGAATATTCGGGCAGTTTTTCTGCAAGAATTGCTGTAACATCTTCGTTGCATGCATGGCGAGACTCCTGTGAAATTTTAAAGTTGCTCACTTCAATTGATCACATTTCGTCATGCATGTTCCATGACCAATTCAATCTGTTTGCTAACTGATTGTTTTTGATCAGCTTTTTATTTAAATTCGTGTGGATTCTTCAGTGACAGATTTATTTTTTTAAAAGACTTGTAAAGCGTAGAAAATAAATCTGTCACCTTTTCCATGTCCTATATTATTACTTTTGTTTCTTTTTTCGACTAGCTTTCCCATCAAGAAATCCGCCGCCCATTTCCTTTTTAATGGCAGCACGAAAATGACTTAACCTTTTTTGGAATTTTCGGTACTTATCTCTTTCAGAAGCGTCCATGTGTTTTTCTCGTAAGGTTGCTCCACTAATTAGATACATCGATGTGTCCACCATGTCTGGACTGGTAGCAAAATCGAGTAATTGATCATATTTTCCAAGTTTTGATAGTGTGCATGCGACAAAGAATCTCGCACTTTCAAACTCTCTGGTTTGTGGGAATGAGTCATAGGTCTCTTGCAATGCAATTTCTAAATACTTTGAGGAAAAATTACTCGAAAATAATTCTTGCAAAAGGTCGACCAACATAACTCTCGACATTTGTCGCTTAACTTTAGGAGAAGCAAATTGTGTCATCCATGACACTAAATCATCATAACAACGAAAAAACTGTTGGGATGCAAATCTCACGGCTGATTTTTTCTGTTTGGCTTCAGTTAAATATCCTGACTGTACCATCGAGCCCAGTGTAACTAACTTGGTTGCTAGCGTTTCAGTATCTTCGTAATTTGCAAGCAACAACACATCAACAAGTTTAGTAATATCCTTTTTCATTCCCGCATAAAAAAACAACGATTCTTTCCACCAATCTTCGCCATACCAATTTAATATTTCACTGTCGGCTGGTGAACTTTCAAAAATATATTGCGCGCAGAAATACTCTTGAAATGTCATATGCGAAAATCTAATCTGATCATGGCCTGTGGGCACCATAATATGAGACCGATCGATTATGCTTTGTATAAACGTTTTGGGATTTACGTCTCTTATTGTCGCATGAACCTTAAAAAATTCATCTGCGAGTTCTATGCATCTATCTTGAGATATACTTTCAAGTCTTTCCGAGTGCATTCGCCATGCCAGCTTGCTTAAGAAGGCTAACTTAATATTCGAATCATAGGGCGAAGCAATATTTCGATTCTCATCCCATTTTCCAGAGAGCAATTCTACAAACATCTGATACAATTCTGTAAGTGTTGACGGAATGTCTTCTTTTGATTCATATACAATTGCAACTAAAGTCATTGTCATGGGCGTTCTAGGCAACTTACCTATAATGCCCTTATCTTCCAAAGCTTCAATAAGCTTTGCTGCTTTATCGACATTCCCCTTAAACCATTTACCGAAGAAGCTCCTAATTTGACTTTTACGTAATGGTAATATTGAGTAGGCTTTATAACTGCTAAGCGCAGTAAGTATTCTAGAACTCGTTACTATGCGTGTGCCAATAATTATCCTGGCACCAGATTTTTTATGCTCATCACTTAACTTAGTTATTACAGATTCTCTATCATCAAAAGAAGCTATCTCATCCAGGCCGTCTACTAATAGCAAGAGTTTTGTGGAATTTAATTCATCATAAATATCATCAGCAGAATCATTCGAAATTTCGCTTAAAATTTCCGATGCTTTGCGCTGAATATCTCTTGATTCCAAGATGTCTCTAGCATGCATGTAAACTGCAACATGACTGTTTTCGTGT
>JBCKWF010000137.1:0-3570 GCA_038922895.1 Gammaproteobacteria bacterium
TCGTCGATTCATTTGGTCATATCAGCATACGTCACCCGGAAAATCCGCAACGCTATATAATGTCACGTTCGCGGGCGCCCGAGTGTATAGAAGTCAGCGATCTGATCGAGTTTAAACTTGAGGGTGAACCGATAGATACGCGCGGTATGGATCCATACGCTGAACGGCATATTCACGGTGCTATCTATGAGGCACGTCCGGAAGTGACTGCTGTCGTGCATAATCACAGCCCGAATGTCATACCGTATGGTGTCACCGGGACCAGCCTGCGGCCACTGTTGCATATGTGTGCCGGCATGGGCTCACATGTACCGATATGGGATTCACGCACAAATTTTGGCGACACCACGCTGCTGGTCAGTAACATAGAGATGGGCAGGGACCTTGCTGTCTGTCTCGGCGGCAACCGTGCCGCACTGATGCGCGGTCATGGCTGTGTAGTTATTGGCCAGTCTGTGCGCGAGGTAGTGTTCAGCTCGGTGTATCTTGAGCTGAATGCGGAACTGCAGTTCAAGGCCAGCATGCTCGGCCCGATTACCTTCCTCAGTGATGGCGAGGTTGATGCGATCCTGAAACGGCGTGGTTCCTATACGTTTGAACGTGCGTGGGAAAGCTGGTGCAGACGGGCGGAACGGCAATACGTCGCTCCACCTTCTGCATGATGTCTGGACTGTTCACGTTAGAGAAATAGCAGGCAGGCTAAAACTACTACTTGATCTGTGGGGGCAGCCTGTACCCGGTTGCAACGCCAACCAGCCACTGGGCATACTCCGGTGCTGCATTGCCCCGCCAGACCACATGCAGGTCGGGCCGCACCAGCATTAAATCAAAACCATACAACTTACGCGCGTGATCATCAGCAAGTGACAACACTTCCAGAGGTGCCCTGGATTCTGAAAATGCAGCTATCAGGGCTGACATATCAATCCTGTCAGCATCAAAACGCAACAAGGTATAAGCCTTGCCAATAATATCGAGGATGGCGCGCCCGTCTTTTAGCCATACATGCGGTAAACGTGCGCCCGGCCAGTTCGACCATTCATATTGCTGATTATCAGGATCAGGGCCGCCGGCTTCAGACCAGATCAATGGAGAACCAATATAACGATAACCGGCCTCAATACCGAGAATCTCGTTCGTCTTGCGCTGTTCGACATTGGCTATCTTTGCCACAGCCGCGCGTATTTCTGCCCCTTCCGGTGTCTGGTCGCGTATCTGTGGTTTCCACGCGGAACGCCAGGCACGGCGGCCGGCATTGGCACGGCCTGAGGCTGCCACGTTGCGGGCACCAATCTGACGACGTTCCGGCTCATACGAGCCGAGCAGGTTTTCTCCACCCCAACCGGCCAGTGTGCCGGCCAGCTTCCAGGCCAGGTCGGTCACATCACCGACGCCTGTATTCATGCCCAGACCACCGGTCGGTATAACCAGATGCGCCGCATCGCCGGCGATAAATACACGGCCATGCCGATAATTATCAGCCAGCAGCAGATGCTGGGTCCATTTGCCAATATAAAGCGTCTCATACTTGATGGGCATGCCGACCAGCCTTTCAAACAGCTTCGGCATATCTGAATCCTGTTCAACAACCGCGTGCAGGGTGAAATGGCGGGTAGAGTCCTGGACGATAATAAAGCCCGACTGTTCATCCGCGACATGGTAATGGCGGCCCTTGCCTATCGGGATACGCTCAAACAGATCATCACAGCGGAACAAGGCCTGGTGCAGCGTCAACATACTGCCATCGCCATGAAATTTGATGCCCAGCTGTTTACGCACGGCACTGGAACCACCGTCGCAACCAACCAGATAATCAGCGGTAATTGTCTGCTCGGTTCCGTCAGTAATCCGGACCTTGGTCGAGACCTGGTTTTGAGCGTGGGTAAAACTGACAAATTCACAAGCAAACCGGACCGTAATATTCGGGTCCTTTTCAGCAATCCCTTGCAGCAGGGGCTCAAGCGTGTACTGTGAAATAAGCTGATAGGGTTCGAGTGTGCTGGTACCGTCATTGCTGGCGGCGATTTGTGCCTTGCAGTCCTTCACCGATGGATAGGGAAGCCGCAGTATCGGCTCTTCGACCAGACTGGTGACGACAAACACGTCCATCGGCACAGCTTCAGGCAGGCCCGCCTTACGCACCTGATCGGCAATACCAAGGCGACGGTAGATCTCCATCGTGCGGGCGTTACAGCGTTCCATTTTTGGCAGGCCGGACGGGGCCTGGTTACGTTCTATCAGCGTACATTGCACACCGAGTTGTCCCAGTGTGATGGCCAGCGTCAGTCCTACCGGACCTGCCCCGACGATTAGTACCTGCGTATCCGCCATGTAAACTGTTACGACAGTGGAGGCAGCGTCGCCTTTTCAGCCTCGTATGCGGCCTCCATCTTTGGTTGCAGGCCCTTTGCGGCCAGCGCATCGGCAAACATCGTACGCACCTGACGACTCTCGTCGGCATAGTCAATCTGGTGCCCACCGATACGTCGACTGATCCAGGACTTGGGTACGCCCTGTGAATTGCGGATAGCTACACCTTCATACTTGTAGGCCAGATAACGAGCTGACTCCGTGCCAGTATTGAACCACTGATGATAAAACATGGTAGGCGGTGTAATCAATGTGCCCCTCTTCCAGTAGTACGGTATTGGCTCTTCACCCTCCTCCCACATCAGACAATAACCTTCGCCTGCCAATATAATGACATAGGCACCCGGGCCGTGTGCATGGGCCTTCTTGTAGGTACCGACCGGAAATGCGGAGATATGGCTGTTCAGTGAACTCTTCGCGAAATTAAAACGGATATGGCCGCCGCCGGCACCACGCTCCTTCGCCTCGACCAGGGGTAGATTGACTGCATCAGCAACGAAGTTGGTCTCCAGTAGCAAACCACTCACCTGCTGCTTCGCGGCAAAATAATCGGCCTCGCCGGAAAAACGGCCCTTGAAATCATAGGAGGTATTGAATATAAAATCCGGATCTTCATAAATGTTCATAATCGGCGGCAGGTTAGTGACCGAGATAAATCTGGCCTTGTCCTTGCCTGATCCGTTGAAATGCTGGTGCCAGGTATTCAGCGGGACGGCAAACAGTGCCCCGGCCTGCCACTCAAACGAGACCTTCTTGCCGGCATCATTCCAGACCGTGGTAGAACCGCGGCCACTCAATACCATGATCGTCTCTTCAAACAACTGGCGCTGCGGTGTCAGCTTTTTGCCAGGATCGATCTCACAAACATAGGAATCATTCGTGGTCCTGGAGGCATCATGATTGATAAACACGCCATGACCGTTGCGGCTTGCCCAGGGCTTTAATTCGACGTTATACAGGTCCGGCACATACATCGCATCGATGATATCAAGGCCTTCATTTTTTACCCAGCGGGTATACGGAGTTTCCTTCTCCTTGGCGAACTTGTTTGCTGTTTCCTCTGACACTATTGCGTCTTTAGCCATGAGTACATCCTCGTTTGATGCTGGATTATAGAGTTAGTGCTACTCCCGTGCCGGGTTGCACATAACCTGATGAAAAATCATCGATCTGGGTACGGAAACGACAATGCCCTGCCTG
>JBCKWF010000138.1:0-3548 GCA_038922895.1 Gammaproteobacteria bacterium
CGTGCAAAATCAGACATATTGTATCCAGGATCCCGGCATTGGCCTTGAGTTTAAACCCATCGAATTCCATGGGTTTAAAATCTTGCATAGTTGTCTACCTGGATAAGCTTGTTGTCAGTCTTAGACTCGATTCAGTACTACTCTGCGCATTGCCGACTGCCGCCAATAACGTCATCTGGTGTATCGCAACCAGTTCTGCCTGAGGAAATTGCGGGTTAACATAGCCACCTCCGATGCCAAAAGTGACTGACAGTTGTCTCTACCGGGTTATAGAGCCACTGCGGGTAAAGCGAGTCAAGGACCTATGATCGCAAACTTGACAGGCAGGCACTTAAGTAGGAATATATTAATTAATTCCTACTTTATCAAGAGAGGCAGGTATGCATGAAGTACGACTGGGTGAAAAGGGGCAGGTTACTCTGCCAAAGGCAATCCGTGACAATTATAAGCTGTGCAAAGGTGATCAGGTCAGAATGATTGATCTGGGCAACGGTATTATGGAGGTGGTCCTGCTCAAACACTCCAGCGACCTGCCTCCGCCTGCTGTCAGATTTAGTAAACCTGCATCAATCGAGAAGATGAAAAAGACTGCCAGAAAAGCTGCGGTTGACCGGTATAAGCGGGGGCAAAAGGCGTGATAGCGATCGATACCAATATACTGGTTCGATACTATATTAACGATGACCATACACAGCATAAAAAGGCAAAACGGTTTATCGATGAGAATGATGTTTTCATTAACAATATTGTAATACTGGAGACATTCTGGGTATTGACGAGTCTCTATCAGCTGTCCAGGGGAAAGACAGGGGAGATTTTCGATCACCTGAAACGTTTGTCGAATGTCCGTTTTGAGAACGAAACCGTCCTTGCCAGGGCGCTGGTAGAGTATCGGGACAACGGTTGTGATTTTGCCGATGCAATGCTGGGTCTGCTGAACCGGTACTATGGTTATGACACCGCCAGTTTTGATCGGGCGGCCGGGAAAAGTCTGGGATTCAAGTTGCTGTAATTTGTCAGCGGGCAATCGGGTGATATTTTCAACCCGGTTACAATAAGAGAATATTGGTCGAGGTGTTGCATGGGAAAAGTCCAGATCGAGCTTCCTCTCCCCTTCCCCGAGTTATCCGGGGGTTCAGCCCCTGCTTCCCACCCGGATGGTCAACGAGTATCAATACTGTCCGCGGCTCGCCTATCTGGAATGGGTGCAGGGGGAATGGTCGGAGTCCTCTGATACGGTACAGGGCCGTTACCAACACAGACGGGTGGATAAGCCTGCCGCTAACCTGCCTGAACCGGAAGATCTACATGATGGAACCGTTTCGACCCCTGATAGCGGATTCTGCGGTACTGACTGCAATTAATAATGGCGCAATCAGGCCCAGTGAGTCTCAGCTTTCAACGTCTCCGTAACAGTACCAGTATCAGTGCCACTACAGAGAAAACCGCCCCACAGTAAAAAGTCATTGCTGCGCCATACACCTCCCATAATAACCCGGCCAGTACGCTCGCCAATAACATCGCAATCCCGCTGACCAGATTAAAAACGCCAAATGCGGAGCCACGTAATTTTTCCGGGGCGGCATCTGCCACCATTGTTGCCAGCAAACCTTGGGTCAAACCCATATGCAGTCCCCACAACACTACCCCGGCAAATATCAACTCCAGACTCTGCGCCCAGGCCAGCAACAAATCAGCAAGCATCAATACCAGCAAGCCTGCCAGCATCAGGTAATTTCGGTCGATCCGATCCGCAAGTCTGCCCGCAGGATAAGCCGAAAGTGCATACACAATATTCATGACTATCAGGATTACAGGTGCGAACATGTCCGGCAGACCTGCCCCCTGTGCGCGTAAAATCAGGAATGCCTCACTGAATCTGGCCAGGGTGAAAAAACCTCCTATCGTAACTATCCACCAATATGCCGTAGAGAACTGTTTCAGCATTGCAAACTGTATTGGTGGTGCAATCTCCCCTTTTGCACGAATATTGTCCGGCTCGCGGATACCGACAATCAGTAAACCTACAGCAAGGAATGCAGGAATAGTAGCAAACCAGAATACCATTCTGAAATCACCTGCAAACAGGATCATCAGCACTATCGCCATCACAGGCCCGACAAATGCACCTATTGTATCCAGAGACTGGCGCAGCCCATAGGCAGCACCACGGATCTCAATTGGTGTCAGATCGGCAACCAGCGCATCCCTGGGCGCACCACGTATCCCCTTACCGATGCGGTCGACAAACCGGGCGAAAAATGCCCAGTACACCGAGCCTGCCAGGGCAAACGCAGGTTTGGATACAGCACTAAGACCATATCCGAGAACTGTCAGCCCCTTGCGACGGCCAAGCCGGTCGCTGAGCATGCCGGAAAATACCTTCACGATTAGCGCCGTGGATTCGGCTATCCCTTCGATAATACCGACAACCAATACGCTCGCACCAAGCGCAGATACCATAAATACGGGCAACAGACTGTGTATCAACTCGGACGAGGTGTCCATCAACATGCTGACAAAGCCAAGCACCCAGATAGCATGGGGAATTTTACTCTGGTGATTCATTCAAGAAACCTCTGATGAAATGCTTTTTTGTCATGCGGCCGACCCGGAAGCAGCTTGCTCCATTCTCATAGATAGAAAAACAGTAAAGGCAGGATTTCTCCACTTCGGTCGAAATGACACTAATCAGTAATTATCTGCTTACGCCACTCTGGACGATATGCCCGGCGACAATCACAAAGACCGAAATGACACATAATCGGTACTAATCTGATTATCCCTATTGCGTCTGGTCAGAATAAAGCCATTTGCTGTTTTTTTCTTGCCGGGTGCTGAAACCGGCTTGTATCCAGTTGAACACGTGTACGATTAAGTCCAAGGCGATCGCTAATGCTGACAAAGCGTTGTTTGATGATCGCGGCATAGATCCCCGTGCCGCGCATACGTGATGAGAAATCCGCATCATAGTCCTGACCGCCACGGGTGTCCTGGATCCGGTTCATCACATGCCCGGCCTTTAACGGATAATGCGTTAGTAACCACTCACGGAACAACAGTTTTACCTCATGCGGTAAACGCAGCATTACATAGTCGGCACTGATAGCGCCTGCCTCTGCTGCTCGCGTGAGCACAGTCTCCATTTCTGAATCATTCAACACGGGGATTACCGGTGCCAACATCACACCTACCGGAATACCAGCCGCTTTAAGCCGTGATACTGTTTCCAATCGTCGATGCGGCGCGGTGGCCCGTGGCTCCATCTTGCGTGCAAGGTCACTATCGAATGTAGTAATCGAAACAAACACCTGTGCCAGCTTGTTTTTTGCCAGTTCAGTCAGTATATCTAGGTCACGCTCAACCAGGCTGGACTTGGTTACGATAGTCAAAGGATGTTTCGCTTCATTTAACACTGCAAGATCCTGGCGCGTGATTTGCCATTCACGTTCTATAGGTTGATAGGGATCGGTATTACTGCCAAGTGTTATCGGTGTGCACTTATATTTTGGTTTACTGATCTCGGCCTTCAATAATTTTGCCGCGTC
>JBCKWF010000139.1:0-3429 GCA_038922895.1 Gammaproteobacteria bacterium
AACTAACCAGGTAAATGCGTTAATTATCGGTTCTGACCAGGTGGCGGTGCTGGGAACCGCCGTACTGAATAAGCCGATTACGCGGGAAAATGCACGAAAACAGCTGAAATTAATGTGTAATAACACCGTCAATTTTATTACCGGCCTGTGTGTCATAAATACCGCAAACCGGGACTGTCTGACTGAACTGGTCAGCTTTCAGGTCAGCTTTCGCAACTATAGCGACGAAGAAATAGAGCGGTATCTGGATATTGATACCCCGTATGACTGTGTCGGCAGTTTCAAATCGGAGCAAATGGGTATCACGCTGATCAGCAAAATGCAGGGGGACGATCCCACCGCATTGATAGGCCTGCCCTTAATCAAACTGGCAGACATGCTGCGCCGCCAACGGCTTCAATTACCTTGAAGTAACTTTAACTATACTATGTAACTATTTAATTAAATGTAATATTTAGTCTATTTAATAGGGTTTCAGACACGCTGGCACCCAGACTACTGGCAAAACGGTCCAGGTAATTGGGTTTGAAGGTGAAATTAACGATATCTTCTGCGCCTATCACTTCTCTGGCGACATAACTTGAACTGCCCAGTGCATCGACCAGACCGAGTTCCATCGCCTTTTCACCGGTCCAGATCAAACCACTGAAGATCTGCTCATCATCCTTCAGCCGGTCTCCCCGGCCCTTCTTCACAACCTGTTTGAATTGCTCATAGATATCATTCAACATCGTATCTAAATGGGCGACTTCATCCTCTTTCAGCGGCGCAAACGGGTCCATAAATGCCTTGTTATCACCAGCGTGTCTGACCCGCCGCTCTACACCGAGTTTTTCTATCGTATCGACAAAGCCGAAACCGGCCATGATTACGCCGATTGAGCCGACCAGACTCGCCTTGTCCGCATAGATTTTCTCGGTGGCACTGGCAATGTAATAGCCTCCCGATGCACAGATATCGCTGATGACTGCATAGACGTGGATATCCGGATATTCCGCCCGCAGACGAAAGATTTCATCATTAATATAACCCGCCTGGACCGGGCTGCCGCCGGGGCTGTTAATGCGCAGGATAACACCGGCTGTATTTTCATTCTTGAAGGCCGCCCGCAGGCTGGAAACGATATTGTCTGCACTCGCATCACTTTCTGCACCTATGGCCCCGCTGATTTCTATCAGTGCAGTATGGGTGCCACTGCCGATTCCGGCTGCAGCCATATCTATTTTTCCGGACAGATATATCGCAAAAAAACCAAAAAGATACAGGGCAAACAACAGCTTGAAAAATATACCCCAACGGCGGGTACGACGTTGTTCCTTCAGGAATTCTCGCGCGATTTCCGAGGCAAACGCCTGTTCAAAGGTATCGCCGGTCTGGCCGGGCCTGGAATTATTCTGATCGGTCATAATTGGATTATCCTCTATTTACCGGGTATTCAGCCACATTGGCAATTCACTCAGACAGTTCAGATTGGTCAGCGGATTAAATTCCAGCAGTCGCTGCAATGGTTGGGCCCCATAACTGACGGCGACAGATGACACATTCGCATTGGCTGCCATCTGCAGATCATGCCGGCTGTCTCCTATCATAACGGTTTGCCCTGGCCTCATGTTCATTGTTTGCATTATTTCAATCAACATCTGAGGGTGCGGTTTGGAAAAAGTTTCGTCAGCACAGCGACTCGTATGAAAATACTGTTTTATATCTGTATCGACAAATGCCCGTTCCAACCCACGCCGGCTTTTCCCCGTGGCTACAGCCAGCATATAGCCCTGGTCCAGCAGTTGTTCCAGTGTAGCTTTTACCCTTGGAAACAGCATGGTTTTTCCGGTGGTTATTGCCAGATAATTCCGGCTGTAACTTTGTATCATTTGCTGGCGAAGCGCAATATCAACGTCCGGGTACAGTTCACGCACCGCTTCCTGCATGCCGAGACCGATTATACCCAATAAGCGCTCTCTCGACCTTGCCGGTAACTGGACGGCGTCGATCGCCGCTTCCATCGCAACAACGATGTGGTGTAATGAATCTGCGACTGTCCCGTCCCAGTCAAACACCAGCAGATTGTATTTACCCTTCATCATCCGGAATGCTCGTAGGTCCGGATAAAGTCGGCCAATTCATTCGGTAATGGTGCGTCAATATGCAAAGGCCGGTTGCCTGCGAGCGCAGGTAACCTGATAGAGGCT
The DNA here is from genome assembly GCA_038922895.1 of Gammaproteobacteria bacterium. GTDB lineage: Bacteria > Pseudomonadota > Gammaproteobacteria > Eutrophobiales > Eutrophobiaceae > Eutrophobius. Next base: position 2,190 of record JBCKWF010000139.1, read on the forward strand.
GCGTGCAGGAACAGATGTTTTAATCCGGCCCGGCTGATCTTCTTGTTAAATTCCTTATCGCCGTATTTATCATCCCCCGCAACCGGGTGTTCGATCGAGGCGGCATGGACACGGATCTGGTGGGTCCTGCCTGTCTGGATCGATACATCCACCAGGCAGGTGTCCTTGATTACCCTGACGATCCGGAACTCTGTAGAGGCAGACTTACCTTCAGCGCTGATCCCGCTCAGTCTTTCCCCAGAGCGGATGATGCTGCGCTCCAGTGGCTTGTCCACAACTACCGGGCTTGCCGGCAGTTTACCCTTCAACAGGGCCAGATAATGCTTTCTAATCGTTCCGGTCTTGAAACACTGCTGTAATGAGGCAAGAAAAGGCAGGTTTTTGCTGATGAGCAGGACCCCGGAGGTCTCCCGATCCAGCCTGTGTGCCAGTTGCAGGCCGGCGGCCTCGTCCTTGCGCAGGATCCGCAATAATTCGATTACCCCGAAACTGCGTCCGCTGCCCCCATGGACGACCAGTCCAGACGGCTTGTTCAGCGCCAGCAGGTTCTGGTCCTCGTAGATCACACAATCCCGGACCATATCCAGCAGGTATTCCCGTGGCATCACAGGGGCATCCGGTTCACTCAAGGAAACCGGGGGGATCCGGACTTCTTCACCCTGTTGCAGCCGGTAACCCTGCTTGATGCGTTTGCCATCTACCCTGACCTCTCCGCGCCTGAGCATCTGATATATCCTGGATCGGGGAATATCGCCCAGTTCACTGGTCAGAAAGTTATCAATGCGCCTGCCGGACTGCTCCGCACTCACTTTTAAATGCCTGACCGGGTGCCGTTTGACCTGCTTTACCGATGTATCTGATCTAGTTTCCATTGATGCAGTATAACAACATTGATATATTACCGCCTTCGGGTCAGACAGGACCTTGGCCCGGAATGTTCGGTAACTGTAGAAAATGTGCTCTTCTGCTGGTCTGGGGCAGGCAAACTAATACGGATCGGGGGAAATCAGTGGTCATCTATCCCCTCACTCCGTCCCTCCTCCCAGAGAGCAGCCCGAATTGAAGCAGGTCTTAAACAAGCATATTGGTTCCAGGTAGCGGGAAAATAGCTCAGGAACCAGGGTACCGGGTTTACCCGGTGACAGAATTAACAATGCGTTGCTACGGCAAGGCCACAAGTCACATCAATGCTTCCAACGGAGTGTTTGTTGGAACAGTGGCAAAACGCATATAAAAAGGA
>JBCKWF010000140.1:0-3365 GCA_038922895.1 Gammaproteobacteria bacterium
GACATCATCCAGCGAGGAAGAGGATATGCTGAACAGCTACGAATTCGGAGCTAACAGTTATGTCAGAAAACCGGTAGATTTCTCGGCGTTTGCAGATACGGTAAGCCAGCTCGGGGTATTCTGGGTGTTGCATAATCAGGAGCCACCCAGGCGATAGTATAGTTATACTACGCGTAGCTGCTTATGCGTAAATCAGTTCACATGTCATTTCTTTTAATTTATGGAGAGTGTTCAGATTCATCATATACATGATAGGCATTTCTCCTGCTGGTTTTCGCCAGATAAAGAGCCTCATCGGCTTTTTTGTAGATAAGGTCGAACGATGCCCCATCCTGTGGATATAAACTTATACCGATACTGATTCCAAGGTGATGTTCCGCCTTATTTATAGTGTATGGTTTGTTTATTTCGGCGATTATCTTTTTGGCAACTGTAATGGCACCTGCCTTACTGGTTTATGGTAAAAGCAAGGTGAACTCATCTCCACCTTCACGAACCACGGTATCCATTTCGCGGACACACGAACGTAACCTGTTTGCAACACTGATTAATAATTTGTCTCCGAGAGGATGTCCATATGTGTCGTTCATGTTTAAAGTTGTCCAGATCCATTTTGAATAAAACAATAGATATATCGCTTTCGCTATCGTGGATTTGCCTGGACAAACCGGCCTTGGCCAGTTTTATTCTATCCTCAAGCAGCCGTCTATTGGGAAGACCGGTTAATGCGTCATGATAGGCCTCGTATTCAAATTTTTGTTGGGTTTCTTTCAAGTCGTGAATATTACAGGAGATGGAAGTGATAAATTTCCTTCCGGTTGCATGGTCTATATGTGGTGTCAGGTTTTTTATGGAATTTCTGCCATTTGGACTAATGCTTTCAGTTTCTATCGCTTCTCCCAATTCTATAATCCCGGCAAGATGCTCGTAATAAGCCTTTGACTCTTCAATCGTATGAAATTCGCTATACTTATGCCCTTCCAATTCGACGGGGAGGTTTCTGTTCTCTTTTGATTTATAAAAATCACTCGCAAATCGATACACTATTTCTCCATCGGGTAATATTTCTACAACATAAAGATGGGATTTACGTGGATTTGCTGCGTAGCGGAGAAATTTTTTGGTTTCTTGTTGTGCCAGTTCTTTTGCTGTAATGAAGCTGTTGACCAGTTCTGTTATAGCGATGATCGTGCCACCCAGAACCAGACCGGAAAGTACCGATATCGGTGTAAAATAATCTGCATCAGGAACAGACAGATAATGGACCAGAGAAATCAACTGGGTGGCGGCAAGGGCAAGCGAATAGAAACACAATCTGGTTATGCTGGAGATGGGAGATAGAGAACGGTTGAAAGTCTTTTAACCAGTTCAGCATAGTGGTTTCCTTATTGTTGGGAACCTTTGAACGAGGTATGAAAAGACCCATTTTTCTCTGGCTAGCATAATCTATTAAACCAGCAGGGAGATAATGTTAATAAAACAAGCATTTTTATCGGATGAACGGCCATATTCTAGATGGTGACACAAGCAGATAAGCATCGATCAATGGTGCAGCGGATCCGATTTTGCCACCCAATTATTACTGCTTTGACCAGCATAGTTAGTAAAACAGGGACGGCGGTCTCCCATGCTGGAATGATAGATGAAGAGTAATGATGGCCATGATGAAGTTTAATCATTTCGCTGACAGCCCCGGGTGTTCCCGCTATAATGTAAACGATTGCAATACCGCCTGGTTATTGGCAGGCAATACAGGTAGTTGCTGACGGATTCAACCATTGTGCAGTGAAAGGTAAGGTATAGAACTACAAAATGCTGGAAAACTATTTACCGATCCTGATCTTTCTCATTATTACCCTGGTGATGGGGACCGCCTTTTTCGTTATTGGCTATGTACTCGGTCCGAAACGTTATGACGCCGAGAAGATGTCACCCTATGAATGTGGTTTCAACGCATTTGAAGATGCCCGCATGAAGTTTGACGTCAGGTATTATCTTGTTGCGATTCTGTTTATTATCTTTGATCTGGAAATTGCATTTTTCCTGCCCTGGGCCGTGGCACTGCGCGAAATCAACATTGCCGGATTCTGGGCCATGATGATCTTTCTGGCCGTACTGGTTGTCGGCTTTATATATGAATGGCGTAAAGGAGCACTGGAATGGGACTAGATGAAAAAATACATGAGCCGGGTATCGTAACCACGACGGTCGACAAACTGGCGAACTGGGCGAGGACCGGATCGATGTGGCCCATGACATTCGGGCTTGCTTGCTGTGCAGTAGAAATGATGCATGCAGGCGCATCCCGTTATGATCTGGATCGTTTCGGGATCGTATTCCGCCCAAGTCCACGGCAATCAGATGTAATGATCGTTGCCGGCACACACTGGTCAACAAAATGGCACCTGCACTGCGCAAGGTTTACGATCAGATGCCTGAACCGCGCTGGGTGATATCAATGGGTTCCTGTGCAAATGGTGGTGGTTATTATCATTATTCCTACGCTGTAACACGCGGCTGTGACCGCATTGTCCCGGTTGATATATATGTGCCGGGTTGTCCGCCGACTGCTGAGGCATTATTGTTTGGCATTATCCAGCTGCAGAAAAAGATTAACCGCGGCAAAGCCACTATTATCTCCGGCCAGGCATAGATGCAATAATCATGTCGGAAACGCTGGAACAATTTCATACCCGTCTGTCCGGATTCTTTGGGGACAAGATCAGTTCATTAATAATTTACCGTGATGAGATAACACTGGAAGTAGCCTCTGCCAACGCGATTGAGGTTTTGAGCGGACTGCGCAAACACAGTGATTTTCATTTTGAACAGCTGATAGACCTGTGCGGCATTGATTATCAGCGATTTGGCAAGGCCGACTGGGAGACCGAACAGACTACCAGTACGGGTTTCAGCCGTGGTGTCAGCCAGAATGTGTATGATGAGAATCTGAATAAACCCGGCCGTTTTGCCGTGGTTTATCATTTATTGTCATTAAAACATAATCGCCGTTTACGTGTTCGCGTGTTCCTGCATGATCAGCCACCCCGGATGGAGTCGGTTACCGATATCTGGGCCTCGGCCAACTGGTTTGAACGCGAGGCATTTGATTTGTTCGGCTTCCTGTTTGAAGGTCATCCGGATTTGCGACGTATACTCACAGACTATGGGTTTATCGGGCATCCTTTCCGCAAGGACTTTCCACTGGTAGGCAATGTTGAGGTTATTTATGACCCGGTCCAGAAGCGCGTGGTATACCAGCCGGTCACGATCAAGAACCGGGTATTGGTGCCGAAAGTGATACGGCATGATAATCAGTTTGATAATGGTCGCTAGTTGCTAGTCGCTAGTAAAAAGAGAAATAT
>JBCKWF010000141.1:0-3258 GCA_038922895.1 Gammaproteobacteria bacterium
GGTTGAATGAAAGGTTACCGCTATTTTTCTGTGCTCTCGACCGGCACTGCATCCAACGGCGATTCAAAGGCAATGAAGAGGACACATGGGACGGCGCTTGCGCAGAAGCCCTTGTGTGGTCGTTTGGCGGGACCGTACGCATAAGTCCCCACCCTGAGAACCGCCGTCTTCTGATCGTCATAGGTGACATGAAGCTCGCCTGCTACCAGCACCATACGCTCCGCCGAAGTGTGCCAATGGAGCGGGAGGGTCGACTTGGCGGGCACTTTAAAGAACACGTCGACGTTGTCTTTTGCAGGGTCGCCGTGAAGCACGGCGATGCCGCATCCTTTGGGCAAGAACGGCGGGCAGGGCCCCCACTTAAGCTGCGCATCACTGGCAGTCCACGTCAGTGCCTGCTCTTGAGCAGGCGCTTGTGCGTGGGCGAACGAGCCGACCAGGCCCAACAAGAATAACAACGAACAACGCAACGCCGCCTGCAATGGGCGGCCAATCAGGGTTTGGTGATACATAGTGATTTCTCCTTTTGGTTGACAGTGTTGTGCAGCTGGATTGCCGCCCAACGTAAAGCTCAGCCGACGCTTGGAGCGTAGCGGAAAGCGGTCGGCTGGAGCGCCTTGTTAGCCAGCGTGTAATTGGAAATCTGAAGCTTTGACTCCAATATGTCAAAGATGGTTGAGTCAACAGTTTCATCGAATTTACGGGCAAACAACGCATCACTTGCTAATAGAAATTTAGCGTCGTTTGCCATGAAGGTTTTTGGGCGCAGTTTGATGTCCCCATCTGGTATCCAGATAATCGCTCTTTTATCGTCGTTTACAATGGTTCCGCTGTAACTGGTGTTCATTATTACTGTTTGAAAGAAACCTTCATCTGGTATCAGGGTATTCTGATAGAAGCTCTTTAACTTTTTTACTTCACCACTACAACAAATGAATTCACAGCACTCTCTACTCAAGATCATCCATTGACCACCGATGTAAGGTGTTACATCTGGAAGATAGAGTCTCTTGTATGGCGTCCCTGAAAATCCATTATCAGTCTCAATAAAGTAGTTTTCAACGCGATTCATGGTGTCGGGGCGTTCCTTTGCCTGATCGAGAATTTGTATAAAATCCGTTCCTTCGTTCTGGCTAAGAAAATCTTGAATGAAAACCTGCGACCTTAGCGGATAATCCTGTCCGCTAAGGTTGATAAAAAAATCCCATTCAGCACTGATCTTCAATAACTCTTTGATGCCCCTTAATGCAACATCCACCATACTATATCCACCCCAGACTACGTTTTGACTCTCCAAGAGGTGTGCATTAGAAAAGCTTGCCAAGAAATCTTGTATCTCCGTATGTAGCCCCCCCGCTCTCTTGTCCACATGTATAAAATAGTAATTATTGGGGTGGTAAATTGCTCTAAAAAGTCTCATAAACTGTTGCGGATAGCGGTGTACCAAAATGAGGTAGGCAGTTTTCATGTATTCAAAATTTCCTTTATAGTTTTTGCATGGTGATGGTACTGACCATCAATTGACCGAAAAAATTCAAGTGCCCGTTTATAAGACGAGCTGGCTAACATGGAGCTAAGCATCGCTTCTCTGTGAACTTCAACGTTGCAACAGACTTTAGGCTATCTTAGCGGTTTAAAAAATACTCAAACGTTTGGTGAAGCGGTACTTGAGCGACACGTTATGCCACGCGACAGCACAAAGCCTACTAAACAAAAAAGCCGCCAAGTTTTGCAAAACACGGATGCGTGTAGCGAAGTAAACGGCGTGTGTATTAACAAATTATGCACCGCCGTTTACTTCGCTACACTAATAGCATTTTTTGCGGGGTTTGGCAATTTTTTGTTTAAAATCAACACAGAGGGTCTCTCGTGGGGTATAACGTGCCGATAACCCGCGTGCGCCCGCTGACGTATGCATAGCACGGCGCGCGCGTCCGCGTTGACTGGGTGGTTAGCCTTCATGCTGATTTTGAGGCGACCTGCGTGAGGACCCCCATCTCGAAATCGATGTAACGGGAAAGCGTCACGGCCGCACCATCGTTAAAGAAGACGCGAGCGGAACAGAGAAACGGACCGTACGCGGCCGTAACGACTGGGAAACCTCTACTTCTGTCGTTTGAAGGGTAGATCTTGTTTCCCCAATGGTGCCCAAAAAAGTACTCGACCTTACTGACTCCCGCGAGTGAGGCACCTTTGTGAGGAATTACATAGATAAGAATGTCGTAAAGCTGGCGCTCCTGGCTTGAACGCTGAATACGATGAACAAGCATGACATCGCGCGCTACCTGGTATAGGCCGTCACGTTCTTTGGCGCGAGTGCCATCATCAACGTACACGCCAACCCGCGTATCTTCATTTGAGAAATCGCCTGGTGCTGCGACCATTCCGGATGCGGGTCCAATTTCAAAAGAACCGACCTTAATTGGGCCCCCGGATTTGAGCCGACTAACGAGCGCGGACAACAAAGCCTTCAATTCGGCACTGAGCCACCAAACTAGGCCGACGATCAACAATACCCATACGATGCTCGGAACAGCACTCCAAAAAGCAGAATCAAAGAATGGCTTTGCGCTCTCTGTATGTAGTGGCCATATTTGTGGTCGCGCTCATGAAGCGCTAACGAGCCTGTAGAAAAAGTATTTTTGCAAGAAGCATAAAAAATATGACCTCCTCAGATGCTCTCTATTAAACGCTCTCATGGTCGGGAATGGATTTGGTATCCTTGAAATCATAAATTTTTCGCATTTTTGGGCTTTTTCTACAGGCTTAACGTTCACGCTCACCGGCGCCCGTCCGCGATGATAGATTGAGGCGCGGTGCTTCCCGCCCGTCCGCGTGGAGCGTGCTGTTAGGCCTGCCTTGACTACTGACCACGGGGTTGCTTCTCAACGATGGCATCGGACAGGCAGACCTCTTGCTCCTCCAAGAAGCCCATCACTTCTTCAATGCTCTCTTGGGTTACGAGATTCAATCCAAAGTGGCTCGCAAGGTAACAAAACGCGAATGCAAGATAAGGGTCGTCAAGTGCTGTCCCAGTCTTCTCCTTCGACGCGACGTAGCTACACAGTGCGGCCTCCACGGCTGCGTCAGACCGGGAGCGCGGTAAACCGCGGAACTTGACCATGACGTGGGGCGCCAGATGAAATAGCTGCGTGTCGCTCGGATAAACGCCAACCAGCGGCATGAACGGAAGCGTATCTCTGGCATCCTTGTACGCGTCGGCTATCTCGACGAGCCATTCAGAGCGGTTCTGGGGGA
>JBCKWF010000142.1:0-3249 GCA_038922895.1 Gammaproteobacteria bacterium
ATCGAACGAGCGACAAAGGCCTTTAAGGACCCTTTTCTCGGCGTCACCACGGATGGCATTCTCATCCCGGAACTTTATTCCATACATTCCACCGGTGTCAGCACCTCATCTATCGTTGCAGCGGCCAGGACCTTTCTCAACACCCTGGATCCGAAGCAACGGGACGAAGCCTGTTTTTCGGCGCTCGATATAGAATGGCGCAAGTGGGCCAACCAGGCCAATTATTACCGCGACGGCCTGTGGTTTGAAAAGATGAGCGAGGCACAGCGGGAGGCAGCATTGGCTGATGGGGGCATCCCTCAGCGCCAACGGTTTGAAATTGACCCAGGACATCATGAAAACGAATGAGACCTTGGGAGAGCTGAACAATAATGATTTTGCTAAATACGGGGAATGGAAATACAGTGTCAGGCTTTTTTATGTTGGCCTGGATGTGGGCATAATCAATAACACATCCATATGTTATTGATTTATATACACTGTTGTGGGCGGCGGGAGTCGAACCCAACCCCTTATTATCTAATTCAATCACTTACTGTCCCTCCTGTCTAGTCTGTGTCCAAAGATAACTAATTCTATCTTCCAGCTGGTTTTCAGCAGAGGGCATCCATTTGCCGTATGTACTAATAAGTTGAGATAGATTTGTATGCCCCATTTGTTGGACAACCCACATAGGTGACATGCCGGCAGATAACATCATTGATGCAAAGGTATGTCTGGTGGCGTAAGGCTTGCGATACTTCACGCCAGCCCGTTTGAGAGCAGGTATCCATGCAGTCTTTCTCAGGGGAGAGTCATCCTTCCACGGCAGGGCTATTGATGGATTCAAGAACACATGCCCCGAAGTGGTGAAATTGTGCTGAGCATTCAGGGCATCCCACGCAGGCTTTACCAGTTTCAATTTGCGGATACTGCTTTTTGTCTTAGGACTATCCTTATCACCCATGCGGTTACGAGTACTACGAATAAATACTGTCCCACCCACAAGGTTGATATCCCCCCATTTCAGCGCTATTAATTCGCCAGTACGTAGGCCTGTCCAGAATGCAAACTGAAATATATTCCTGATCTGACCCTCGCAGGCCTGCAATATCGCATCTAATTCTTGCCGTTCAAATGGCTCGACCTGCGTATGTTTAACAGGGATTTTTTTAATTCTGTCCATGGGGTTTTTATCAATCAGTTCATCTTGGTATGCCTCGATAAATACCGCCCGTAACGGTACAAGGATATTATTTATTCGTTTGTTTGATATATGGAGTGAATAGATCCACTCTCTGAGGAATGCAGTGGAAATATCAGTTAAATACAAATGACCGAATTGTGGTATTAGGTGGGCGTTGACTGCGCTTCTATAATCACGCCAAGTAGATTTTTCGACTGTTTGCCGTTTTTGCTCCAGCCAACTATTAAGCCGATCAGCAAGTTTTATCTGTGAACCGGTAAGGAACCGCCTGGCCTTTGGATGATCAGGGACGTAATTGCTGAGGTTAAACGTTCCCCGAGCGATATCAGCCTGAATCTGAGTATGAATATCCTCAGCCGTTTTATGATGGGCTTTTTTGCTGGCTGACAGTCCGGGCAGCGTAATCCGGAACCGCTCGCCCTTATAGTAGAAATCTACTATAAAGCTATCACCACGGGTAATTAGATTACCTTTCCCTCTACCCATGAGTCGATTGCCTGTATGTTGAAATAAAGACGACCCTGACGCTTTACGAAATGAATACCCTCGCGCCAGATACCTTTCTTGCAATAAGCGTATACGGCATGTTTGGAATAGCCGTATAGCTCACATAGTTTGTCCCGAAGAACCCATTTCATGACGTACACCGTATGCAGTAATGTATTTAACAAACATTAGTCTAGTCCGGGATTTTGGGTAGGTCAAGTCCTTCGTCAACTTGGAGCGCTTGTTTACCTATTTTTGTTTTGCCGGTAGCCACTTTCCAAAATGATTGAATACTATCCGCGAAGCGTAAGCCTTTATTTCTATGAGATAAAACTCCTCTATCAGGGCACACGTCAGTAAATTTAATGCCCAATATTTTTTCGTATTTGTTATAAGTAGCTGACCCATGAACAATTCTAAGGACTCGCCAACCATATAGTTGGCCTACTAAGTACGCTCCATATGCGGATTCCAGTTCTGGAACTTGCCCACTAAATTGAAAAGCGGCATTTTTTATGGTTTTACTGAAACTTTCAGGCAATTTGAGTCTTTTTAGCTTAGAAATTTCTTGCTTACGTATCTCATCGAGTTCAGTATTTTTCATAATCATTGTATCCAAATTTGTTAGTAGTGTTTATAAGATACATTAGTGAATCTGTTGATGTAAATAAGATTAGATAATTTAGGGAGTTATATACTTGACTCCCTATTTAATCCGATGCAAAACTGTTAAACGGGGAATTATATGCTTGACAAGAATTATCTCTATTACGGCGATAATTTAGATGTTTTGCGGCGCAAAACCGGACGAGCAGAAATTGGCGCCAACAAACTACAGTTCAGTGCCAAATGTGAATCCTGCGAATGGTAATAGCGGCACTAAGATCCCGAGGAAATAAATGAAAAACCCACTACTGGCGATTGTGCTGCTGCTCACGGTGAGTGGTGTGAGTGCGGGCAACTATGAAGATGGCCTGGCGGCATACGAGAAGGGAAATTACGCCATAGCTTTTAGTAAATACAAGCTAGCAGTTGGGCAAGGTGATGCTAAAGCGCAATTCAAGCTTGGTGTGATGTACGACAAAGGAGAAGGTGTCGTACAAGATTACGCTGAGGCTGTGCGCCTTTTCAAGCTGGCAGCTGGGCAAGGGATTGCTGAAGCGCAATACAATCTTGGTGTGATGTACGCCAACGGAGAAGGTGTCGTACAAGATTACGCTGAGGCTGTGCGCTTTTTAAAGCTGGCAGCTGGGCAAGGGATTGCTAAAGCGCAATCAAATCTTGGTTCGATGTACCACAACGGAGAAGGTGTCGTACAAGATTACGCTGAGGCTGTGCGCCTTTACCAGCTAGCAGCTGCGCAAGGGGATGCTAAAGCGCAATCCAATCTTGCTTTGATGTACGACTACGGACGAGGTGTTCCACAGGATGACGCTGAGGCTGTGCGCCTTTACCAGCTGGCAGCTGCGCAAGGGCTTGCTAAAGCGCAATCCGATCTTGGTGTAATGTACACCAACGGAGAAGGTGTTGTACAAGATTACGCTGAGGCTGTGCGCCTTTTCAAGCTGGCAGCTGCG
>JBCKWF010000143.1:0-3230 GCA_038922895.1 Gammaproteobacteria bacterium
GATTATATATCAAGCCGCCTTGTGTATGGTGACTTCTACATGCCGTCCGGCCCGCGCGAGCATGTTAATCAACTTGTCGACGGAAAATAATTCGATCTTGCCCTGGTAGATCTCACTGATGCGGGGCTGGACAACACCCAGGCGTCTGGCGGCCTCGGCCTGGGTGATTTGCTCGGATTCGATATAAGACTTTATCGCGGCCATCAGTTTAGACCGCACCAGCAGGTTTTCGGCCTCAGCCCGGTCAAATCCCAGGTCAGCAAATACATTGCCGGAAGAGACCCTGCCCGGTTGCCGCCGTTTCTTCTTCATCATCTTTCTTCCTGCACCAGTTTCAAGCGAATCCGGGCCAGCTCCTGATCCAGCTTCGACGTCTTGCGGGTTTTCTTCCGGAATGCATGAAGCACATAGATGCTGTCATGCAATCGGACAATGTAAATCACCCGGTATTCTCCGCCCCGATGAATACGAATTTCCCTTACGCCGGCTCCGACACCTGTCATCGGTTTCCAGTCAGTTGGCTCAAAACCGAGTTGTACCTGGCTGAGTTGATAACCCGCATCGCGTCGCGCGACCTCTGGAAAGTCCCGCAGATCGTCCAGAGAACTGCCAATAAATATCAATCGCTTCATCTATGGTATACAGAATTACGTATATTTCAACTAGAATGTTTTGGGTGTTATTTATCAGGATTTTATTATCCTTTTGTATATGTAACCGTCCCCCGAATGGAGTACGTTTATCCTTGCTAGTTTCAAAAGGACAAAAAAACGATGCAGAGTCTCACGTCTCTTCGGACTTACAAACGACAAACTCATGAAGCGGTTTCATGAGGTTAAATGTGCATTAATTATGGAACCTAATCCAATCCGTTTATAGCCTGTACTTCCATCAGGAAGACCTTCCCTCTGTTTTTCGTCTTCCAAGGGATGGGTTTTATGCTACCAGTTTTTCCTGTTGAAAGAGTGTTGAGCCATTCATCCAGATATTGCATTGGCGACGACTCGCCTAACCTCGAGTGTTGCCAGCTTCGGCTGCCTTGACCCAGTTACGCAGGGTTTGATCAATTGGCCCCAAGTCCTTTGCCACCGCGCCTAGCGTTTGACCAGCCTGGGCTTGCTTCACCGCCAGCTGTTTGAACCCGGTCGTGTATTCCGGGCTTCGGTATCTTCATCATCTTCCTTGCCTTTGTGAGTGATATTCTATGTCACCCTTGGAAGACGATTTTTCGGGGGAAGGTCAAACACCAATGGGTTGCTGCGGCAGTACTCCCCCAAAGACACCCTATTTGAAACCGTCACGGAGGTAGAGGTACAGGCGGCAGTCACTGCGCTCAACTACCGCCCACGTAAAATACTTGGATTTAAATCGCCGTTTGAGGCATTCTTTGGCAAGACGATGCGCTATACGGCATCAACACAGGCAGTTGCACTTCAAATTTGAATCCGCCTAAAACAAGCTAATAACCGTGGCCTGCCCCCTTTGGTTCGATGGCACTCACCGGTACTGACGAGTACCGATAGTTCGAACATGGGGGTAGGTACAACAAGGTCTGCCATGAAATTCAATTCCGGTCGGGATCTGGAATCAGTATACGGATAACACCATCCTGGCGTGAGGTCAGCAGCAGCTCGCCATCACCGGTCTGGCTCAGCTGCAGATCGGCGCGCACGACTGACTCACCGTTAGCTCGTTCGATCAGATCGCGCATGGAAACGTACACGCGATTGCCGCGTCCATTGAGCGTGTACAGCTGGATTTCCTCGATCGGTGCAACGGTTCGTGGGACGTCATCGTCCGCAGCCTTGAGTGCCGCCAGATCGGCAGCGAACAGCCGGCCCCGCTGAATATCGCCGAACACGAATTTGCCACGCAGGGAAGCGATGCGCCCGTGATATGCGAATCCTCCCGTGATGGCCTCCCCTTCGTTGTGATCGTACATCGCCACCGGATAGCGAAACTCATCTCGTATGCGGCCGTCAAGAAGCTCTGCAGGCAACTCGAACAGTTGATTGAGGGCGCCGCCTGGACGGGTTATGCCATTCTCCCAATACCCTTCCCGCTTCATCCAGCCATAGTTGCCGCCGTTGTGGACGATGTTGAGTTCTTCAATGTGGTTCATGCCGATGTCGGCGGCAAACATCGTTCCATCGGTATCCCACGACAGCCTGTGCGCATTGCGGAAGCCGTACGCGTAGATCTCGCCGAGGGTCCGCGCAACTCCGTCCGCAGCGAACCGATTGCCCGGGGGAATGGTGTAGTCACCGAGCCCCTTGATGCCGTTCGTCACCGCCGGGCTGCGCGGGTCGAACCGCAGAATCGCAGTGACGACAGAATCCAGGCGCTGCGTCTGACCGGGATTGTTGGCGTGAGGTCCGCCGCCATTGCTGAAGCCGAGGTCGCTCCCGCTGGTGTAAAGCAGTCCGTAGTCGGCGTCGTCGGGCTTCGCGGTCGGGTTGAACTCCACATCGCCGTAAGGATGCGTGAGGTTCTGGACAATGTGAGCTACACGGAGCAGTTCCCGCCGTATACCGTTGAACGTATTCGCCGCAGGATTCTCTGTGCGCCACTCGGTGATCACATTGTGATAAGTGGCATCCGCTGCGGCAAAGCCGGGAGGGATGAAGTCGGGCGTCGCCGGATTGCCTGGACCACGCTCGGCGTGAACTGTGTAGAACAATCCGTTGCGCGCGAACTCGGGGTGAAAAGTGAAGGCCGAAAAGCCGCTGACAAGGCGATTATAGACGGTCAGCGGAAAGATGGCCCCCACATCCGCATACACGGTAAAGCGGTTGTCCGCGCCAAGCAGGTAGAGGAATCCACGCGAGTCGTTGGCAAACCGGCGTCCGTCCGGAAGATCGCGCACATAGTTCGGTCGTGCCCAGCCTGCGGGCGTGACATCCTGATATGCAGCCCGCAGCCCGCGGGTTTCCGGAAGCCGTGCTATATCCCTGATCGCCACGGAGAGACCGAGCTTCTCGATAGGCGCTGGAATCGGATCGGAGACCTGCGCGTGCAGTGCGACAACAGACACCAGCAATAAGACTACGGCAGGCAGTAACTGGCTGCGCACGAGCACTCCTCCTTTTTCGATACTTCTCAACGATAACGTATAGTAAGTATAAAAGACCTTATCTGAATAAGCTATTCCTCCTTTGACCTCGAAATCAGCCTGGCCTGACAGGAATAAGGAACAGCCTTCTGGCTTTTCTAGCCTGCAAAGCAGACCT
>JBCKWF010000144.1:0-3206 GCA_038922895.1 Gammaproteobacteria bacterium
TCGAACTGGGCCTTCAGGTAGGTGTCCAGTTTCTCCCTTTGTACCGAATTTCCTGAAAGCACCTGGCGCATAACCCCGTCAAATTTTCTGAAATCGGTATTTCTGACCAGATCATTTTTGTAGTTTCCCCAATCCACCCCGGCAGTTTTCAATCTGAAATTCATTAATACCCATCCAAGAATATTTTGTAGGCGGATAATCAGCCATTGCTGCATGTGGGCAAGGTAGCCTTTGCCGTGGCTTTTCAGGCTGTTTTCAAGTGCCAGTTTTTTGTTATCAAATGTGGGTTGCAGACCGGCCACGGTAACTGGTCGACAAAGCTGGTCATCGCCATAGATCTGTCTTATTTATTCCATGACTTCCTGGTAGAAATAAACCTGTTGCTACAGGGTCGGGGCAAGTGATCGGACGATCAGCGAAATGGTCTCTCCATGCCTGCTGGGAACATTGTTCCAGCGACATTCCAGTCCAGAATAGTCTGCTGGTGTTATCAAGCGATCTATTTCTGCCGCATCACTCTTCAGCAATGATTCAGCATATTCGATGCCACCACCTGCAAATGCTGCCTGGGTACAGTATTCAGAGACACGATGTTTGGCACAGAGCATTTGCTTGCCTGCCAGACGCACCTGCCTGACCGGAATAATACCGATGCGTAAATCCAGTGAAAATTCCTTGTGTGCAAGATCCCGGGTAGAAATCAATGCCTGACGGGTTAACTCCAGTAAATCAGCGGGTATACATAGGGATGCGCCGTCACCACCAAAGATATAGGGGATCTCCACCTTTCCGGCAATATTCAGGATAGCTGAAATGATAGATACTCCGACCAGGTTTACCGCCTTGTATTGTCCGGACTGAACAGCTATGGTCGAATTGGCTATATCGGCGACGATGATATACCACTCATCTGGCAGTTCCGTATAAGCAGACAAATCACATACGCGGCTGAAACTGTCCAGGACGGGGAGGTCTTTATATATTGTATTGTGGTTCACCAGGGCTATTTTCAGCAGATTTCAGTAAAAAAACATTGACTTAACTGATAAATCGATTAACTTCATCACATCCGGAAAGCATAAGATATGTCGAAACATATCCGAACAATTATAGTTACATTATCATATCAGGTATCTAGCGGACATAAGGAGCAGCAATGAATTTTGCATTTGATAGCACACCTCCGTCTCAGGATATGCTTGAAGCAGAAAAAAAAGCTATCGGAGTCCAGATCAGACAGATTTCAAATCGGGATACTCTGATAACTTTCATATTAATTATTATTAGCAGCCTCATGCTCGGATTTATCGTGTACTGGTCAACTGGTAATATCGGCTACGCGGGACTGGCTGCATCAGTATTCCCGGTATTGGGTCTGGTCCTGACTCTTGCCGGTATCACCAAAGGTGCGGGATTCAGGAGCGCTGCACTTAGACTCACCGACCTTAAAAATGAGCTGATTTCTCTCAATCCGGTATCTGGTGACAGCATCGAGGATGTTGAGACTCTTGGTTCAAAATACAGCATGATTAAATCATATCAAAGTCAGGTCGAACAGATTGGTCGACTCCCGGTTAATGCCGAACTGGCTATATATTGGGAATTTGATGCAAGTACACTCGCTAAAACAGCCAGAGGCAGGAATTTTCTTGATCGTGCCAGGGAAAGTGTCGATTCCTGATTGTAATTGAAAGTGGAAGCCCTACATTTCACAATCAATCCAGAACATTATAACCAGTCTTGTATCCCTTATCTGGTCACATCCACTTATGGTTGAAACAACCGAGGTTACTTTTCTTGTTGTCAAGGCAGAGACAGGTAATGTTGCCGCACAGTTAACGCTTGCCGGTATGTATGAAAACGGATATGGCATAGCCAGAAATATGGGGCTTGCTGCACAATGGTATCTCGAAGCGGCTAAACAGGGCTCCGTACAGGCCCAGGCGTGCATTGGTGCCAGATATCTGAAAGGTCTGGGTGTACTCCAGGATTTTGAACGTGCATTTTACTGGTTGCGACTGGCAGCTGGGCAAAATAATGCCGACGCAATTGCCGAAATTGGCTGGAGCTATCAGACTGGTTTAGGTAAATCGAAGAACTACAGCAAGGCACTCAAATGTTACGAACGTGCTGCCTTACTTGAACATGCAAGCGCTCAATTCAATCTTGCTTTTATGTATGCAAATGGTCTGGGCACTGCCGTTGATGCAACCAGTGCATTGAAATGGTATAGACAATCTGCTGCGCAAGGACATAAAAAGGCGCTGGTCAATCTGGGCTTACTGTATGCAAGCCACAATAGTCCTGTAAGTAATTATATTGAAGCGGTTGAATGCTTCAGAAAATCCGCCAAGCAGGATTATGCTAGAGGACAGTACAATCTGGGACGAATGTATGCACGTGGTAAGGGTGTCCCGGTTGATTTTTATGAAGCGGCAAGATGGTATGAAGTAGCGGCAGAACAGGGTTATCACCGCGCCCAATATCAGCTTGGTTTGCTTTATCTTTCGGGCAAGGGTGTTAGCCAGGATTATTCCCAGGCATTAACCTGGTTTCTGAAGGCCAGTGTTGCGGGTAATATCATGGCAAGTTACCAGCTGGGTATCATCTATCAGGAAGGGCTGGGTGTACCTGTTGAACAGACCGAAGCCTTTGATTACATGTATCTGGCAGCCAACCAGGGCCTGGATCTTGCCCAATACAGACTGGGAAAACTGTATCTGCATGGCTCGGGCCTGGAAAAAGATTATGCGAAGGCGTTTGAGTGGTTTAGCAAGGCGGCTGAACAACAATACAGGCCTGCCTTGTATGCAATTGGTGTATTGTACAGGAAAGGTTGGGGCGTCCAGAAAGACATGATCCAGGCCTATGCGTGGATTAGCGCTGCGGCAGAACATGGTGATCGGAATCCGGCGGTTTCGCTAAACAACATACGGAAAACACTCAGTCAGGCGGATATTAATGAGGCTGAGAAGCTTGGCAGAAAGTACAGGGCCAGATACAGGAAAAGCCGTAATCTGACTCATACAGTCAAGCTACAAAATAGCGTATAAAACGGGAACTACGCCTTGCGAGGCCCTGAACTCTAATCTGAAATATTCTCAGCCGGTTTTTTGTGTTGAAACGCGAGTAGCCTGCGGACCCTTGGGACTATTTTGAGATTCGAACTCAACAGCCTGACCTTCAGACAGCGTAGCGACTGAGAA
>JBCKWF010000145.1:0-3190 GCA_038922895.1 Gammaproteobacteria bacterium
CGCATGGGTGCCAGGAATGGCCTGTTCATAGCTGCGGAAATACCCGCAAAGTGCAGGGCGGCCAAACTCGTTATTGAAGGCGGCTGCACCCAGCGGACCTTCAATCATGATATCGAGTGCACTGACGATCCTGTCCGGTTTACCGGTATGGATCTCCCAGTCTTGTGGCAGTTCAGGCAGATGCAGGTTGGAAACGGCAAAACCTGTCATACCGGCCTTGGGTTTGGCACCGGTACCGGTAGCTGCTTCATCCCGGATTTCACCACCGGAGCCGGTGGCAGCACCGGGGAAGGGCGAAATAGCGGTTGGATGATTATGGGTTTCTACCTTGATCAGGATATTCACATCTTCCGGATGATAGTGATAGGTATTGTCCACCGGGTCCGGGAAAAAACGGGACGCCGCGTAACCCTGCATGACCGCCGAATTGTCCGTGTAAGCGGACAACACACGGCCAGGATGGTGTGCATGCGTCGTGCGGATCATACCGAACAGGGAGTCCGGCATTGCTGCCCCATCAATCGTCCATTCGGCGTTGAATATCTTGTGGCGGCAGTGCTCGGAATTTGCCTGCGCAAACATCATCAACTCAATATCGGACGGATTACGTCCTAGCGTTGTGAATGCCGTGACCAGGTAATCAATCTCGTCAGAAGACAATGCCAGGCCCATAGAGGTATTGGCGGTTACCAGTGCCTGTTTGCCTGCACCGAGCAAATCGATCTGTTTGAACGGTTTGGGTTTACCCGCCTGGAACAGCGTGTTGGCCTCGGACAAATTGTTTAATACCGTCTGTGTCATCCGATCGTGGATTAACAGCTTTAGTGCTGACAGCGTTTTCTGGTCAGGTTGATCATCCTGATTAAATTCGAATTGCCAGATAATTCCGCGTTCAACCCGCCTTATTTTTTCCAGACCGCAGTGATGGACTATGTCGGTGGCCTTGCTCGACCAGGGTGATATGGTGCCCTGACGTGGAACCACCAGCAGACCGTGACCTGGCCATACCCCGGAGTCCGTTTGATATTGGGCATGCAACAGATTTTCAAGTCTGGCAATTTCATCAGAAGATAATTGCGTTGCTGGTTTGACCAGATAAATGTAGCTGGTACTGATCTGGCGGATGCCGGGACTAACCTGTTTGAGCGAAGCGAGTTTTTTTTCGATTCGAAATAAGGAAAATGCGGGTTCCCCGCGCAATACGAGCATTAATCAGGATTCCTGGAAGTCATGAATTCTTGTCGGTTTTAGTTATCGTTGATACTGTCATCCCGAGCGCAGTCGAGGGATCTTATCCCATAGATAACAGCAAGATCCTTCGACTCGCTACGCTCGCTCAGGATGACAACCTGAAACGGAGCCTGTCTGAGTAACGTCGAGGGTACTTCGAAACTGAACTGCTGCTCGATTTTCAGGTTGTCAGTTTACCGAATTTCTTCAACTTTTATCAGTACCGTTCGCTGTTCGTCGAGTTGACGGTTACTGGTGCCGGTGATTGTCCTGTTGCTGCCTTGAGTTGACTGGTCGAGACCGCCTATCTGTATCCACTCACCGAGCCTGCCGCTGACGGTGGTCTGGACATTCTGGACTTCGAACGTGGGTATGCGGCCTTGATTGACCGAGGACATTTGCGGCGCAACCATCAACGTGACGATGTTGCCGCTGACCCTGGGTAATACATAAAACCCGGAGTTGGCATCGCGGTATTCCGTCGTATTCTGAACCACGACACCATTGCGGGTAATGATCGTATTCTGGTTGGGTATCGGGACCGATAGGCCCGTCTGGATATAGGCGGGTCTACCCTCCAGCGTCTGGACCGAGTAGGTATTATTATTGTTATTGCTGGTCTGCGAGTCTGCAGTGTTATAGCGGACAATGTTTCCGTTACGGTCTCTGCCGGTTAAGACTACGCCGCCTGTTTGCGGCCTGTCAGTCTGGCTGGATATCCTGGCATTGCCGGGGCCGTACTCTCCTGAAATGGACGAGTTCTGTCTGTTACCAGACTGGTTGATACCCTGTTGTACCGTAATCATCAGGCTGCGCAGCGGCCGATCGATCGTCTCCAGTAATTGTTTGATTTCTACCAGGTTGGCCGGGGTGGTTTTAATAACGAGCTGGTTATTCATGCCGGTAACCGTACCACCGGGGGCAAGCAACGGCCGGATCACAGGAATGACCTGATCTGACGTACTGTTATTTAGCGGGATGACTTCGAGTTGCATCTGCTGGGCAGTTGCAGGCAACATCAAGCTTGATAACAACAACAGGCAAATAATCTTTTTTATCATATGAATGTACGTTTAAAATTCGGGTCAGACCTGGATTTGTTCCACATTTCATTGAATTGATGTGTTAATATTCTGGACGTTTTCTTGTCATTAAAGTTCAGCTTTCCTTCAAATCGTCCAGGATTTAACCGGTGTATATAGCCGGTCGTATCCGCAATAAACACGGAATCATTATAATTGGCATGCTCAAGACTGGGTACGCGTATCTCGATAAAGCTGGTCAATTGCATTGCCAGGTCGACGAGCCGATGGCCACGCTTTACTATTAATGTGGGTTCATGGGCTAATATACGGACTCTCGCCCTTTTGTTTTTCAGTACCAGCTGCTTGACGGTCTCAGCAAACTCGGGGTTGTTGTAAATCAGAGGATCCATTTCCCGGCTGATGATATCAAGCGTGCGGCCAGCCTGTTTTGCCATCAATAATGATGCGAAGGCATTTTCCTCGCTCCTGTCTATCAGGATCGTATCGTCAGTCTGTCCCAGTATGTTGTCTTCGAGTTTGTTCATGTGCGCAGAATCTATGTTAATATTTCCAGATATTGTAGCTCATCTGCCGGTGAAGTCTCCCAGCCTCTTTGAAAACCGACTCTATTTATGTCTGGATATTACCCAATCCATTCGCAGGGCCCTGGTTATTGGACATAATATCTACAGCTTAATTCCTGATGGGGCATGCTGCCAATCACCAATATTCAGCAGGAAAGAACTTAATGGCAATAGAACAATTCACTGTTTTTACTGAAGGAGACGAACTCTACGATGATATGCTTGCAAGTATCCGTCTTGCAAAAACTTCTATTGTATTAGAAAGTTATATTTTTGAACCGGACGTCATCGGCGTGCGTTTTATTGATGCACTGATAGAGCGTGCCAGTTCAGGAATAAAGATACGACTTC
>JBCKWF010000146.1:0-3135 GCA_038922895.1 Gammaproteobacteria bacterium
GGCCGAGGGGCTGATCGTTATGGACGATCCGGATTCAATCCTGAAGTGTTCGAACAAGGTCTATCTGGCCGAATTAATGACGCGCCATGGGATCCCGATCCCGAAGACACTGATCATTCATAAAAGTAATATTAGCAAGATTGCGGAGGTACTGGGCCTGCCGGTCATCCTGAAACAACCGGACAGTGCATTTTCAATGGGCGTCAAGAAGTTTGAAAATGAGGAGCAGTTGGAACAGGCCGTATCAATATTATTATCGAAATCCGATCTGGTGGTTGCCCAGGAATTTTTGCCTACCGATTTTGACTGGCGTGTCGGTATCTGTGACCGTAGACCGCTTTTTGTCTGCCGCTACCATATGGCACGCCGCCACTGGCAGGTCATCAAACGGGACGAGGCGGGCAATACCAGCAGTGAAGGTAGCGTGGATACACTGTCTATCGGTGAAGCACCTGATGAAGTGGTCAAAACCGCACTGAAGGCTGCCAACCTGATAGGTGACGGTCTTTACGGTGTTGATATCAAGCAGGTTGGCCAGAAATGCTATGTTATTGAAGTGAATGACAATCCGAATATCGATGCGGGATCTGAAGACTCCGTCTTAAAGGACGCACTCTACCGCGAAATCATGGGCACCTTCCTCAGGCGTATCGAAACCAGAAAACGCGGTTTAAATTCGTAATGACTGATCCGGTACAACCATTATCACTGTTTGAGGCGTATGGTATAGAACTTGAGTATATGATCGTCGAGCGCGGCAGTCTCGATGTATTGCCGGTCTCGGACGAGTTGATTAAGGCCGTCATGGGTGAATATGTAAATGACGTTGATCAGGGGCCTATCGCCTGGTCGAACGAAGTCGTTCTGCATGTGATAGAACTTAAATCAAACGGGCCGGCAGCTAGCCTGTCACCCTTGCCGGCCCGGTTTCAGGACAATATTAACAAGATCAATACTATCCTGGATGATATGAACGGCATGCTGATGCCGACCGCGATGCACCCCTGGATGAACCCGTTTTTGCACACACGCCTGTGGCCGCACGGCGCGTCCGAGATCTATGACACCTACAACAAGATATTTAATTGTCAGGGACATGGCTGGTCGAACCTGCAAAGCATGCACATTAACCTGCCGTTCGCCAACGATGCCGAGTTTGCACGTCTGCACAGTGCCGTCAGGTTGTTGTTGCCGGTGCTGCCTGCAATTGCGGCCAGCTCACCCGTAATGGAAGGCGACCTGACCGGACTGATGGATACGCGGCTGGAGACTTACCGGCGTAATGCGGAGATCATACCCAGTATTACCGGCCTGGTCGTACCCGAGCCCGTCACCAGCAAGGCCGAATATGAGCAGGTCATCCTGCAACCGATGTACGCAGATATCGCACCGTATGATCCGGACAAGATCCTGCAGGAAGAATGGCTGAATTCGCGCGGCGCCATAGCCAAATTTGAATGTAATGCACTTGAAATCCGCGTGCTGGACGTGCAGGAAACACCTGTCGCTGATCTGGCCATTGCCAGCCTGGTGGTTGCCGTACTGAAAAAACTGACAGATAACGAATGGGCAGACCTGCCAGAGCTGCTCACGATATCCACTGAAGCGCTGGCTGTGATTTTTACCGATACCATCCGCTATGCCGACAGGACCGTGATTGATAACCGGGATTTTCTGCGCATGTTCAGGTTCCCTGAACGCCGCTGCGAAGCGCGTGAACTCTGGCAGTACCTGTACGAATCGGTCAAACCAGCGTTTGCTAATGAATATGCCGGACTCGACAGTGCAGTCAGGACGATCCTTGCATCCGGTCCGTTGGCGCGCCGGATCGCAAAACCGCTGCTGAAGGGTTACCGCAAATCAAAGCTTCACGAAGTATACCGGGTATTGTCCGACTGCCTTGCAAGGGGACAGTTGTTTGAAGGCATCGACTAGCCATCTGATCCTGTCGTGTGAACACGGCGGCAACCATATACCGGTAGCATACCGTCATCTGTTCCGCAAGGGTGCCCGAATAATCGGTACACACCGCGGCCTGGACATCGGTGCACTGACAATAGCAAAAGCTGTTGCCCAAGGACTGTCTGCACCGCTGCTTTATTCGGAGACCAGCCGGCTACTGGTCGATTTGAACCGCTCACCCCATCACCGCAAACTGTTTTCTGAATTTACCAGAAACTGTAATGACAGCATGCGGGAAGATATCCTGCGTAAATATTATTTTCCTTACCGTCAGGTTCTGGAGCAGCAAATTCTGGATACAGTTGCAGATGGGTACCCGGTATTGCATCTGTCCATACATTCGTTTACACCAGTACTGGCAGGACAAATCAGGAATGCCGGTTTCGGCCTGTTGTATGATCCTGCCAGGAAAATGGAAAAGTCATTCTGTGCCAACTTGCAGGACAGTCTGAACCGATCATCCAACTATGTGACCAGGATGAACTATCCATACCGGGGCAGTGCAGACGGCCTGACCACCTGGCTGAGGAAGAAACTGCCCGCACTGGCCTATTTCGGAATTGAAATCGAGATTAACCAGGGACACATCCTTAACGACTGCAAAAGCATCAGCAGATTGCTGGTCGAATCGCTGCGTGAAGTAATGACCGGGACTGGATTCAGAATATAAGATTACTTGTCATGTTTCAGGCCAAACAATTCTGCCAGTTTTTGCCTTGATTCCTCTTCCGGCGAAAGTGCCTGTTCAGTCTTTTTCTTATCAGCACCAAGTCCAAACAAGTCGTCCAGGTGACTTTTTGCAGTATCATTACCGGAGTTGCCAGACATACGGGCTGTATCAGGGTCCGGTTGAAAATATCCGCAAAAGTTTTTGTGTTGTTTGTCAGTGACCTTTTCTGCAACCGGCTCCGTACAGCTATTACTGACCGTCGTATCATAAAATTTGCACATACGGCATACATGCAGGTCGGCATTGCAGGATTTACATTTGGCCAGCCGGGATAAAGGTAACAGCAGGTCTGTTAGTATTGCACTGCATTTCCAGCAGGTGAGGTCAGAAGTCTTCATGCGTCTATGTTGTATCAGTCAACATATCAATGGCGAGTTCCATGACTACAGTGTAGTGGCTCAGTTTGAAATAATCCCAATATTCTGTCATTTCGAAGGAGCCCC
>JBCKWF010000147.1:0-3098 GCA_038922895.1 Gammaproteobacteria bacterium
AACTGGCCATGCCGGCACGATAAGATAAGAGAAAAGGATCTTTTTGCAACAGATCTATCAGCGCGCCAGAGAAGGGTGCGTATGCCTGACGAATAGCATCCTCACTGAAGGCTTGATAGTTTCTCTCTCTCAACAACGCCTCATCTGCTTTACTCAGGAGATGGTGGCGATAATTGAAAAAATATTCGCCGCTGGCTGCCTTCTCTCCATCATGATGTTCGAGTTTTACTTCGGTAAGCCATGGACTTTCCCGCAACACCCGGGTTAACTCTTCCGCATCCTGCCTTGCTTTAGCCATGTTCGTATTTACTACCAGAAATACGAGGCGACGCATGCTCTTTTCGGAAAAATTATTGAAAGCCTGTTCTACTGCAGCATCCGCTTCTGTTGCAGGTAACAAGCTGAGAATATTACTATCAATGTTAATACTACTATTTTTTGTGAGTACCGTAAGGTAACATGCGAGCATAACTGCCAGTACACACCAGGCAACTGCCCTTATTCTAGTCTCCAAGATACATCTCGAAATTTCCCAAGTGATTATTGGACGGGGCAGATAATAGAATTTCAGTATAATCACCTCGCGCTTCCAGAAAAGTAATCTTTTCAATGTACTGGGTCCCACTCAGTGAAATCAAAGATAATAAAGTTTCATAGCTGCCACTACCAGGTGTCAGGCTTATCTGCCAACTGCCGTTCTCACAAGTTATTTTTTGCGTGAAATCTGTTTCTAATTTTTGTGTATTACCACTCAACAAACTTAAAAATATTTGCGACAACTTTACCACCATCGGATTACCAAGTTCACTGACCAGCACATCATTCTGATTAAATTGTTTCAACCCTTTTGCACTGATTACCAGGGTTGATTTAAACGGATGCTGGGTTTGCCAGATTAATTCTTCATTTGCGCTAAAACCCAATACCCCACTGGAAATTAAAGGCCTGGACAACGCTGCCACAGTCTTGCTCTGGATAAATTCATACTGAACCTTGATGTCTGGCACCAGAAAACTCAGATCTGCCAGTTCGCAACCCAGAGTAAATAGTGGAAATGAACAGATACTAACAAACAACATAGATATGAACTTCATAGTTTGCTCAATTTCTCTAACAAAACCGGTGGTGATACCAACTGTAATTCATTATCGCCCAGACTGACTGCCGCCTGTATACTGTGGCCCTTGGTCAGCCGGTCTCCACTCTTGGCGCAAATTATTTCATAGACGATCTTCAGGCGGTTTTCATATTCAACAATTTTTGCTGTGCATATTAAATCCTGGCCGAGCGTAGCTGATTTCACATAACGGACGTGGAGATCAATGATCGGCCAACTGTAGCCGGATTGTCTCATTTCACGATAGCCATAGCCTATTTTATTAAGCAATTCACAACGTGCGATTTCAAAGTATTTAATGTAATGACCGTGCCAGACAATGTTCATAGGATCGACATCGAAAAATGGCACATTAATGTGGACATCAGCACTGATAAGCTTATCCATAATACTTGTTACTTCTCATCCAAAGTGGCTATTTTAGCTTAATCGATTCCATCAGTACCGGCCATTATTTCCTGGTTTCAACAGAGCTGTCTGACTGCCAGAAATCGTAGAAATTGAACCATTGTAAAGGGGATTTCATGCAATAGTAAGCCAGTCGGTTGGCATATGCCTGCATTTTTTCCGCAAGCTTGTGTGCACGCTCGGCGCGGGATAATTTCAGTTTCTGCTCGAAGGACTCCAGATAGATATGGTAGGTTTTTGATTCCATGATGCAGAATATCAGATAGACCGGACACTCCAGTAAGCTGGCAAGAATGAAGGGCCCTTCCGCAAAAGGTGCCTTCCTGCCCAGGAAGTCGACATATTGCACTCTGCCGACGCTTTGCACCGGGGTACGATCTCCGACGATAATGATGATCTCACCGGCGTCGACCTTCTGCTTTAACAGGATGGCAGTATCAATGCCAATGGACTCCACATGAATCATATTCAATCCGACTTTGGGGGCGCAGGCGCGTAGCAGTTCCTGAAATTTCAGGGCATTCTTGTGGAATACCAAAGCATTAATCCTGAAACGCCCGCCCTTCTCACCCAGGGCACGGCACAGTTCCAGGTTACCCAGATGAGAACCGATGAAAACCGCGCCGTACCCTGAGGCGATAATCCCATTGAACAGACCTTCACCATGAACTAAAACGTCGCTACGCTTGATATCACCTATCCATGAAGCGAGCTTGTCGATAGCGGAAACGCCAAATGCATAGAAGTGTGCATACAGGGTTTTAAAGCTGATCTTCATTGAGCAGCCCTGATATGCTGCCAACTGCTTCAGATACTGTCTGGAGGCTCGTCGGGCTGTGCCTGCAGTCAGCAAAAAATACAGAGTCACCGGATGTAAGATCAGCAAAAACACCCACCTGCCCAGATGACGATATACCCAGAACATCAGCATTAGACCGATACGACTGCCTCTTTCTGCTATGCTGGCCCAGTGTTGTTGGTTGCTCTGTTCATTGCGGCGGGAAATCAAGTCGGGTATACGCAGCAACATGCCAAAAAACAGGCGGGCGTGCATCTTCGTGATTAGCCAGTTATCTTTCCATAATCTGAAATTAGACAAGCCGTTTTCTGGATAGATGACCCGCGTGGGCATAGAGATTATCTCGGCTTTTTCCCAGTATAACTTGACCAGAATTTCGGTATCAAAATCCATACGCTTACCGACACTGTAACGATTCAACACTTGTTCAACGAGCCCCAGCGGATATACCCGAAACCCGCACATGGAATCCTTAATATTAAAGCTAAGGGTTTCTATCCATACCCAGAAATGAGTAATGTAACGTGACAGTTTACGATGGGTGGGCGCCGAATCGTCGTAAACCGGGCAACCGCAGATCACTGCCTGCGGGTGTTCCCGGCTGGTTGCTACAAACTTCTCCAGATCATTCAGATCATGCTGGCCATCGGCATCGATTTGCAGTGCATGTGTGAAATCACGTTCTAATGCACGTCGCATACCGGTAATCACGGCTTGACCCTTCCCACGATTATCCTCGAAGTGCAGGACCTCAACTGCGGGCTGATCGCGGTC
>JBCKWF010000148.1:0-3056 GCA_038922895.1 Gammaproteobacteria bacterium
GGGCATAGGCCAGCGTTACATAGGGACGTTTTGCAGATTGAAATGAACCCTTGCGGGTGACGAACCAGTTTTCAATCTGTTGGTTGAGGTTCATGCTTGCCGGAGCCGGATAATACCGGAACAAAATTGTTCAGTTTCAACAAATGGTTCATGCGCTCGGCTTTGGTTGTCATATAGCGTGCATTATCCGGTGTCATCGCACATTCCAGTTCAACCCGCCCATTGACCTTGATGCCCTCATCTTCCAGTGCACTGATTTTGACTGGATTGTTCGTCATCAAGCGGATGGATTTGACACCAAGATCTTCGAGTATACGGGCGGCAAGGGTGTAGTCCCGTTCGTCTGCAAGATGTCCCAGCATCAGATTTGCATCGACGGTATCGTGTCCCGCATCCTGCAGGTTATACGCCTTGATTTTCTGCAACAGGCCTATGCCACGTCCTTCCTGGCGCAGATAAACCACCACGCCACAACCTTCCTCGGCGATCAACTGCAAGGCCCGGTCCAGCTGTTCTCCACAATCGCAGCGCCGGGACCGCATTACATCTCCGGTGAAACATTCTGAATGGACACGCACGAGCACATCTTCTGCCTTCTTGATATCGCCAAGGTAAAAGGCAAGATGTGCCTTGTCATCCTCGGTATTGGCGTAATAACAGAGTTGCAGTTCGCCATATTCGGTTGGAATACGGGCACTGGTTAGTTGTGTGACTGAAGCTTTAGGCATAGCCATTCATGGTACGACTTTAACTGTGATAGGTAAAGAGCCTTGCGGGTCTGACATTCGAATGGTTTGTCTCTGGAGTGAGTTCCAGCTTTGACATGATGTTATTTCCAATAGTTCAAACTACCGGGGCCAACGGGTTTGAATTCTGATCCGTCAGGGCCGAAATAGTCCGCAAGCACACTATTTCGACTGTATTGATCTTGCGGGTCCGGATCCCCGGTTCGTTGGTAAAGTCAGGCGCGCTGTTCCCGATAAAATCCCAATTTCTGGAAAAGAGGTTTATCAGACTGGGAAAACAGTACAGCGGGTTCCTTTTCTGAATTAGTAATACTGTAGGGCACCCAGGATGGAAGCGCTGTTACGTCATGTGACCGGGCGGTAAAGCTCTTATTACCAGGAAGATGAAATGTCACACAACCTTCCAGCAGGATATAAATAATATTTTCTGTCCTGTGCATTGCTTCCACCGTGGATTTGCCATTAATCAGACGTATAGAATTATTCATCGACGGAAATGCGGGTCCACAAGTCACAGGATTCACATATTCAGCGAGCACACCTTCATGCGGGTTTCCCGCCCCCTGGGCGGCAAGATCCTGCAGCAGCTGTCTGGACTTGCTGTATGGATAGTAGAGCAGGGTGTTGTCAGAAACAGGAATATGATCCGGTAATATCTTTTTGCGATGTAACAGTCCCGGACCATAGGCATCAGTGATTGAATTTGCCTCATGCAGGACAGGTTGATATTGATGATCACCTGAAGCATTCTTCATCTCTTCGTAAAATACACCCCCTATCCAGTATGCCATGAGTACATCCAGGCCGTCATACCAGATCACGTGGGAGTCTCCTTCGTTATGATGGTCGTGCCAGGTCCAGTTCGGGGTCAGGATGAGGTCACCCATGTGCATGGGCAGTTTGGTACCTTCGACCGTGGTGTATGCGCCGGTTTTCGGGGCTTCCAGGATCAGGCGGAACGCATTGGCAGAATGGCGATGCGAGAATGCCTTCTCGTCTGGCAGCAACAGCTGTATACCGCCACGAAGCGTAGGCAATGCAGCGCCCGGCATAAAGTCCTTCAGTGCAGGATTGACGAAGTTAATGTTTCTTCGTTCGGCCTCTTCCTGGGTCAGTAGAGTGCTCAGTTCCATCAGCCGTTTTCTGGCTTCGGCGTATTGCCAGGACCAGGGGACTGCAACACTTACCGGCTCAGGTGTAAAACGAAAAGCAGGATTGCTTTTAGAATATTTAGGATGAGTCGCGACAAAAAAGGTAGTGAAGTTGTTCTCCAGCAAATCCTCGATAAACAGGTCTCTTGGTGTTTTTACTTGCTCACTCATGGTTGCTCACCCTTTGTCTAGTCATTCAATATCGTTAGTTGCTCGGTAATCAGGCCTCCGCTTTAATCGGGTTTACCAGCGCACCTATTTTGCTTATCTCCGCCCTGAGGATATCGCCATCTTGCAGCCATCGTTCGCTTCCAAAGGCAACAGCATGCGGAGTTCCTGAAGCGATTACATCCCCGGGTTCCAGGGTCAGACCGTTTGACGCATGGTAAATCAGGTCCGTTATTTTGTGCATCATACCTGCAGTAGACCCGACCTGTTTATGATCTGGATCATTATCCAGCGTTAATTTTATCTCCAGTGCATAAGGATCCGGTATCTCATCCCTGGTTACCAGCCACGGCCCGATGTGCAAGGCATTATCGAGGTTTTTCAGGGTAAACCAGTGCAGGCGGGCGCTGTTTGGGTCTGCACTAAGGGAACGCCGATCGCGGAAAGTGAAATCATTGACGACCGTATATCCAGCCACGTAATCCATCGCATCTTCGCGGGAAATATATTTGCCCCTTTTACCGATAATGATGCCCAGTTCTATTTCACTGTCATGTTTCTTCGATGTCTTCGAGTGGCAGACCGTGGCACCATGTGCTGTCATTATGCTTGCAAACTTTAAAAAGAAATAAGGATCTTCAGATTGTTTGCTCCCACTTTCCTGCGCGTGTGACGTGTAATTCATGGTCACGCACAGAATCTTTGCACGATCACCTGCGGGCGGATGAAAAGTAATCTTGTTCATGTCATATTTCAGGGAACCGTCCTTGTTCCCCTGTGCCTTTTTGAATACATCCCTGGCCAGACTCATGGCCGGTTCACCGCCAGCCAGTAACTTGCTGACTGAATCAAACCACCCGGGCGCTTTCGCATTGAATATGAGTTCATAGGCCCGGTTCAAATCAATGATAGTGTTAGCTTCAAGATGCGCACCAAGTTTCTGGTCGGTACTGTGACCTGTGGTAAAGGTAAGTAATTTCAAGATCGGCCT
>JBCKWF010000149.1:0-3037 GCA_038922895.1 Gammaproteobacteria bacterium
ATCTCGCCCCATCATACTGTTAGAAAAAGTTGCACTTCGTTGTTGAATCCGCGAGCCTTTAATTACCTGACCAAGGTGATTACTGGTGTCAAATTTAAAGACGGGATAGAGGTAACAGAAGTTGACCAGGTCGCCGCTTGATTCCACTTGCCAAACACCACATAGTACATTCCAATCGAGGTTTGAGTCTGAGCGAGTGGAGATTTTATCTATTCAAGCGACTTTCTTCGATCGGTTAAAAATGGTTTTAAAGAGAATTGCACGAGCGTCATTCATGCGCCGTGCAGATGCATTATCGCTTAATTCAGCAGCTTTGGCGTCGAGGATTTTGAAGGTGATCCCGGCTTTAAGGTATTGCTCGGGATTGTGCAGAGATTTGAGTTTTTCGTAAGGGGTCATCATCAGTTCGTAGGGATAGCGCTGGCGTTGGCGGCCCTTGGCATCGGTGATGATTTCGGCGAACAGGCAGGGGCGGTGGTTGTGATATAGGGGTTGAGATGGTTGCGGCAAAAGGTGTTGACGATGGCAGCGAAGTGCTGCGGAATATGGCTATAGCCCAGGTGTTTGCGCACGATGGCGTTGTTTTTTGATTCAGCCTGGGCGTTGTCGTTGCGGTGCCGGGAACGTGATTTTGTTTGCTCTTCGACGAGCAATTTCACAACGGGTGCATTGATGAATTCCGATCCATTATCACTGTGAAATCCGAGAATAATGCATGGGAAACTTTGCAATAATTCTTCGAGCACAGGAATGAGGAATGCCTCGCTGATGCGCTCACAAGTCGCCACTCCTTCGTACTGGGTGACGCAATCCACGGCATTGATGTGATAAACGCCTTTGATGCCATCCAGATCGCCTTGATGGACGGTGTCCACGCGCAGGTAGCCCGGCTGGTTGTTCGGCGCGGGGGCGCGGCGCTCACCGATAGCGACGGTTATCGGACGCGTCTTGGTCCAGACCTGGCGTTGGCGCTGATACCCGGCGCGCTGGCGCAGGTTGTACAGATGCGCCACCGAGATCGTCGCCAGGCGCTGGTAGCGAGCCTCGCCAAAGATCACAAAGGCACGCTCCATGAGTTTCTTGGTGGCCAGCCCGGACAGTGTGCCGTGCAAGGTATCGGTGTGAGCGAGCAGGAGCACATCAGCGCCGGTGTAGGTGCGCGCAAAGCTGGTGCGTGAACTCCGGTAGCGCTTGACGAGCTGGCGACGATCACCGCCGCGTTTGACCAGTCTGGTGATCTGTTGGCGCGAATAGCCGCTCACGCGCTCAAGAAATCGCAACACGATGGCTTGGTCGGCGCGTTGCAGACAGCCATAGCCAAAACGGCGTAGCGTGCGCGCAATAAAATCGTAGCGCTCATCGGCGGATACCGCAAAATCAACCGCTGTGGTTCCGTCCAAAAAGGCTTGCAACTGAGCCAAGGTATGTAACTGTTCGTCGTTCATATTGATCACCATGCCTCGCATAATGACCGCTTACAGTCGTCTGTTTAGACTCAAACCCCATTGGACAAGTCTCACATTTGACAATAACTCAAAATTCAGGTAATTATGATTTAAGGGACCTCTGATTAAGTCAGAGGTTCCCGCCACTCAGGGTTGTGTGACCAAAATCAAAGGCTACAAGCATTTTATTTTGTAAGCGAAATAAGATCACATTTTTATTTCACGTGCCCTGAGAAGTTCTGGATGGACTTATTCAGAGCTTCCTTAAGACTAATATAAATTCAGATTCGGGAGAATTGCAATGGTTTGTAATAGACAGAGGCATCAG
The DNA here is from genome assembly GCA_038922895.1 of Gammaproteobacteria bacterium. Taxonomy (GTDB): domain Bacteria; phylum Pseudomonadota; class Gammaproteobacteria; order Eutrophobiales; family Eutrophobiaceae; genus Eutrophobius. Next base: position 1,774 of record JBCKWF010000149.1, read on the forward strand.
GTTATCGGCGGTGTCATTATTGCCATGGCAGCCACCTTGGGACTCAATGCGGACGTAGCGGCGCAAACGAGCGCTCCAACTGCGAGCGGTCTTGAAGAGATCGTTGTTACGGCACGACGGCGCGAAGAAAACTTACAGGAAGTCCCGATTTCGATCACCGCGTTGAGTGGTTTTCAGTTAAAAAACCAGATGATTCATAACATGTTTGACCTCCCGATGGTTGTCCCCGGTCTGTTTACCACAATGGGTGGGGTACGCGGCTCCGCTTCCCCCGTGATCTCGATTCGCGGGCAGGCGAACCGCAGTGTACAGCCGGGGGCCGATGGCTCGATAGGCATCTATTTCGCGGACCTGCCCTGGGCACGTCCCGTTGGTGCGAACGCCGATCTTTTTGATCTCGAATCGGTGCAGGTACTGAAAGGGCCACAAGGGACCTTATTCGGCCGCAACACGACCGGCGGTGCGATTCTGTTCACGCCGCGTGCGCCCACCTATGAATTCGACGGCTATGCTGAGGCCTCCGGGGGTGAATATAACATGCGGGCTGGTGAAGGCATGGTCAATATTCCTGTTATGCAAGACACGCTGGCCCTTCGTCTGGGTGGACAATACCGGACGCGCGACGGTTATATGCTGATGCTCAACACCGGACAGAAACTCAGTGACGTGGATACTCATAGCCTCCGCGCATCGCTTCTATGGACCCCCAATGAACAACTCACCTCTACGACGATCTACAGTTATTTTCGCTCGGACGTTGTTGCAGATGGGCTAAGAATAAGAGATATTGCGCCGCAAGCCGACACCGGGCAGCGTGCCCAGATTTATCCTCATGCCCAGAAGTATCTTGCGCTCAGCCAGCAGGCGGGGAAGTATGAGGGCTATTCTATGTATACGCCTGACATATTCGTTTTTCCGCCATTCACGGCGGAGAACCCTGGCAACGGTCCTCTCCCGCATAAAATAGGACAATACATGGATACCAAAGCGAATACCATTCAAAATACAACGGTATGGGATATTGGCGAAAGGGGGGTCTTCGGCGATGTGTCATTCAAGAACATCATGGGGTACCGCAAAACGGAATCGGACTCTGCTGCTGACCATACCGGCCTGCCTGTATTAGGGTCTGTATCTTGGGGATCTGTCGAAGAGACCGATCAAGTTTCCAATGAGTTCCAGATCCTCGGGACGAAGGGGGCGCTCGATTATGTGGTCGGTGCGTTCGTCTTTCGTGAACACGGGGATTCAAGTAGTAATACTT
>JBCKWF010000150.1:0-3017 GCA_038922895.1 Gammaproteobacteria bacterium
ACTGTCTATTTAACTCTTGTTCTTCCTGAAATTATCAGGGTTGATTTCATGTTCACTTAACAGTTTGTATATAGTGCTTGGCCTAAAACCCCCGACGCTCAGTATCGGCGCTAGTTTCAAGGCATTTAGTGGAGGCGAAGTTTTTCGAATGTTGCAGCGAAGTGGGCTTGTTCGTGCATTTTGAGGGGCTGGGATGCGCAATTGGCGGGAATCTTCGAGTAAAATTGCGCATCGATTCGGTACGCAAAATATTCTTCATATTGGGTGCGGCGCGTACACCAATTGCTGAGCAAAACGTTCTTCCATAGGTGATGTGATTTCGATAAGGGAGACAGCGATGCGGGCAGTTCAGAATGTACAGATGCAAATCGGCGAAGTGGATATTTCACAAATCAGGTTCAACCCAAAATCGCGCGATGACATTCCGCGAATTTTAAAAGGATTGCAGTATCTGTACATGGATGTGGAGCTGCGCTCGAAGATATTCCAATTGCTGGAAGAAGAAATTTCACCGAAGGTGGACAAGCGCAATGGCCGTCCTGGTATGACGCTGTGGAGTATCTTGGTATGCGGCGTGGTGAGGTTAGACCTGAACATCGACTACGACCGGGTGCATGAGCTTGTGAATGAGCACAAGACGCTTAGGGAGATGCTGGGGCATGGGACATTTGCTCGGGAGTCATACCATTATCAGAGGTTGAAAGAGCGCGAAGCCTGCCCTTGGGGTACAACGTTGGATTGCTCACGCCGGAACTGTTGGACAAGATCAATCAGGTGGTGGTGAGCGGTGGACATGTTTTGTTAAAAAAAAACGAAGGCGAAGCGCTGCGTGGGCGTTGCGACTCCTTGGTGGTTGAGACGAATGTGCATTATCCGACCGACATCAACCTGTTGTTTGACGCGCTGCGCAAGGTCGTGGAGCTGACAGCGCGCTTAAGTGAAGACCATGACCTCAGTGACTGGAGGCAGAGCGCCCACAACGTCAAGCATCTGAAGCGACTCATGCGTACGGCGCAAAACAAGAAGCGCAGCAAAGCCCAAGCGCAGAAGGAAAAGAATCAGGCACTGATAGTCGAAGCCCATCAAGAGTACCTGGACGTTGCCATGCGCTACTTGAGCAAAGCGCAAGGCACGCTTTCCGTGCTTGAGAAGCGTGGCTTCACCAGCGCACTTGAGGTTGCTTGCAAATTGGAGATTGCAGGTTACATGCGACACGCGGCGCGCCAGATCGACCAAACGAAGCGGCGCGTCATTCTTGGGCAAACCATCCCGCATGGCGAGAAAGTATTCTCGATTTTTGAGCCGCACACGGAATGGATAAGCAAAGGCAAAGCCGGTGTCCCCGTGGAGTTGGGCGTCAGGGTTTGCATACTGGAAGACCAGCACCGATTCATTTTGCATCATCAGGTCATGGAGAAAAAGACCGATGAGCAAGTGACCGTGTCGATGGTAGAGGGCGCGACAGAGCGTTTTCCGGATTTAGTGGTCTGCAGCTTCGACAAGGGCTTTCATTCGCAAGAGAATCAGCACGGTTTGAAAGAATACTTGACGCTGGCGGTGTTACCGAGGAAAGGCAAGCTCTCGCATCAGGCGCAAGCGGCAGAGCAATCCGAAGCGTTCGTCAAGGCAAGACGTCAGCACTCGGCGGTTGAGTCGGCGATTAATGCGCTTGAAGTGCATGGACTGGATCGGTGCCCGGATCATGGAATCGGCGGGTTCAGGCGTTATATTGCGCTGGCGGTGGTCGCACGAAATATCCACCGCATTGGCGCCATTCTGTGGCAACAGGAGGAAAAGCGTGCCCGCAGGAAAAGAAAATACTCCGACCGCGATACCACCTACAAGCTGGCGGCGTAACAAACGCGAAAAAACCTTCTTTGAAGAGTCTGATTTTGCGCATCAAGGAAGACACTCGTCCGAAAATCGAGAGAAAACAGATTGTGGTGTCGAAAAATTGAAAACATACCCATGCAGAAGTTTTGTGATGAAAAAAGCGGCGGTATCCCTCAATTTCAGGCAGCAACTTTTTTCAAAAACAGGGGTTTTCTGTCAGGCACTATATACATTCTGGTCAGATCGGCAATTTTGGCTGCATTCGCAACATTACCGTCAGTAATACTCAAGATGCTTGTCAGATAGCTGCGTTCAAACTCTTTTTTAGCCTCCTGAAAGGTTGCTATCTGTCCAGGTCTGTCCTGTAATGCCATTTGTATGAGGCCGGGCGTTATGACATCGTTCTTGCAGAGGGTGGCGCACAAATCAATTACATTGATCAATTGTCTGATATTGCCTGGCCATGCAGCGTTGACAAGATATTGCAATGCTTCAGGGGCAAGATGTTTGACCGGCTTTTTATTTTTTTCCGCGTATGTAGTGAGAAAGTGTGATGCAAGGAGCGGGATATCCTCCCTGCGTTGCGACAATGGAGGCATTATAATGGGAACCACCTTCAGTCGATAGTAAAGATCCTCCCTGAATTCACCATCCCTGATTTTTTGCTCAAGCGATTGATGTGTGGCGGTAATTATTCTGACATCAACGGTATGAAATTTTGTGGAACCTACAGGCCGTACTTTCAGATCCTGTAACACCCTCAATAATTTTACTTGCAAACTAAGTGGAAGATCTCCAACCTCATCCAGGAATAAAGTGCCACCGTTGGCAGCCTGGAACAATCCATCCTGCTTTATTATTGCGCCACTGAAAGCCCCCTTCTCATGCCCGAACAATTCTGATTCAAGCAGTTGTTCGGGAATGGCGCCACAGTTTATCGCTATAAACGGATGATCTTTTCTGGGGCTTGCCTGATGAATTGCTCTGGCAACAACTTCCTTGCCAGTTCCGGTTGCGCCTGATATGAGTATGGTAACATTGGTATCTGCGACGATTTGCGCAAGTTCCACCATGTTGGCCATGACCTTGCTCTGATAAATCAGGCAGGAAGAGAATACCTGCTCTGCCTTGTCATTTCGATACGTGCGCAGGTTCCTTTTTACATTATCCAGTAATACTTCTTT
>JBCKWF010000151.1:0-2867 GCA_038922895.1 Gammaproteobacteria bacterium
TTTCGTTCAATGCGTCTGCACAGAACCGTGCGGCAAGTTCGACATAGATTACTTGCGTTGCGGGCAGTATCGATGTCCATTCCCGGGTAGTAATGAATGCCGAAGACCCGGAGGCGTAGCCCTGCAAGGCCGCACTGAATATCCCAATCGAGAAAAATGCCTGGCCGGAATTCTCGCCGGCAGGGTTGCACCAGGAACGCATTGCATCGCCGAGTTCCAGTGGCAGCGCCATTTTGCCGAGCGTATCAAAGTCGAGCATGCAAATGCCTCTGCCGGTGTGTCTGTCGAACAGAAAATTATTAATCTTCGGATCGCCATGCACCATGCGCGGTGTTAGTTCCGGAAGTAGCGGCAGATGGACGGCGGTTTCCAGTATCTCGACGGCCAGAGGCCGTATGTCCGTGTAGCGTGCATGGTCCTGTCTGGACTCAAGTGCTGTCTGTAATACCTGCAAATGACGGTTCGTATCATGTACACCGGACCGTTGGTTGCGAAACTGGTATTGCAGGTCCAGCAGCGCCCGGTGGAAACTGGCCAGTACAACCCCTGCCTGAAAGGCAATGTCGGGTTTGTCTGCGGTATTGACGGTAATGCCATCCAGGTAATCAAACATTCTCCAGATCCGGTTCTCCATCTGACAATACAAGCTGTCTTCCAGGGTACGGATCAGGCGTGGCGTGGTCAGTCCATGATCGTGCAGATAACGGGTAATCGTATCGATGTCCTGATGGATATCCGCTGTGAACATCGGATTGACCCGTTGCAATATGTATTTGTGATGTTGATCAACAACCAGCCAGGTCCGATTGATCAGACCTATATCGACAGGGGTGATTCTAGATTGCTGGATGCCATAATGATGGAGTACCTCGCTTGCCTTGACCTGTTCTGTATCAGCACCGGTCATCAGCTGAAATACTAGTTAATGCGGTTGATGTTCGCAGCCGATTTTTCCTCGACATTGACTGCGATGATATTGGTTCTTGGCAGCGAATTGAATTCGGTAGCGGTCGCGCTGGTATAGGCGCCCATCATTGGTGCCACAATCAGATCGCCGATGCCAAGATCAGGCAGTTCGATATTTTCTGCGACCACATCGATACTGTCACAGGTGGGTCCGGCCAACACGCTGGCGTGGGTGGGGCCTTGCTTAAGCGCATATTTTGGATAGATCGCATGATCAAAGATCTGGCCACTGAACGAGTTGTATACACCATCATCAAGGTAGTACCAGGGTGTGCCATCACGTACTGCCTTGCCAATGACCGAGGTGATGCAGGTCATGGCCGGTGCAGCAATATAACGGCCCGGTTCTGCAATCACATGGATATTCTTCGGCAGTGTATCCAGTATATCGTTGATCGGTTTGCAGAACTTTTCAATATCGATACTGGAACCATCATAGTTAATCGGGAAGCCGCCGCCTATATCGAGTATGCTCATCGGGATGTCGCGGGTCTTGCGGCTGTCTTCTATGATCTCCATCGACTTTTTAATGGCATCCACATGCGACTGCGAATGCGGTGATTGCGAGCCGACATGGAAACTGATGCCTTTGACGTGGATACCCAGCTGCTCGGCCTTGCTGATAAAGGCCGGTGCATCTTCAACCGACAGGCCAAATTTTTTCGACAGATTGACTACCGCATCCGGATTTGGAAAACTGAGACGCAATAACAGACCGACGCGTTCCCTGTAGCGAACAAACTTTTCCAGTTCATATTCGTTATCGACCACGAAAGTAGTACAGCCAAACCTGAGGGTGGAACGTATATCAATATCGCGTTTAATAGGGTGTGTGTGGATAGTCTTGGTTGCTGTGACGCGGTTCTTTTCCAGCAACTTGACCTCACCCTGTGTCGCGATATCAAAATGACAACCTTCCTTGTGTAGCGTCACAATCACTGTCTCGTTTGGCAAGGCCTTGATTGCAAAGTACAGTTCCACCTTGGGTAACGCACTTTTCAGACGGCGGTACTGGTTACGCAGTACTTCGCAATCCAGCACCAGCAGTGGTGAACCGTACTCATTCACCAGATCCTGCCAGTCATAACCGGCTACCGGTGAGGCGATTTCAAGTGTCCGGTTCATTTAAGCGCGGAGGTAATCAGCTCATTTACATATTGTGGCAAGGCAAAACTGGCCTTATGGATCTCCGGTGTGTAGTAGCGGGTCTCGATACCAGACGCCGCATAGCGCTGTTGCAGTGTCTCCAGCGGGATCTTTTTCAGTTCGGCGTTGTCGGTTCCCCAGCCAAATCCCATTACGCCACCAATATAGGTCGGGACGGCAGCCGAGTAGACAGTCCAGCCGGCAAACAGCTTGCTGAAGCAGCGGGCCGTGTTCTTTACTTCGTCCGGCTGGAAGAAGATAACTCCGTTCTGGGTAACAATAATGCCACCGGGTGTCATCAGGTCCTTGCAGGCCTGGTAGAAATCAAACCGGAACAGCACTTCACCGGGACCGATCGGATCAGTTGAGTCAACGATGACGACATCAAACTTGTCCTTTGTGGTGCGGACAAAATCGGCACCATCGGCAATCACGAGGTTCAGGCGCTTGTTATCAAATGAACCTGCCGAATGGCCAGGCAGGAATTTCTTGCACATGTCGACAACGGCGCCATCGATCTCGACCATGGTCACACGTTCAACACCTTTATGCTGCAATACCTCGCGCAGGATACCGCCGTCACCACCGCCGATGATCAGCACATTCTTGACTGCACCGTGGGCAAGGATAGGCACATGTGTCAGCATTTCATGGTAGATAAATTCGTCTTTTTCCGTGGTCTGGATGACCCCGTCGAGCGCCATGATGCGACCAAACTTCGAATTGTGGAAAATAATGATGTGCTGGTGCTCGGA
>JBCKWF010000152.1:0-2830 GCA_038922895.1 Gammaproteobacteria bacterium
GTATCTCAGGCACGCGAACCCGTATGCCTCGCCCTGCGTGGTGCAACGCATCATTGTGTCAGCACTCAAAAAAGCCTTGTTTGAATTAATTTCTGGAATAGATAGAATCACCTTAAACAAGAAAAGCATACTCAGCGGGGGGAGTAATGATTTCAGGCCTGAAAAGTCCGGACAGCTACTTTGTTATCGACACAGCGGTCCTATTAATAATATTAGCCAGCATGTTCGCGGCCGTTGCTGCGTTTGGCCAGGATACAGCGTCGATGCCGGCAGGAGACGGCAGCGATATGGTTACCGTTCAATGCACGAACTGCCATGCCTTAAGTACGGTCCTGGTAAAGCGGGCATCGCCGCAGGTGTGGGCGGAAACAGTCGACCGCATGGTCACAACTTACATGGCACCTATCAATGACGCCGACAGAAAGCGCATTATAGATTATTTGTCCACAAACTTTGGCGAGGGTTCGTCATATAACCCCGGCCAGCAGGTGCTCGCCGAACAATGTTTCCGCTGTCATGGCGATGGGATGTGGAAAGACATGAAAACTGATCACGCAGGCTGGCTCAGCGTTGTTTATCGTATGGTTGGACAAGGGGGAATATGGACGCCTGAACAGATAAATGCGATCGCAGACTATCTCTCTCAAACATATCCGGCAGGAGCAAGCAAATGAGAGAACTGGTAGCAAGATATCTGTCCGCCGCAATCTCACGGCGGGAATTTATAAATGGTCTTGTAGCAACAGGCGTATCGCTTACAGCGGCAGAGACGGTACTGCAGTCAGTTATTAATATAGCGCATGGTCAGGAACTGGATCCCGATGATCTGGGCCTGCGTATTTTTGAGGGTAGCACCGGCGAGGCACTGGCCGAACAGTTACTGGCATCAGGCGTACGTTATGTCTTCGGCAATTCGGCAAGCCAGGACGCTTCTTTCTACGAGGCGCTCGTCGATCGGCCAAAATTGAAATATATCCTTACCCCGCATGAAGGTCCGGGTGCGGCCATGGCCGCAGGTTACATCAAGGCATCCGGTGAACCGGCTATCGTCATGCAGGCCGGCGTTGTAGGTCTGACCAATGCAATGGGTCAAATGTATAACGCCTGGAAGGAACAGACGCCGCTGGTCTTCTATAGCTATACACGGCCTGGAACAGCTGCGCTGGGTCGGGATGCCTTCGAGGAAGTGGAGAACCAGGACGATATGGTCGCCCCTATTACCAAGTATCGTTGGGTGGCCCATCGTGCTGACAAAATTCCGGATTCGATGCGACGGGCGTTCAGGGCGGCCTGGACACCGCCATACGGCCCCAGCTATGTGAGCTGGTATATGGATTTCGATGGACAGAAAATTCGTACCGAGATCATCAATCAGAACAAGCTCGATCCGAGGATGCGGGTCCGACCGAATCCAGCCGAGATAGAGCGGGCCGCTGATCTGCTTGTCAATGCGAAACAGCCGGTCATGATCGTTGGTGATGAGGTGTATCGCGCCAAGGCATTTTCGCAGGTCGTTATGCTTGCAGAAACACTGGGTATGGCAGTTGTGCAGGCCCGCCAGGTTCATACCTGTTTCCCCCAGACCCATCCGCTGTGGATGGGGGATCTGGCTTCGACAGACAGTCTTGTTTATCCCGTATCCGCTGACGTAGTCCTTAATGTAGGCGATAAATTACAGCATACAGGCGCGAGTCTGATTGTTCCCCGCAATACCCGGTTTATAGATATGCGTATCGATGCTGACAGCATCGGCCTCGTGTTGCGCACAGATGTTCCACTGGTTGCAGATGTAGCGTATGGTCTGGCCGATCTGCAGGCAGCAATTGATGATCGCATGACATCAGCATTAAGAACGGTTGCCAGAAACAGGCTGGATGCCAGCCGGGTTTATCGGCAGCGGAGTGATGCACTTACAGCCCAGGTATCGAAAAACCCGTATTGGGACGACAGTCCGCTGCTGTCCGACAGGGTTACTTACGAGGTGGCGGCATTTGCCGACAGTAACGCGATCATCGTCGATGATGCGGGTGCTAACGGACGTGCCCATAGCTTTGTATACGATCCGATCAATGGGCGTGAGCGATTTTATTATTTTGGTGTACACCTGGGTACCGGTGTCGGTACGGCTGCCGGTGTACAGCTGGCACGTCCCGGTCGCCAGGTGATTTGCCTGAGCGGAGATGGAACGTTTATTTTCGGCCCGACTGCATTGTGGAACATGGCCCGGCTCGAACTACCCGTGATTACCGTCGTGTATAACAATCACGCGTATGCCGGCCCGCACAACCGTGTAATCGAACAGTACCCGGGCGGCCGGATGGCGCAGACGGACCAGTTCGTCCATGATTATCTCGGTAAGCCAGACATGAATATGGCATTAATTGCCCAGGGATTCGGCGTGCAAGCCGAAGTGGTGAAGTCACCAGGTGAGCTAAAGGCGGCATTAGCGCGCGCCGGCCGGGCCAGCCGGGAAGGCAAGCCCTATCTTATTGATGCACAGGTCAGGAGAACAGGCGCCGGTTGGGTAGATAATCCATGGATACCTGACATCAAGACGACGTAGCACGCAATACACACACCTGAGGTAACTTCATTAATTATATGAACAAGCATTACTTCGTTCTGACCTTGTTATTAGCTTGCCTTGCTGATTCGTCGGTTGCACAAGACCCGGTTTCGATAATCCGGATTGCCCCGGCGCTTGATAACATCGTTTCCGTCGAGGCAAAGGTCGAACAAGTGGTGAATGGTCACCGCTTTGTTGAGGGGCCGGTCTGGGTAAGTAATGGAAGTTATCTTGTCTTCAGTGATATTCCCGACAATAAAATAT
>JBCKWF010000153.1:0-2774 GCA_038922895.1 Gammaproteobacteria bacterium
CCAGTACGATCAACGCATCAGTTGGTAACGTGAGATAAGTAGCACTGAGCTGGCTGAGGGGCGGGCGTGTGCCCGCGACTGCCGGTGAGTGGCAAAACAGCCGCTTGTGTCGAATAAGCCGGAGGTTTTGATGGCAAATCGGGAGGCATGACGGTGCGTAAAAATGTATTTACCACGAAGAAATACCGTGTGATACTTTGATTGGGGCGGTTGAATTTCCTATCCGTTACCCGGTTAGGATAACGGGTTGATAAGATTATAGTTTTTCACGTGTCCCGAAATTTGTAGTTATTGACAGCCCCGGTCGTCATGCCTATATTTGCTGGCAGTGTTACCAGATATCATGTGGTAACGGGGGTCTGCGGAATTCAATACCGGGCTAGCGGGTGGGGGGAGGTTATTACTTCATTGGTCGATTCAAGCCGTACAATCACCAGGCAGGATCAGAGCGCTGGATGCAACCGGCGGGCTGGATTCCATACTGAATGCCCGAATGGGCATCCCGTCGCCCGGGCATGTGTAAGCCAAATTCCGGTACCCGGCGAATTCACCCAATCTCAGTATGCCTTGCCATGTTCCTGACTTCACCTTTACGTTCTGTCCTGACCTTTTAGTAAGGACTAAATTCCGATGCGACCGAATATTATCCTGATAACCGCGGTATTGTTTGCAAGCAGTGTGGTACTGGCCCAGGGCCAAACCTATGATCTTGGTACTACACCGAGTGAGGCCGAGATAGCGGCCATGGATACCCTGATAGATCGGAAAGGGACCTTGTTGCCCGAAGGACAAGGAACCGTAGCCGAAGGGGCCACCCTGTTCGCCCAACGCTGCGCCATGTGTCATGGTCCAAACGGCGAAGGCACGAGTTCACCCGCCGGATCAGCGCCACAGATCGTGGCAAAGGACAAGAATGGTAGCGAAGCAATGCGCGGCGGAAAATATTACTTTGCCACGACCGTATGGGCCTATATCTACCGCGCCATGCCCATGCACCAGGAGCGGACCTTGACCGTGGATCAGGCCTATGCGCTGACCGCGTTCCTGCTGCATCGAAATAACATCATCGGAGAAAAACAAGTGATGAATAAAAAGACGCTGCCACAGGTGAAAATGCCGGGTAACGCTAAATGGGAGGAACCGCCCACAGGTGAAAATGCCGGGTAACGCTAAATGGGAGGAATCGCCGGAAACTTCGAGTTAAATAGCGGCCTCATAACGATTAAAGCCAACGCAGGATCTTGTATCCAGATTACTAATACAGAGGAGATTTCTTGATGACTAACCACAAGGGTCGTAGACAATTTTTGAAGAACAGCGCCGCTCTCGGCCTGGCGGCGGGGGCCATGCCGGCTGTAAGTGCGCAGGAGGAGACCCGCAACCGGCTGGCGCTCAGCGCCTATGGTGAACGATCACTGTACGTAAAATCAGTGCGGGTAAGCGATGGACATGCCAACTGCAGCTTTGCCAGCGACTGCAACACCCTGACACCGCTGCAGGATCTGTACGGGATCATCACCCCGTCGGCGCTGCATTTTAGCAGCGCCCATGGCGCCTATCCGCCCGATATTAACCCGGATGAGTTCGAGTTATATATTCATGGCATGGTCGATCGGCCATTGAAATTCTCCATGGCGGATTTGAAGCGTCTGCCGTTTGTCTCCCGTATCTTGTTCATGGAGTGCGAGGCCAACTATCCCCGCCCGGGTCACACCACTGTGCAACAAACCCACGGCAAGGTTGCCTGCAGTGAATGGACCGGGGTGCCGGTATCACTGATCATGAAGGAGTGCGGTATACAGAGCGGAGCCAAGTGGGTGGTATGCGAGGGTATGGATCGCGTCCGCCACAGCAAGAGCATCCCGTTGGCCAATCTGATGAAAGGGGCCATCCTGGCCTACGGTCAGAACGGCGAGCCATTGCGTCCGCATCAGGGGTTCCCGTTACGAATCGTGGTGCCGGGTCTCGGCGGGTTCAGCAATGTCAAATGGATACACCGTATGAAGGTGACGGACGAGCCTTACCTGACACCGTCCGAAAGATTCTCGCCAATCTATTCGGTCAAATCGGTTATCACTTATCCCTCCGGCGCGCAGCAGTTGCAGGGCAAGGGATTTTACACGGTGTCCGGTCTTGCCTGGTCAGGCAGTGGTGCCGTCAAAACGGTTGATGTGTCCACCGACGGCGGCAAGAACTGGAAAGAGGCCAGGCTCGAATCCCCCGTACTGCCCACCGCGTTGACCCGGTTCAGTATCGATTGGGATTGGAACGGCAATGAAGCGATCCTGATGTCCCGCGCCCATGATGATCAGGGCAATGTCCAGCCGACTCCTGAGGAGGTGTCGAAAAAGCTCAATGCATCCCTCGATGATGTGAAGACCAACAAGGTCAGGTCAGATGATACTCAATGGAACATGATCTTCCCCTGGAGGGTTGCGCAGGACGGCAGTGTCCATAATGCCTTGTTTACATAATGGATCGCTTGTCACTGGATATATTGCTTAAATCCTGATTACAAAAATACGGACCGGAGTGATTTAATTTTAATCACTCCGGTCCTGTGTTCTGATGTCTGGTTAACATAGTAGGCATATTCTATATTGCATTTGGTGCTCAATATCTTCAATCTTGCTGGCGTTTCGCGGACTTTGCTTTTGATGTGACGGAATGCCTGGATTAAAAATCCGCCCGTTCCACATGTCGGATCATAGACCGTTTCGCCGTAGCGAGGATCAACAAGATCGACAATGAGTTTGACGATATGACGCGGCGTG
>JBCKWF010000154.1:0-2772 GCA_038922895.1 Gammaproteobacteria bacterium
CCAGTCCTTATCTCCCGCAACAATATAGGCAATTCCGGTATCACATTCCCACCAGTTCTTGTGCACGCTGTCTATGTCATCGGCCACATTAATCACAAAGGCCGGCTCACGCGGCACTGTCACGTCCCATAACTCATGCCGGCTGCTACCAAAGCTGCGCAACAGGAAGGTCTTGCCGTTGATCGTACAGACCCGGTTCATTTGTGCCCCACTGCCTTCGCGGTTGGCCTCATCTTCACTACCGGGGATCTGTGAAAGCGTGACCGGTTTATGCGGATCGGTCACATCTACAATGATAGTACCGTTGGATTCAACCACACCAGTCACATCATTCATCGCCTTGCCGCCGATCAGACCGACATAGGCGATCCATCTGTCACCCTGCTGAACAATCTCGGGCTGATAGGCAGGACGTCCCTGCAGATCATGGTAACCAACCAGTGCCATGTTATGGCCCTCTTCAGCGTGTCCGCTCCATTCACCGTTAGCCACGGGCTGACCGGACAGGCTGCACGGCAGCAACAATATAAAACTGCGGACAACCGAAGTAAAAATTCGTTTGTTGATTATTACACTGATCATGGACCCCCCTCAGGTCAGAAAGGCAACGCGCATTTAGCGAATAGCAATCGGTGCGACAGCAGCGCCTGTCGCCCCTTTCAGTTTAAGCGGTTGCATTACAAATAAAAACTCATACGCCTTTGCCTCTGCCAGGGCCTGCAATTCCATATTTTCCACCATATAGATGCCATGCTGGATCAGCAATATCGAGTGCACCGGCAGTTCATCCCGGCTGGCCGACCTGAATTCGATGCAACAATTGTCCGCGCCCACGACCATGGCCTGCTGCTCTACCAACCAGAGAGCGGCAGCTGTACCGATGCCGGGCGTATCAGAACCGTAGAGTTTATTGTCCTGTCCGCGGTGTTTGCCCCAGCCGGTATAGATAAGGACAGTATCGCCAGGTTGCAACGATACAGCTTGCCTCTGCAACGCCTGTTGCAGGTCTATATCCGTTATCTCGTAGTCCTGGGCCAGCATGTCGACACCCTTTAACGCTGCGACATCTATCAGCACCCCACGAGATAATAATGATCCGACGTTTTCTATACCGAGCTTGCTAAATCCACTGCGCGTGGCGATATCCTGATACTGGAAACAGTTATAAAAACTGGTCCCATACATCTGGTGGGCAAAACCGTCCAGCTGCGTACCGACCTGTCCAAGCTCGGTAATAACCAGTTCCTCGTGTGATACCCGGGTGTCCGGTATGGGTATAGCAGGCTTCGTGTAGATATTAAACACGCGGCCTCGATTGATATAGGAATCTTCCGGGTCGGTGGTCAACACCTCACCCAGCTCAAATATCTGACCGGTCTTGACCAGCTGCATCGCTGCCACGACCGACCCGGGTGTCATCATGTTCGCTGCACCACGCTGGTCTGCCTCGCCCCATTTCGACGGACACCGTTCCGGATCGGCAGGCATATGCCAGTCCTGGCCGTACACCGGCACGCTGGCAAACAACATGACTACCAAGGGGCCAATCACACTCTTCATATCGCTACACCTCTATAGACAGATCTGGCAGAAGCTGCAGATATTATCGTATATCTGCTACAGGGGGCCAGAGCAAACTTTTCAGCAACACATGCTGACGATGAGGTATTCTACTTGCCTGACCGGCAATCCCTGTATCTACTGCTGGTCCAGCATGCTGGCGCGGACTATAAATGCATAGACAGCCTCGAGGCCGACACCGTCCTTCAGGTTGGTAAAGACAAACGGCTTGTCACCCCTCATCTTCTTCGCATCATGTCCCATTACATCGAGCGAGGCACCGACATACGGGGAACAGAGACGCTAACTCGAGACGAGACTGTCTGGCGAAAGGGGGACTGACTCGTGCCTTTCCATGACGCGAGCCCTGCGGGCGCACTACGTGCGTCCTTGTCGCTCCAGACGAATTTGTCAAACCCATTCATTATCATCAAGGGTTCGAATCCAACTCACATACCAATAAAAAAAGCGGGCCATGTGCCCGCTTTTTTTATTGGCTGGCGGAGAGAGAGGGATTCGAACCCTCGATGGGCTTATGACCCATACTCCCTTAGCAGGGGAGCGCCTTCGTCCTCTCGGCCATCTCTCCAAAATCTGGTGACATCAGAATCTGAATTTTTTATAACGCTTTTAACAGGCGCTCTTCCGCGCCCTATTCCGTACGTCCCTGTACTTCACCCCTTCGGGGCCGGCATCGCTATAGCGCTGCTGTTCAAATTTGCGTGCTTAGGTCCGTAACCTATGCGTCCATGCATCACCCGGCGGATTTGTCAGCCACCTCTGCGGACGAAACTGATATACAGTGGCTGGTTGCCCCGCTGCTGAGCTTGTTTGGGACTATCTGATTCGGGTGTTTGTTACTTTTTATTCAGGACAGCCAACGTCGGAATCACTCTGATCATCACTTTTTTTGGTTGCATTACCCTGACTTCCACCTTGTTCGTTCCGGATCTTCTCGTAGATTTCCTCACGGTGTACAGTAACATCTTTCGGCGCATTTACACCTATGCGAACCTGGTTCCCTCTGATTCCTAACACAGTGACGTTAATGTTGTCACCAATAATCAGTGATTCGCCTATCCTGCGTGTCAATATCAACATTGCCGATTACTCCTCCTGTATCCCTGAACTTCCAATTCTAACCAATGTGGCAGATATTTTATATAACTTATATACATATAACGCAGTTAAGGTTTTCACTCCATCACTAGC
>JBCKWF010000155.1:0-2748 GCA_038922895.1 Gammaproteobacteria bacterium
CAAAGGTAATACGACAAACCAAAACATCGCAGCTTTCACCACCGGTGTACTGAATTCGAATCTGACCTACACTCGTGTGACCGGCGATGTGATTGTAGTCCCCAATGTGGTGAATACGCCTCTGACCATTGACTCCCGGGATTACACCCAATTCCCATTAACTCTTAATTTCCTGTCAAAACGCACATTTGACAATGTGTCCGGACGTATCGGGACCAGTTGGCAGCCGAATGATAACTATAACTATTATATCTCATTGGCGAGGGGGTATAAGGGTCCAAGCGCGGATATGGATTTTGGTGCCACCGCTGATCTTGCAATCACTGACGAGGAACTCGCCACATCGATCGAGGGTGGTTTCAAGGGTATATTTGGTGGCGTGCATACAGTCAGTTTTGCTACGTACTTTACGAAGATAGAAGGCTTGCAAGCGAATGCCTCTATCCCTGGCGCATTTCCTCCGAGAACCGTACTTCGAAATATTGGCGATCTGGAATCGTATGGGGCCGAGACAGATTTCGTTTTCCGGGTAACCGAGAATTTTGATCTTAACGGGTCAGTCGCCTATACGCATGCCAGAATGACATCAGGCTTGTTCAACTGCTACACCGGCCAGACGGCCGCCGAAGGGTGCAACGTTACAGTCGGCACACAAACATTTCAGTCGTTGGAAGGGGCTCTTATGACCACTGCGCCGGATTGGAAATACCGGATTGCAGGTTACTATTCCCTGCCCTTGGCCGATATGCCCTGGGATGGTTATGCGAATGTGTCGTGGACCTGGCAGGACGAACAGCTTTACCAGATAAATCAACACCCGGTTGTGCTGGGTAAACCCTATGGACTGGTTGATTTTGCTATTGGCGTAGAGTCCAAATCAGGACGCTATAATATTGAAGTATTCGGCAAGAATGCGCTCAGCCAGTGGTATCCCGGGGAATTGCAGACCACCCTTCCTCTGTACGGCCAACAGCTGTTTCAGCCAAGCCGCGGTCAGCATGCCTACTTTGGTGCACGCGTTCGTGTGAACTTTTTTTAAGATCTCTGATGACGTTTAATTTTTAATTAGAAAAGACTGGAGGACAGTATGGTCAGGGCAATGCGTTTTCTTGGTAGTATTACCGTCACCTTGGTTCTGTTCTCGGGTTCACCCGAGATTCTGGCTGCACCTTTGCAGGGACAAGTACACTCACCCTCCGGTGAGCCCCTGATGGGGATCCCGGTCCGCGCTGAACGTAAGGCAGCAGCTGACGCTACATCAGTGATTACGGTTATGGCGTACACGAATAGTCAGGGTCAATATGCCTACCGCGACCTGCCAGCCGGCGTCTATAACGTGTATATCAACACTCCAGGTTTTAAAGCCACTGAAATGCAGACAGTGGAGGTTACGGATCGCGGCGCTAAAATACCGGATATGAAGCTGGGCCCGCGCCAGCTGACGTCTACAGATGTAACGGCAACGGAATTATTGAACGCACTCCCGGGAACGGAAGAGCAAAGAGCCAGTTTTTCTGATTGCGGTAATTGCCATAGCTTGCAGTTCATCTGGCAGGCGAAGGCGCGCACGCGGGATGGCTGGTTGAGCACTATCGAGCGGATGCGGGTAAAGGATAATAACGGAGTTACGCACCCGGTAGAAATGCATAAAGCGATTCTTGACAAGACCCGGGCTGCAAACAACAAGATGGCAGACTACATTGCCGAGAATCATGGTAAAGCGCTGGATTTTAAACTGCTACCGCGACCTGCCGATGAGGCCTCGACTCGAATTGAGATAACCGAGTATGCGCTGAGGCGAGGCGCCGAGATAGCCTCCTCGATTGTAATCAGGGGCGATCCGCGTGCGCCCTGGTTGCACGATGTGATGCCGGATCCGAACAGCGGTTTTGTTTGGTTCACGGATCATTTCTCGAATTTTCTAGGCAGACTCAACCCTGAAACCGGCGAGATAGTGGAGTTTGAGTTTCCGCAAGCAAAACCGGGCAGGCTGGGTGGATCCCATGGAATCAAGATGGACAAGGACGGTAACATCTGGATTGGCGTCTTGTGGCAGGGCACGATCAGCAAATTTGACCCGAGAACCGAGATCTTCACGCATTTTACAGTGGAAGATAAATTTGTTGAATATGAGAGGACAGGGATATTTGGCATCGACTCCTCTACCGGTATTATTTCGGTAGGTTCAAGCCAGACCAATAGTCTGTTCAGGCTCGATCCGAAGACCGGAAAATTCACCCGCTACGCGCTGCCAGCACCTGGTGGTATCTATGGTACTGTTGTGGACTCCAGCGGTCTGGTCTATTACGCACAATTTGGCAGCGACACGATTGGAAAGTTTGACCCGCGCACGGAAAAATTCAAGGTATGGAAAACCCCGACACCCGATTCCAGGCCGCGTCGCGCGGATATCGACAAGCAGGATAGATTCTGGTTTGCCGAATTCAAGGGGGGTAATATTGGCATGCTGGATCCCGTGACGGAAATAATCCGTGAATGGCCAGTAGTGCCTGGACAGCGTTTTGTTGCCCCTTATGATGTATCCGTAGACAACCATAATAATACAGTCTGGACGACCGATTTCACGAATAACAACCGGCTCTATCGCTTCGATGAGAAAACGGAAGAAATCACTGAGTATCTGTTGCCGCAGGATGTAGAAGTCCGGCATCTTTATGCTGACGGTTCCAAGACACCGGTTACGGTTTGGATCCCGGACTACACCCCACCGGGCAGGATCCTGAGGGT
>JBCKWF010000156.1:0-2661 GCA_038922895.1 Gammaproteobacteria bacterium
CATCCGGAATCCGGCATTGGCCTCAAGGGTTGGGTACGGACCCGACGTGATTCACGCGACTTTTCATTTCTTGAACTGAATGATGGTTCCTGTCTTGCCAATATCCAGGTCATTGCGGACATGGATATTTCCGGTTATGAGCAAATCAGCAAAATGACTACAGGAGCGGCAGTATCTGTCACAGGCGACTTGATAAAATCTCCGGGTAAAGGTCAGCAATGGGAACTGAAGGCGACTGCGCTGGAGTTACTGGGACAGTCGCCGGAAGACTTCCCTTTACAGAAAAAAAGGCATACGGATGAGTTTCTGCGAACGATTGCCCATCTGCGCCCACGGACCAATAAGTATGGTGCCATGTTCAGGATTCGTTCGCGGCTGGCGCATGCTGTACACGATTTCTTCAATACCCGTGGATTTTACTGGATACATACGCCGATCATTACGGGCTCTGACTGTGAAGGTGCCGGAGACATGTTCCACGTGACCACGCTGGATCTTGCACGTGTCCCCATGCTAGATGGTAAAATTGATTATGATAAGGACTTTTTCGGCAAGGAAGCCAACCTGACTGTATCAGGCCAGCTCTCGGTTGAAACCTGCTGCCTCAGTCTGGGTAAAGTCTATACATTTGGTCCCACGTTCCGATCTGAAAACTCGAATACCAGCCGCCATATTGCTGAATTCTGGATGATAGAACCGGAAGTTGCATTTGCCGACTTGAATGACAATATGCTGCTGGGACAGGAATTAATTCGCCATCTGATACGGTTTATTATGGAGAACTGCGCCGAAGATCTGGACTTATTTGCCAGGTTTGTGGATACAGCGTTGATGCAGCGCCTTGAGAATATTGCAGGACGTGAGTTTCCCCGGGTTAGCTATACTGATGCAATTACCCTGTTGCAACAATCAGATCGTGATTTTTCCTATAAGCCGGAATGGGGTAGTGACCTGCAATCCGAACATGAACGGTTTCTTACGGAAGAGTATTTCAAACAACCGGTTATTGTTTACGACTATCCAAGAGAGATAAAGGCATTTTACATGCGCCAGAATGCGGATACTAAAACAGTAGCCGCGATGGACATTCTGGTTCCATCCATCGGAGAAATTATTGGTGGTAGCCAGCGCGAGGAACGCTATGACAGGCTGGAATCCAGGATCAAGGAACTCGGACTGTCAGTAGAGGATTACTGGTGGTATATGGATACCAGAAAGTACGGTAGTGTACCGCATGCCGGCTTCGGCATGGGATTTGAACGGTTGCTGATGCTGGTAACAGGCGTTACAAATATCCGCGATGTAATTCCATTCCCCAGAAGTCCCCGGCACCTTGAGTTTTAGTGCATGCCTGTTCGACAGAAATCCAGCCAACTCAAGAGGATCCGGTTAAAAGCTGTTACCTGCTTGTCGCGGCTGGAAAAATCAAGGTCTGTATTCACGACGGAGGCAGCAACCAGGAAACTCGAATTACTGAGTATACTTGAACGGGGCCGTCTGAATCAGGCTAATCGGATAAAACGATTTCATGAGTTATTATGTTTTATCCGTGCCTACCCTGATAATCCCGAAGTTTTTCAATTATCAGACCGTATACTTCGCAATTTTTATAAAAGAAGTGATCTGAAACGTTTGCGTAAATTGCTGATAAATTCCGGTATTGCAGGAACTGTTATTGAATACCGGTTTTTCTGGCCCATGGCACGCTGGCTGTCGAGAAACTGGCCGGAACAGCTGCAATTATTATGGACCAGCATTGACAAGGACCAGCAGGAAAAACTGTTAAAGATTCTGCCACTACTCATACCTGCCGGTGAGGCAAGCGTATTTGATGAATTTGATTTCTCCGTCCGGGACTGGATTAAGCGGTTGAAAGCCAATGCTGAGACCGATGCCGTTTTTTACATAAACAGGATAGGGAAGATCTACTGTAACGACCTGGAACGGGAACAATTGCATGATGATCTTGACCTGACATATCGACTCGTCCCCGGTGCAACAAGCCCGGCTATAGGCACAACTATGCTCTGGGAAACTCAGATAACTTACCAGGCAAAGTCTATGCGTAATGAACGCGCGGACCTTGTAAACACCCTACGCACGGTTCGTTACGATAGCCTCATATTAAACCCGGCACGGGCAGTACTGCTGATAGACCTGGCAAAGAGGACCATGATAACCCATGCAAGGGACCTGGACGTGTTTGCGTATGGAAATCCGCATGATGTAACACTGGTAGATTTCCGGGACGGATATCAGATTGCCTGTATCGGAATCATACCGGAACGACGTTATCTGCTTCATGCAAGCTATGGATTGCTGACTTTTAAAAACGGTATGCCTATTGGATATTGTGCAATAAGTACGGTATTTAACTGTGCTGAGCTTGCATTTAATCTATTCTCTGCTTTCCGGGGCGGCGAATCATCGCTGGTCTACAGCCGAATCCTTGCTATAGCCCATCAGTTATTCGGAGTAAATACCTTCAGTGTTGATCCCTATCAACTTGGATACAATAACAAGGACGGCTTGAAATCGGGAGTGTGGTGGTTTTATTACAAACTTGGGTTTCGGCCACATGCTATAGAGATAGCCGGTTTAGTCAAGGCTGAACTGGCTAAAATGAAACGGGATCCGGACTACCGTTCAGGACTGTCAACG
>JBCKWF010000157.1:0-2658 GCA_038922895.1 Gammaproteobacteria bacterium
TAGGGCGTTAATCTACAGTCTGTTTCTTTCCATTGGTTTGTCAGGCGGCGTTGCGGACGCCTCTGCTCAGGCACTCCCTGCAGGTGAGGGTCTCGAAATCATCTCGGCTGTTTGTACCCAGTGCCATGGTCTCGATTATCTCGCCCAGGCCTCAGGCAAACTGACGCGCGCAGACTGGGAAAACGCTTTGTACGACATGATTGCCAGGGGAGCGCCGGTAGAGGAGAAGGACCGTGAAGTCGTGCTCAGGTATCTTCAGGACAATCTGGCGGCGAAGTAAAGAATCATCAGGGTGACTCGTCGATATACCGGCGGGTCTTGTATACACGGGCAGGGGAGGATCCATGACTACATTGTTTGATGGTCTGGTTAACGCAAAAATATCAAGACGGGGATTCCTGGCAGGGGTAGCAGCCGCAAGTTTTTCTACGTCCATGGCCAAGCCGGTAATCGCCGCTGTCGAACCGTATGTGCCAGGTGGGCCGATGCCGGATAATTATATTCGCAGTGTCACCGGGACCGGTGGTGATCTGTTGGTTGAACAGCTTCTTGAGACCGGGGCGCGTTACCTGTTCGTGGCGAACGGTTCCGGGCTGGGACCAATCTGTGATGCGCTGGTCGATCGCCCCGGCCTGCAACTGATACAGGCGACCCAGGAGGGGCAAGTCGCTTCTATGGCCGATGGTTATGCCAAGGCATCGGGCCAGGTTGGTTTCGGATTCTACAGCCGGGTTGGTTTGCCGCATTCCACTTCCAATATGTACAATGCAATGAAGGACCGCACCCCGATAGTCCTGATGTCAGACCATGCAGAAACCGACGTGGATGGCAGGGACGGCCATGAGGACCTTGACGATTTCACTGAAACTGTAAAGGAGTTCACCAAATGGCGCTGGCTCGTGCAGAGCGCCGACCGGATTCCTGAATGGCTGCGTAAGGCTTACCAGATGTCCAAGACCCTTCCGGGTGGTCCTTCTGTACTGCGCTTTCCCCGCAATCTTTTACTGGAGGAGAATGTCACCGCCACGATTTATTCCGGGCAGTCGCTCAATATACCGGTGGAGTTACCGCCTAACCCGCAGGAAGTGGAGCGTGCGGCAAGGTTTTTATTGTCAGCCAACTCTCCATTGATGCAGGTAGGTTTTGAAGTGAGCCAGTGCAATGCCCAGGATGCCGTGGTGGAACTGGCTGAACTGCTGGCAATGCCGGTAGTGCAGCATAACCGCAGTTTTCATTGTGATTTTCCGAACTTCCATCCGTTATACATCGATCATCTGAATAATATCTCCAGCTATTTAAGGACCTACCAGCAACCGATCGACTGTTTCCTCAGTCTGGGCACGCGTTTCCCGCAGGGTGACCGCAGCTTTATTCAAAGCGTCCCGATTATCCATGCAACAGTTGAAGCGGCACAGATTGGTCGCAATACTCCTCTGGCTGGCGCATTGATTGGGCATATCAACCTGACAGCTCGTGCATTAATTGATTCGATCAAGAGTATGACTACCCCGGAGCAGCTCAAGAAAATGACGGCAGATCGTCGTGCCAAGTGCGCCACCTACACTACCGGGGTGCATGCTGCCCGCATTGAGTCCGGCCGTAATAGCAAGGGCAGCCCGGTACCCTGGCAACGGCTTATGTATGAATTGAACGACCTGATGGATCCGGATGGGGTTGTTGTAGAGGAGTTGGGGGAAGCCGCCAGGACCCTGACCCACTTCCGGTTCGGCAAGGGTGCCAAGTTGAAGATCGGTCGTACTACGGGTATGGCGCTGGGCTGGGGAGTAGGTGCCTCGGCCGGGGTCAAGATCGCACTGCCGGATCGCCAGGTGGTCTCCATCCAGGGAGATGGTAGTTTTCTGTTTGGCCAGACAGATTCGCTATGGACGATGTCACGCTACGACATCCCCGTTATGACCGTCATCCTTAATAATAGTAGCTATGAGGCCACGCGCTGGCGGATCATGCATGAAGGTGGCCGTGCCGGGCTGGCCAACCGTGATTACGTTTCCTACCTGGGCAACCCGGACGTCAGTTTTACCGGCCTGGCAGCCTCATATAACATCAAGGGTGAGGTTGTCACCGACAGTGAAATGCTCCGCGATGCGATCCAGCGTGGCTTACGGACACTGGCGGAAGGGCGCCCCTATATGCTGGATGTGAAGACCCGTACCTGGGGTCTGGGCTCGGAATTGACAGAGTATCAGAAGTTTTCGGTTGCCAGGGACCTGCGGACCCGGGATATATAAAGATATAATAAAGCTAGTTTGCTAATTTCTTATAACATGTTTTATATTATGTATAACAAGCTATGGATTTTTTTCCAGCCGTGTCAGTCAGTGGTTGCCGTACGGGGGGGCTTTAGTGAGTTAGACGTGTAAGCAGTTCTTGTACTACATAGGGGGTATAATGATTAATTATAATAAGTATCATCTGTCGGCCATTTTGAGTATCGTGGGTTTGACCTTGCCGTTGTCTACACCGGTAACGGTGTATGCCCAGGCTGCTCTGGAAGAGATTATCGTCACCGCACAGCGTCGGGAACAATCTCTGCAGGAGGTACCGATCTCCATCGAGACCTACAGCGGGCTGGAAATTACCAGGCATGGTTACCGGGACATGCAGGAACTGGCAGTATACTCGCCTACGGTAACGATA
>JBCKWF010000158.1:0-2607 GCA_038922895.1 Gammaproteobacteria bacterium
ATGGTGTTTCTGGGGTTGCCGGAATCACCGAGATTGATGGAGTCGAAACTGGAGCAGGCGTTGATCGATAATCTGCAACACTTTCTGCTGGAACTTGGCAAAGGATTCGCATTTATCTCTCGTCAGGAGCGGTTGACACTGGACGGGGATCATTACTACATCGATCTGGTTTTCTATCACACTATCCTGAAGTGTTATGTGCTGATCGAGCTCAAGACAACCAAGTTGGCACATCAGGACCTTGGTCAATTGCAGTTATATGTGAATTACTACGACATTGAGCGCAGGACAGAAGGTGATAATCCCACATTGGGGTTGATTCTTTGTGCCGACAAGAACGATGCCATGGTGAAATACACACTCGGCCCCGATCAGGCGCGGAATATCTTTGCCAGCCGTTACAAACTACATTTGCCGACGGTGGCGCAGTTGCAGGCTGAGTTGCGCCGGGAAGTGCGGCAATTGACAAGTGAGTCCGCGAAACCATCAAAGAAGAAGGCAAATAAGAAATCATGAACTGCCATGTGAATTCTATAGCCGGAAGACTGGGCCTGCGGTTGTCACAGCGGCAACCGTTGGAGGTTCCGGAGCGCAATCGGGCCTGATGTTTATTTAGTTACAACGGGTAAAAGAAGAAATGTTAAAGATAATATATAAATCAAGACGCTTAAATCCGGGAATAGCAAATGGCACTGCATCCTGATTTCCCCGAATCCCCTCATGCGATCCTTGAACCTGAAATCCGCTGGTTCCCGGCGGATGAGGCATTGCGTGAATCCAGTTTTGAAAAATTGTTGCCGCCGTTGGTGCCGGAGTTGCGCAAACGGGTAAAGAAATGGCGGGATGATGATTATGCAGGGGCGACCGTTACCAGCAAGGCATTATTGAACTGGTGGTTCAGGACGCAACACCTGCTGCCCAAGGCTGACGGCACTATGGCAGAGTTCCAGTATTACTTCGGGCAGAGGGAGTCTGTAGAGACTGTTATTTATCTCTATGATGTGGTGGGTGTTAAAGATAAATATGATCTGATGCGGTTTGACAATACGGGCCTTGTTGCCTCCGGTATGTTTGATGAAGACTGGCGGCGGTTCGTGCTGAAGATGGCGACAGGTTCCGGCAAGACCAAGGTCATGAGTCTGATCCTGGCGTGGAGTTTTTTCCACAAGTTGTATGAACCTGGATCACAACTTGCACGGAATTTTCTGGTGATCACGCCAAATATTATCGTGCTGGATCGCATCTACCGGGATTTTCAGGGCCTACGTATATTTTTTAATGACCCAGTATTACCGGACAACGGGATTGCAGGACAAAACTGGCGCGATGATTTTCAGCTTACCCTGCACGTGCAGGATGATGTGCATGTGACCCATCCGACAGGTAATATCTTTCTCACCAATATTCATCGTGTCTATGCCAGTGATGATATTGCGTTTTCTGCTGATGATGACGATACCATGGATTATTTCCTGGGCAAGCGGCCCACCGGGGCGACAACGGATTCGAAGGTGGATCTCGGGGATATTGTCCGGGATATTCATGAACTGGTAGTCCTCAATGATAAGGACAGCGCACTGTCTTTACAGGTGGATGTGACGGCAACGCCCAAGCACAACAACGGGGCTATCTTTGTACAGACGGTTGCCGATTATCCGCTGGTGGAAGCAATTAAACAGAATGTGGTGAAGCATCCCGTGGTACCGGATTTCGCCAGCCGCGCTAAATTACAGGAACAGAAAAGCGCTAAATATACCGAAAAATATGCAGATTACCTGCATCTGGGCGTGGTTGAGTGGCGCAAGGCCTATGCCGAACATGAAAAGCTGGGCAAAAAATCCATTCTGTTTGTCATGACCGATGATACGAAAAATTGTGATGACGTGGCGGAATATCTGGAGACCACCTATCCTGATCTTAAAGACGCAGTGCTGGTCATTCACACCAAGAATAATGGTGAGATTGCCGAAACTGCCTCGGGCAAGAAAAAAGAAGAACTGGAATTATTACGTAAACAGGCCAATCAGATTGATGATCTGGACAGCCCGTATAAAGCGATTGTTTCAGTATTGATGCTGAAGGAAGGCTGGGATGTGCGTAATGTAACGACGATCGTTGGGCTGCGGGCCTATGCGGCACCGAGTAATATCCTGCCGGAGCAGACCCTGGGACGCGGACTGCGCAAAATGTATGTGGGTGATAGTGTCGAAGAATATGTGAGTGTGGTAGGCACGGATGCGTTTATGGATTTTGTGGAATCCATCCAGGCTGAAGGCGTGGAACTGGAACGCAAACCGATGGGTGAGGGTTCCGGACCGAAAACGCCTATCGTGATTGAAATAGATAATGAAAATACTAAAAAGGACATTAACGCACTGGATATAGAGATACCCGTGTTGTCCCCAAGAATTTACCGCGAATACAAGAATCTGGAAGAGCTGGAGATAGCCCGCTTTGGCAACGAAAAGGTTGAATACCAGCATTTCACTGAAGCGCAACAGCGGGAGATTGTCTTCAAGGATATTACTACAGGTGAGATTACCCATACCACCATGTTGGATACAGCCGGTATAGCGGATTACCGGAGTGTAATAGGATATTTCGCGC
>JBCKWF010000159.1:0-2579 GCA_038922895.1 Gammaproteobacteria bacterium
CAACAGTCTATCCCGGCGCTACCGAGGAAGATTGCATCCCGGTCATTGAGAAAATTCCCGGCCTCAAATTCAATGTGGATTTTTTTTGCAGGGTACAGCCCTGAGCGTATCAATCCAGGTGACAAGGGGCATCGCTTTACTTCCATCAAAAAAGTCACCTCCGGTTCCACACCGGAAATTGCCGACTACGTTGATGCGCTTTACGCCAGCGTCGTGACGGCGGGCACGCACAAGGCATCTAGCATTAAAGTGACAGAAGCCGCCAAAGTCATTGAAAACACCCAGCGTGATGTGAATATCGCGCTCATCAACGAGCTCGCAATCATATTCAACCGGATGGGGATTGATACTGAAGAAGTACTAAAAGCCGCCGGTAGCAAATGGAACTTCCTCCCGTTCCGACCTGGTTTGATGGGTGGGCACTGTATCGGCGTCGACCCTTACTACCTCACCCACAAGGCGCAGGAACTGGGTTATCACCCCGAAGTGATTCTGGCCGGATGACGCATTAACGATGGCATGGGGGCTTATGTCGCAGAGCGTGTTTCGCGCCTGATGATGCACAAGCGCATTCACGTGGTGGATGCCAGGATATTGGTGTTGGGACTCACCTTCAAAGAAAACTGCCCGGGACTGCGCAACACCAAAGTGGTGGACATCATCAACGAGTTCAAATCGTTCAACGCCAAAGTGGATGCGTATGACCCGTGGATTGATGCCGCCGAAGCGCAGCACGAATATGGATTAACACCCATCGGCCAACTGGTCGAAGGTCAATACGACGCGATTGTGTTGGTGGTATCGCACAAACAGTTTGTTGAAATGGGAGTAGAAAAAATTCGTGCGTTAGGCAAATCGAATTGCGTACTGTTTGACGTCAAATACTTGTTCCCAGCCGACCAAGTCGATGGTCGGCTGTAATTGAAACATTCGCAAAAATCAGGAGGTTTTCCAAATGACTAAAGGAAAATTGATCGTTCAAGACACTGTTGTATCGTTTACGCGGGTGGAGCAAGGCGATTTTATTTCCCTGACTGACATCGCCAGAGTCAAAAATCCTGACGAGCCTAAAGATGTTGTCAAAAACTGGCTAAGGACGCGCTCGACGGTTGAGTTTTTAGGTTTGTGGGAAAAAATCAACAATCCTGATTTTAAAGGGGTCGAATTCGACTCCTTTCAAAGTTGAAGCTGGATCCAATAGCTTCACACTTTCGCCATCAAAATGGATCTCCGCAACTGGAGCTATTGGCCTTAAAAGCTCATCTGGACGATCTGGTGGCACGTTTGCCCATAAAGATATTGCCTTTGAGTTTGCATCTTGGGTTTCGGCGGAATTCAAGCTTTTCCTCATCAAGGAATTTCAGCGACTTAAAGACGAAGAGATCAGCAGTCGCTCGCTGGAGTGGAACCTTACCCGGTCGCTGACCAAGATCAACTACCGCATCCATACCGACGCCGTTGCGCAAAACCTTATTCCGCACAGCATCACCAAGGCACACGCAGGGCTGATTTATGCGTCTGAGGCCGACGTTTTGGATGTAGCCCTGTTCGGTATGACGGCCAAACAATGGCGCGATCTAAACAAAGGCAAAGGAGGCAATATCCGCGATCATGCGGCGGTAGAGTAACTGGTGGTGCTGTCAAACCTGGAGAGTATCAACGCTGAACTTATTCGGCAGGGTCTGGATCAGCCCGTGCGGCTGAAAGTCCTGAATCAAACCGCCATTCATCAAATGCGCTCCTTGCTGGGCACCCCAGGACTGCAAAAACTAAAATGACAGCCTACGAAACAACCCAAACAAAACTCACTAACAATCCCCGCTCATGGCTAATAACTGGCGTGGCCGGCTTCATCGGCAGCAACCTGCTTGAAGCTTTGCTTAAACTCAACCAAAGAGTCGTCGGGTTGGATAACTTCGCCACCAGCCACCAGCACAACCTGGACGAAGTGCAATCACTGGTCACACCAGAACAATGGGCCAACTTAAACTTCATTCAGGGCGACATCCGCAAGCTTGAAGACTGCCGCCGCGCCATGACCTTTCTCCCCTCTCTCGCAAGCGGGAGAGGGGCAGGGGGTGAGGTTATTATGAACAACAACTATGAGGCAGCACGGGGCGTGTGTAAACGCCATGCAGACCGGCTAGCTTGGGCGATGGGCAATTTGCGACCAAAGTTTCCGCTTACCGTTGAGGGGATGCGCAAGTTAGACGATACAGAATTGGCTGTTCTGGATCAGTTTTCCACCCGATTTGCAAAGTTGCAAGACGCTATGGGAGCGAATCTATTTCCAGCAGTACTGGAGCTAACCAAAGATCAAGGCAACTTGGCTGCTTTTTTGGATAAGCTGAATCGCTTGGAGAAAATTGGTGCGATTCCATCCGCTGATCATTGGCTGCTGCTGCGCGAAATGCGCAACGAGTTTTCGCACGATTATCCTGACGATCCAGCGATTCAGTCAGCAATACTCAACAAGGCTTACAACCTCGCCATCGACTTACTTGCGGTGCTTGGGCAGATTGAATCGTTTGCCAGGAATTACACTTGACCATAATTAAACCTGAGCCAACATGAGATTG
>JBCKWF010000160.1:0-2526 GCA_038922895.1 Gammaproteobacteria bacterium
CGATTCAGTTTCGTACAATTTCCAACCCGGCTTCCCGTAACTTCGATATTTCATCCCGCATTTCCGCAGCCTTTTCAAACTCAAGATCTCGCGCATGTTTATACATCAGTTTCTCTAGCGAATTGATTTTTTTTGAGATACTGCCAGGATCCAATCCGAAATAGGGATTGACCTGTTCAGCAACCTTTGCATAACGTCCACCTCTCTTTTTGTCAGTGTATGCGCCTTCCATTATATCCACCACGGCCTTTTTAATGCCTTTCGGTGTGATGTTATGCACCGTATTATATTCAACTTGTCTGGCCCTTCTTCTATCGGTTTCCGCCAGGGCACGCTGGATGGAATTCGTCATCACATCGGCATACAGGATTGCCTTGCCGTTGATGTTACGCGCTGCCCTGCCAATAGTTTGCACTAAAGTCGTCTCTGATCGCAAAAATCCTTCCTTATCTGCATCCAGTATTGCCACGAGCGATACCTCAGGCATGTCCAACCCTTCCCGAAGCAGGTTGATACCTACCAGTACATCAAATTCTCCCAGGCGTAAATCCCGGATAATCTCTACACGTTCGACAGTTTCAATATCAGAATGCAGATATTTGACCCTTACATCATGTTCAGCCAGATATTCGGTCAGATCCTCTGCCATACGTTTTGTCAACGTAGTCACCAGCACTCTTTCATTGACCAGTACCCGCTTGTTAATCTCAGATAGCAGGTCATCCACCTGCGAACTGACTGGGCGTACTTCAACACCGGGATCAACGAGTCCGGTAGGACGGACAAGTTGCTCAACAATCTGGCCAGAAATTTCACGTTCATAAGGTCGTGGCGTTGCAGAGACAAATATAGTCTGTGGCGCCAACCGTTCAAACTCGTCAAAACGTAAGGGTCTATTGTCCAGTGCACAGGGTAGCCTGAACCCGTAATTGACCAGGTTTTCCTTGCGGGAACGGTCGCCCTTATACATAGCACCAAGTTGCGGGATAGTAACGTGACTTTCGTCTACAAATAGCAGACCGTCAGCAGGAAGATAGTCAAACAGGGTTGGCGGCGGCTCACCTGGCTCACGACCAGACAGATAACGGGAATAGTTTTCAATCCCGCTGCAGTAACCTATTTCCAGTATCATTTCTATATCAAACCGTGTTCTTTGTTCAAGCCGCTGTGCCTCAACCAGTTTGTTCGCCTTCCTGAAATAATCCAGTTGGTCTGCAAGTTCCAGCTTGATTGATTCTACTGCATCAACAAGTGTTGAACGTTCGGTAACATAGTGCGTCTTTGGATAGACCGTAGCCCTGGGCATCTGGCGTATAACTTCGCCGGTAAGCGGATCAAACCGTGACAATGTTTCAATATGATCATCAAACAGTTCAATGCGGATGGCATCCCGTTCTGATTCGGCGGGATATACGTCAATGACATCCCCTCTGACGCGGTAGGATGCCCTGTGTAACTCAATCTCATTACGGGTATATTGCATTTCTGCAAGCCGGCGCAGGATAGTGCGTTGCTCGATTCGGTCACCCCGGTCCAGATGTAAAACCATCTTCAGATACGATTGGGGATCTCCTAAACCATAAATCGCCGAGACCGTTGCCACGATAATGCTGTCACGCCGTTCCATCAGTGCCTTGGTCGCTGATAAACGCATCTGCTCGATATGTTCATTTATAGAGGCATCCTTCTCGATATAGGTATCGGTTGTAGGTATGTAGGCCTCAGGCTGGTAATAATCATAATAGGAAACAAAATACTCAACCGCATTGGCGGGGAAAAACTCGCGCATTTCCCCGTAGAGCTGGGCAGCCAGTGTCTTGTTTGGCGCGAGAATTAAGGTGGGTCTTTGTACAGCCTGGATAACATTGGCTATGGTAAAGGTCTTGCCTGATCCCGTAACACCAATCAGGGTTTGATGGGAAAGACCGTCATTGAGTCCTACAATCAGCCGGTGGATAGCGTCTGGCTGATCTCCGGCTGGAGCAAATGATGTTTGTAACTGAAACTGGTCGTTCATAATCTCCAATCTAGGATAAGCGGTCAGATTATGAATTGCCAGTAGCGATTTTTAAGGTTTAACCCCATATTACATGCCATCATCCCAAAAACATTCTGCCTGATCCGATAATCAGTGTTGACCAATACGGGGGGCGACAAGTACCATACGCGTCCTGATTATTCCTCGGTAGCTCAGTCGGTAGAGCGGGTGACTGTTAATCACTAGGTCGGCGGTTCGAGCCCGTCCCGGGGAGCCATATTCTACAAGAGTTTCAGCCTTTTTCCTACTGATAGCGCCTAAACAAAAACCCTGTATAGGTAACGTTTAGGTAACACAAAATCATGTTATACATTATATATACACAATTCGCGTATATAATATTCCTAACAAGCAATAATGGGGGCGGGACATGAAAACAGAAAACGTTTATGCGGGTATAACTCATACGGTTCAAATTAGCAGTGATGCGATTAAAACGTGCAACCTCTGTTCCCACAAAATCGGGGGCGAGAACGTTGCGAATTCAA
>JBCKWF010000161.1:0-2519 GCA_038922895.1 Gammaproteobacteria bacterium
GCAATTCTTGGCGCTGAATGGCACCACCTCTTTGTTGCAAACCACGATCGATCATTTAGCTCCCGCGATAGAGTTCGAAAACGTTCTCATCGTCACGCAAGAATCTCACGCTAAGGGCGAGGCTTACCATGCCTTGTTGCCTTATCAGGCACTGTATGAACCGATGGGACGGAACACCGCTTCTGCCATCGCCTTGGCGGGTTATAGCCGCGATTTGCTTGGGAAGGACTAACTTGATTAAGTCGTATGAACCAGAAGACATACCGGAATTTTCCAGAGATGCAAGCATGACAAGCTGCGTGGTGATGGAGTCTGACCCCATTTTCCGCACGTTTGAAATTGAATTGCCCGATTTTTATTGAAACCATGCGATTGACCAACGAACAAATTAAAGCGATACGTCAGCTTGTCCGCCAAATGGCGGGAGAGCAGGTTCGCGTGCGAGTGTTCGGCTCACGGCTTGATGATGCCGCGCATGGAGGAGATATTGACCTGATGCTTGAGTTGGCGGAGCCGGTGGACAATCCCGCGCTTGTCGCAGCCCAGATTTCCACCAAGCTGTCCCGTGCCATGCACGGACGTAAAGTCGATGTGCTGCTTAGCGCGCCTAATCTAATGCGCCTGCCCATTCACGACATCGCGTTCCAGGAAGGAGTATTGCTATGATGGTAGAACACAACACAAAGTTACGCTTGCAGTTTCTGGCTAGAGTCGTAAACAAAGAATGCCAACACCTCATCACCACAGACCAGCGCCTTTTTCAAACAGCCTTCACCCAAGAGCGGGCTATGCAACTGGAAGACGATCCGGAACTGGCAGAGCGAGTGGAGGCCTTCGTTGGTAGGTTTGGGCGCTTACAAGATACGGTCGGCGACAAGCTGCTGCCTTTGCTTCTCAATGCACTTGGAGAAAAATCATCCACCGCTATCGATAATCTGGATCGAGCAGAACGGCTGGGCTGGATTGTCTCTTCGGATACATGGATGACGATGCGTCACCTCAGAAACCAGATGATTCATGAATATGTCGAAGACCCGGTCTTGCTGGCCAGTGCGTTGCAAGCGGGCCATGCCTTTGTGCCGGAACTCGTTGCCGCAGCCAAAAAATTGATTACCGAGATCGATCAGCGTGGTTTGAGCGATGACAATAATTGACCGATTTTTATTGATCCCATTCCGGGCCAAGCGCGAATTCGCCCGCTCGTTGTTCGAGCCGGGCGAGTTCCTTGAGGTCATCGTCGACGCATCCCCCGCGCTGCTGGTCTCGGATGCGGCGGTAATCGGCCAGAACATGGGCACGACCTTCATGGTAGTGCGTGATGGCGCTTCCACGCTGGCCGATCTGACCACGGCAATCAAACGGCTTGGCCAAGTGTGGGTCGAGGTAAAAGGTGTGTTATTCAACGACGAGCTGTTGCGGATTTCCAGCCATTACGGATATAAGGGCACCTCTAAAAATTCATATTTCGTCATTCCCGCGAAAGCGGGAATCCAGTACCAGATTGACTCGGGTTCAACCTAATGTGCGGTCTCGCAGCCATCTTTAGCTACCACTCCTCAGCCTCCACCGTTGACCAGGCAGAGCTTCTCCGCATCCGCGAAGCCATGCTCAAGCGCGGCCCCGATGGCGCGGGCCTATGGGTTTCGGCTGACCAGCGCATCGGCCTCGCCCACCGTCGCATCGCCATCATCGACCTCACTGACGCAGGCGCCCAGCCCATGGCCACGTCGGAAGGCACAGTGCGCATCGTCTTCAACGGCGAAATCTACAACTTCCGCGAACTGCGCAACAGGCTTGAAGCCAAGGGTTATCGCTTCCGTTCAAACAGCGACACCGAAGTGTTGCTGCACCTCTACCAGGAGCATGGCCGGGACATGGTCCACCACCTGCGCGGCATGTACGCCTTCGCCATCTGGGACGAACGCCAGCGCGGCCTCTTCCTGGCGCGCGACCCCTTCGGCATCAAACCGCTTTACTACGCCGATGATGGCAGCACCATTCGCGTGGCCTCCCAAGTCAAGGCGTTACTCAAGGGTGGCCAAATCGACACCACCCCCGAACCCGCCGGCCATGTCGGATTTTACCTGTGGGGCCACGTGCCCGAGCCGTACACCCTCTACAAAGGCATTCGCGCCCTGCCTGCGGGAACAAGCCTGTGGATAGATTCAGCAGGTCATAAAGAAACCGCGCGATTTTTCAACATCACGGATGAACTCGCCAAGGCGAGCGCAACGCATCTAACCATCACCCGCGAGGAAATGCACGAGCGCCTACGCGCAGCCCTCCTCGACAGCGTGCGCCACCACCTGATTGCCGACGTGCCGGTCGGCGTGTTTCTCTCCGCCGGGCTCGATTCGACCACCCTGGCAGCGCTCGCCAAGGAAACCTTAAGCTCCCTCTCCCACGCTCACGGGGGAGAGGGCAGGGGTGAGGGGGCGAATTCCATCCGCACCGTCACCCTCGGCTTCAAGGAATTCCAGGGCACCCCCAACGACGAAGTGCCCCTCGCCGAATTAGTA
>JBCKWF010000162.1:0-2514 GCA_038922895.1 Gammaproteobacteria bacterium
TTAATCCGTGGGAAGCACCATGATTCCCCAAACCCAGCGGTGCGCCTGGATACCAATTGAACCTTGCACTTTTCACCTTGTACCTTGTGTCCTGCCCCTGATCTTCCCACTTGCCGCTGCTTTTTCCCATGAACCGCTGGGGCACGGTGAAACTCTTTAAGCAGAGATGCTCTTCTCGATCACCTCTGATACCCAAGTGTTCAGACTCTTGCCGCGTGTCTCAGCAACCATCGCAGCGCGCGCGTGCAGCTCCGGTGTCAACCGCAAGCGGAACTGCCCAGAGTAAGGCTTACTTGGTGCTTGCTTCAGTTTTTTGCAGGTTGTCAGGTAATCGTCCACAGCCTCCTCAAAGGCTGCACGCAATTCTGCAACGCTCTCCCCGTGAAAGCCGATCACGTCACGAATACCAGCCACATGGCCAACAAAGCAACCATCCTCTTCGCTATATTCGACGCGGGCAGCGAAACCCTTATATGCCATTGTGTTCATGGTCTGACTCCTATGTCCTCAAGATATTTCCGCGCATCGCGCACCTGATAGGGCTTTGCTTCCTTGGCTGGATGCGGCCTGTGGAAAGTGGCAATCTGCCCATTCTTCTCAAAGCGCACCCGCGATCCATTGCCTTCAATCACGCGGCATCCGATAGCCGCCAGCAAAGCCTCAATACGCCGCCATTCAAGCAATGCCGAAACCGGTTCGGCAAATACGGCGGTAAGTGTTTTGCGATGCGTAGCGTTCATGTCCGCATGGTATCAAATAATGGAACCATATCAAGTGACTTTAATCGATAGCGGTATCACAGCCAGAGCAAACTGACTGCGTGGTAGATGAAGAACACTCTACCTTCACTACCTTGAACCTTTCACCTTGAGATTTTTGATTTTCACCTTGCCCCTGTTTTTGCCTTTGCTTTAACTTGAACCTTTTAACTTGGACCTTGCCCCAGCCCCAGTTGCGGAATTCCAGCCATTACGGATATAAGATATAAGGGCACCTCTAATAATTCATATTTTGTCATTTGTATGTTGACGTTACCCCATATTGCGGCCACTTTATGAGGTTGCGAGAGGGGCGCGTCGTCCGTCATTAGGTGAGCCTGTCGTCATTTCCAGACTGCGCCGAGCGGGAGTTCGACACCCCTCTCGTAATTTGTCGCTCCGAACAGATATCACGAGGTATGGCCTCGTATTCACAAGTGTGGAGGACGCTATCATTATGGAAGCGGGCATGGTCGTATTGACCGCGCTCATCTCCCCTTTTCGGACCGACCGAGAACGCGTGCGCGGCATGGTCCAGCATGGCGACTTCATTGAAATATTCTGCGACAGCCCGATTGCCGTTTACGAAAGCCGCGACGTAAAAGGCCTCTACAAAAAGGCCCGAGCCGGGCAGATCGCCGAATTCACCGGCATCTCATCGCCTTTAATCGCCTTATGAAGCACCAGAAAATCCCGATCTGTTCATTGAAACCGCGAAGCAATCTATTGCAGAAAGTGCTGAACGAGTTATTCAATATCTTGAGGCTCAAGGTAAGTTGCCGAGAGGCCTTTGCGTCTAACCCTGTCCTCATCAATTTTATTGTTCCTGATGCAAGCAGGGAATGCGGGCCTGGCATTCCTTCTCAACTTGTTGGTTGCTCGTTTAATGGGCATAGAAGGCCTTGGCATTTATTCCCTGTCCATGGCATTAATGGCCTTCGGTAAAAAGCGGGATGAGCAGGTTCCAGAAATAACATGGCTATCCGTATGATTGACAGGGGGAGTCATGATGCGTAACATCATGATGATTTGATGCGAGGGAGGTGTTATGCGTACAACAATTGATATTGAAGATGATGTTCTTGCGGCCGCAAAAGAGTTGGCGCGAATGCAGAACCTGTCTACCGGGCAGATCGTTTCCCGGCTGGTCAGGCAAGCTTTGGCCGGGGCACAGGGTGCGACGAAGTCGCTGCAACAACCTGGAAAGACTGGCTTTCGGCCTTTCCCATCGCGTGGTGTTATGGTGAGTGATGAACAGGTTAACTTGCTGCGAGATCAAGAGGGCGTGTGATGCGAGCATTGCTTGATGTAAATGTACTGATAGCACTATTGGACGAAGCGCACATTCATCATGTCCAGGCGACGTCCTGGTTAGAGCGGAATATTCAGTATGGTTGGTCAACCTGCCCGATCACGCAGAACGGTTGCATACGTATTATGTCGCAACCTGCTTATCCCGGTGCGCTGCCTGTTGCAGTGGTGCAGGAACGCCTGGCAGAGGCGGCAGAGAATTCAGACCATGAATTTTGGTCTGATGAGGTCAATTTGCTCAAGCAAGACGGTCTTGTTTGGACTAAGGTGCTAGGGCATCGTCAAGTAACCGATGCATATCTACTGGCTATGGCGGTACACAATAAAGGGTGCTTAGTGACGCTGGATAGACGTATTTCTCCTGGCGTGGTGACGGGTGCCAAGCCGAAGAACCTGTCGATTATTTCTGACTTGCCTTGAGTCTCCTGAGCCAACAATGAGATTG
>JBCKWF010000163.1:0-2479 GCA_038922895.1 Gammaproteobacteria bacterium
TATTACTCCATACCCAGGATTCACCTGTAAATGTTGCTAGAACTATGGCTGTATAATTCAATAGAGCAAATGCGATCAATATTTTGGAATAAACCCGGTACAATTTTGCAATGTTGACACTGAACTGTTCCCTGTAATGATAGATTAATCCTAATGACCAGCAGATGTTCAGCATTATGGCGGCTTCTACGAATTCGTATTCATGCGAATAGACGTTGCCGTCATATAGCCAGTACCGGGTTTCCGCCCAGACAGTAAGGGCAAACAGGTGCACAGTTGCGCCAAAAGCCCATTTTTGCAGTTCGGGTCGGCTGCCCAACTGAAGTCCACCGATAAAACAGCATAGCGTTGAACCGCCATATGTCCATAAAGACCAATGGATATCCGTTGGATAACTCAACAACCACGGGTTCATGGTCAATCTGAATATTATCACTGCCACTACCACCTTTAATAACCAGCCGATAGATGGTAAATCAAACTTCCTGATCAACCATGATAAGGTAACAATCTGGGTTGCCAGTGCCAATGTCATGCTCGCCTCTCGCAGGTACATTGCGACAGCTAATGAATAAGCAAGATGCCCTCCAATAAACAGCCAGGCTGGTACCATTCCTTTCCCATGTTTTTTCATCATTATGCCTGCCAGGGACAAGTAGAGTGCGCCAAATCCTGCTGCGGTCATACTCCAGTTTAATGATGCTTCGAGGTTTTCTGATAATACATAGGCAAGAGTCAGAAATAATAACGGTGTAAGGATGGCGAGTGAAACCCACAATGGCTTGTCATCACTTCGCAGGGCATTGTACAAGGAAAGAAATGAGTAGATGATGACTGACGCAGCGCAATACCAGTAGAAAGATAACAATTCCCCGGTATTGAGAGGATTCAGTCGACCAAAATCATACTGTGATAGCAACCATGCAGCCAGCGTCAGGATTAATAATACCCATGGGTGAAAGCTTAAATACTGGCGTTTCCCGCCTGCGACCAATAACAGTATGACCAGTGGTGACCAATTGAATATAGCGGAATCAGCAAAGCCATGAAAAGCGATGGATAAACACTGTGCCGCAATAATGAGAAGTAGACTTACCGGGAGCAGATTTTCCAGTTTGTTTGTCGCAGTATAATATTTTTTGATTCCCCGCGCTTGTTTCAGGTCGTTACGGGTTTGTTGCAGTAACCAGTCCGCCGATAAAATAGCGATCAGAAGATAAGCGAAAAGAGTCAGATAAATTCCCCTGAACGCGTCAATGTCATTTTCCCCAATTGTCAGAAGCCACCAGCCTAATCCGCCGGCCAATACAC
Source organism: Gammaproteobacteria bacterium (assembly GCA_038922895.1). Classification (GTDB taxonomy): domain Bacteria; phylum Pseudomonadota; class Gammaproteobacteria; order Eutrophobiales; family Eutrophobiaceae; genus Eutrophobius. The sequence goes on from JBCKWF010000163.1 coordinate 1,312, forward strand.
CCAGCCATAACCAGTCGCGGTATACATAACGCATGAGTAACAGGGCAGAGGCACTGATAATGAGTGCATATAATAAAACAGTTATCGACCCGCCGGGGCCTTCACCCACCATCAGGGGAACCAGATACGCACCCAGTATTCCAATCACGGCGAGCACGGGACCATGAAATACCGCCAGGGCCATGGTAACCAAGGCCACAACGGCGAGCAGTATGAAAACCAGTGTCGGGTTCAACATCTTAAAAAGATGTAATGCAGTAAGTAGTGCTGCAAACAGGGTAATACTGCCGCCAGCTGCCAATGCGGCAAATGAGGGATGGTTCTCCTTGTTCCGTCTCAGCCATTCAGCTGCCGCGTGCAATGCCAGACCCAGGATAATGCCTGCGACTATTCTTGCGCCCGGCCCCAGATAGCCTTGTTCCATTGAATACTTGGTCAGGAAAACCCCGGAAAGTCCGATGCAGACTCCCCCTAACCAGACCATCCAATTATTTTTTAAATTATCGGTCCAGTCAGGTAGTGGATGGGGAGATACAGGAGCAAGGCTTGTTGGTGATACCCGGTCATCATCGTATTTTTCCGGTTGTGGAGGCCTTTCCCATAATGATTGCTCCTGCCTGATGTTTTCTTTTATATCCGGTTTAGCAGTGACATTTTCCTGAATGGCGGGGTTTGTGGCTTTTTGAATCTCTTTGTGCGGTTCCCTTGTATAACTCGCCCTGAGTTGCCTAAGTTCTTTCTGGACATCATCAAGTTGCTTACTCAGCTTCCTGTTACTGAAGAAGGCTAACCATCCAAAAATCGCCCCCAGTAAGATGAAAAGAATTATTATTCCGAAAAAAGCCATATTTCAGATTTATACCTTACCCAGGATAAACATTAACCAGTTGTTGTATAGAACAGATTGTTGCTAAGGGGGCAGGAGCCAATCCGGAACCTCTGCGAAATAATCAAGGCAATCCATCCTCCGATCAATGCTGCCAAAATCCCCAATGCTGACATGGTGCAACCCCTTTCTTATGTAGTCATTTTGTAACTTATTGTGACTAATTCATACTAGTTTAGATTACATTGTGGCTACGTTCAGAATTTGCGAGCGTCGCAAGATGTTGATTTATAAAGCGCCTTTATTCTCAGGGTAAATCTTCGAACCCGAGGGTTACAGGTT
>JBCKWF010000164.1:0-2444 GCA_038922895.1 Gammaproteobacteria bacterium
ACCATGGCGGTATTGCGGCCGAACACGGCATAGGCATATTGAAAAAGCCGTGGCTGCATTTGTCCCGCAGCCAGGAAGAAATCGCGTTGATGCAAACGCTTAAAACTGCGTTTGACCCGAACAGTATTCTGAATCCCGGGCGCGTGATTGAGACTGTTAAGCCTGCGGATCAGTAGTCCTGCCTGATTCAGGTTGGATGGGTGGTGTTGCGGGTCAATTGCGATCCGTATTTAGTGTTGAAATTGTCGCAGCGATCCAGGAAATTCCTGGTACTTTTAGGCATAGGGATCCGGCTATAAGCATGGCTGATGACCAGGGTAGCACCATCCTGTATCAGCTGCAGGCCCCTGTGTCCGAGCGCATAGGTCTTATTCGCACTTTCAGGCGGGAGGTTAAGTTTCGCGTCGAAGGTCCTGTCCGAAGCGCCTACAAACCTTGGCCATATCTCGATAATCCTGGGATCACTGCGCATGGTTTCAGCCGCGAGTTTTGCACTATCCCCCAGCTCATTAATATTGGGGACCAGGTGTGAAAACAGCACTGTATTATTAAAAATGGAACATAACTTATCAGTGATCGCATCGATTTCACGCATAGTCTGTGCGATCTTGATATAGCGTGATTCAAGAAATTGTTTCAAGGGCATGGAAAATACCTTGAATGGCTCTCCCCATAACTCATCAAGTCCTTCAATCCCTTCATTGCCTATGGAGGGGTGGATGTACTTACCATATTCAAGCGCCCCCATGAAACAACTGCCGCATTTCTTTAATAATCCACTGTCAGGACTGACGCCTACCCCCATTTCTTCCAGTTCCACGATATGGGTCAGGATCTCAGATCCACGATTAAGTAAGGCACCGGCGAGCATGGCGGCCAGTACGCGCTTACGGTAGGGATCCTGTTCAGCTTCGTAGGAAGATCGCACTTCATCCAGGCGACCGCTGGGTGTGTTGATGCCGGGTTCCGTATGGTGAAAAACCCGCCGCGTAAGCAGGTCAATTAACTGTTTCTTATATGCCAGCGTATCGGGGTTATCGTAATAACGGATCCAGTAGCCGTCATAATAGACGCGATCTTCATCGCCCAGTTTCCTGACTGTGCCGTTGGCTATTTGGTCAAGCGTGGATACAGTGTTCATAAAAACCGATCAGCTGATGCTCCAGGCTTGCGTAAATACGCTGGCATAGCGCGTATATTCGCCGCGTAGCCGTAACTTTAAACAGGGAACTGCTGCGGTAATCATCTGTGAAAATATGCCCTACCAGGTAAAAATTTTCCGCATCATACTCCAGCATTTGCAGCATTTCGACAGGATTAATGCAATTTTGTCGTATTCAATGGGTAAATCGGCCATCAGGGGCTGAGGGATCCCCACAAAATCATAACGCATCGCCCCCTGTTTTGGCATTAAACATGGCGACACTTTGCCACGCATTGTCTAGCTCAGCTACTGTAAATTCCAGATGGGTACGCTCTATGACCCGCATGCCAAGATATACAACAGATAACACCTCACGATGACGCACGGTATTGGCCTGATATTGGCGGGCCAGTCCTCGCTCACGGGCAATCCAACCTATCAGCCACATCACCCGCAGTGCCAGTGTCGCAATCAGCAAGAGGATCGCCAGTCGCTTTGGGTCGCGACTGCGATGGAATGCCAGACCCAGACCAAGGCGTGCACCTTTCAAATCCCGGAAGCTTGCTTCAATTTGCATACGCTGCCGGTATATCCGCACCACCTTGCCGGCGAACTTGTAACTGACCGGCAGATTGCTCGCCAAGACCCAGGCTTCGCGTGCACCGCGTGCCGCCTGCATATTGTGCTGACTGCGTGAATGCCTGCCCCGCTTGATTAACTGGCCAGGCACGGCTTTGCGCGTGTGTAGGCTGGCCGTAGGTCTTTGTGAACCAGGCAGATACCGCAGGATGGAAAATTTCGTTTGTCATAGGTATCGGACACAGTACGATATGGGTTAAATCATACCTCATCCATATGATTTCAACCTACCTGAAACACTACTTATGAATGTAGTGGTAATGCCATAGTAAGCTTACAAGTACGCTTATAGTCTTCGCTATCCGTATTATAACGTCTTGACGTTATAATGATGTAGTGCTAAATAATATCCTCATGGACAGCAATCCCAAGCGGGCAACCGTATATTTTGATCCTGTGCTTCACCGTGCCCTTCGCGTTAAAGCAGCAGAGACCGGGCGTTCCTTGTCGGATTTGGTCAACGAGGCTGTGCAGCTAAGCCTGGCTGAAGACGCCGAGGACCTTGCCGCATTCGATGACAGGATAAGAGAACCTGTGTTTGCATACGAAGATGTCGTAAAAGATCTGAAACAGCGTGGAAAAATATAAGGTCGTCATCAAACAATCTGCAGTAAAGGAAATTGAGGCGATATCGCAGAAAAAAGAGCGACAGCAAGTTCTC
>JBCKWF010000165.1:0-2412 GCA_038922895.1 Gammaproteobacteria bacterium
TTTATCAACATGCGCGTAACTCCAGCGCCGAGCCGGGCTGCGTACGCTATGAGGTAATGCAGGACGTAATCGATCCGCAGACAGTCTGTTTGTATGAGGTCTTCCACAACGAGGCCGCCTTTCGCGAACATTTGACCTGTGATCACTATAAGGCGTGGATGGCAAATTCAAAGGAATGGCGCCACAGCGAAGACCGCACCCGCCATGTACTCGATTATATTTACGGCCCCGAACAGGCTGGCCGTGAGCAGCAATAAACAGCCCCGCCCCAAGGGGCGGGGAATTTACCCGAAAGCGAATTAAGTCCGGCCGGTCCAGAAGACGGGCGTTTCCACGTCCCGCTGCATCAAACGATTATCTGGCAGCGCATGTGCAGTTGCTGCGTGATAGTCTGCGTGCGCTGAGCGGACGTGTCCTGGTCGATCCCGGGGCTGACCCGCTGGAGGCTACCAGATACATCTTTCATGCGCCATTTGTAGTGCTTTCACATAACGCTGTCCCTGACCCGATCCTGACTTATACAAATCAGGCATGTATGAAACTTTTCGAGATGGACTGGGACTACTAGTGGTAACGCCGTCCCGCTATACTGCGGAGGTACCGTTACGCGATGAGCGGGAGCGACTGCTGGCCCGAGTCGCCGCCGCGGGTTTTATCGAAGATTATGCGGGTGTGCGCGTATCCCGTTCTGGCCGCAGATGCATGCTAGCGAATGCGACTGTGTGGAACCTGAACGACGGGCAAGGTATTTTCCGTGGACAGGCCTCGACATTTGAAGGCTGGACCTGCCTGTAATGAGTAGCTGGTATACCAAAAACCTGGGTGATGCGATGCTGGCAGGACAGGGGCTGGAAGATATCAGGAAGATCTTTGCTGCAGAATATCAAAAGCCTGGCAGCAGCGAGTAGATGGCTGTCTTTATCAGACACGAGTCGGAAGGACACTACATTGTGAAGTAAAGACCTCTCACTCCGGCAGCTGCGATAGTGGCCAGCGCAGTGTATGCCTCACCCTGTGCAAGACCTGCGCCGGAAGGCCTGGATTTACTGGCAGGTCCTGCACAGACATGGGCGCTGTTCAAACAGTGATGCAGGCTTATAGCGTATCCCTGTAACAAACAGTAATATTGCCACCGCTAACGGCCAGGCTGGCGACGTAGTCTTTATCAGTCTGTATGTCTATCAGGGTCCAATCCGGCATACCTGCAAGTTCCCAACGTGTTGCCAGCACCCGCGGTGCCAGTCCAGGTACGACCGACACGTCAAACTGTTGCAGCCCGAGTGCAATACCTTTGCCGGTGGCCTTGACGATCGCTTCCTTACGTGTCCAGGTGGTAAAGAATGCCTGCAGGCGTGTTGTTTCAGCGCAGACTTGCAATGCCTCATATTCCGCAGATGAAAAAAACCGGCGTGCGAGGGCATCATGATCGACATCTGCGCGGACCTGTTCCACGTCTATGCCTATATCGCGGTCCAGCGTGATTGCAATCAGTGCCAGGCCATGTGAATGGGAAACACTGAATCGAATCCGGGTATGCCGACCATTACAAACCAGATACGGTTTACCCTGGTCTGCATGGGCGATAGTAATGTGAGCAGGATCTTCAGCCAGTGTTTGCGCCAGTATCTTTTTCAGGTACGCGCGCGTAATTGTAAATTCCCTGGCTTTGGCTGCAGACAGAAATTTGTCGGCGCGGGCACGTTCGTCCGGCGATAGCCATTGGGCATAAACAGCAATCTCGGTCTCTGCAAGGTCGAGCCGGATCCGGTATATATCAACATGGTCCGGCGTGTACACCGATTCGTTGTTCATTTTGCAGATTGGGAAAAATATTGTTCCAGTTTTTGCATGCCTTGTTCTATGTTGACCCGCGGCTGGTAGCCAAGATCGCGTTTCGCTGCACTGATATCGTACCAGTGCGAACAGCAAAGTTGTCTGGCGATAAAGCGTGTCATCAGGGGCTCTTTGCTGATATTGAACATCCAGTACAGCCATTCTGACAATTGACCTGCCAGGTAAAGCATATTATCTGGCAAAGTCTTGTCGATGGCCGGCATACCGGCCGCATCAAGGATGCGGTTAATCAGCGCCGACATTGGTAAGGGCTCACCATTGCTGATGAAGTAGGCCTTGCCGGCACAAACAGCACCGACACCGATCCGGTCCACTGCGGCGAGGTGTGCATCGACCGCATTGTCTATATAGGTGGTATCGACCAGGTTGCCTTTACTGCGTGCGAGTCTCAGTCTGCCGGTCCTGGCCCGGCTGATGATCCTGCCGATCAAATGCGGGTCTGCCGGTCCCCAGATCAGGTGTGGGCGCAATGCGACGGTAGACAGCCGGTCGTTATTCGCGGCCAGTACCAGTTGTTCGGCCGTGGCCTTGGTGCGTTGGTAATTATTGAAATACTGA
>JBCKWF010000166.1:0-2373 GCA_038922895.1 Gammaproteobacteria bacterium
CAGCCGCCTTCGCTGCTAAGGCCGCGCAACCACAACCACGGATTGGCCGCCATCCCCTGCCACTGCACACCAATGGTCGCATACAAGCCGGACGCGGCCGCAGCTGGTATCGGCTGGGTCGCAGTCTCCGCACTCCAGGCAAACCGCACCGGCAAGCGGCCGTCCTCACGCAACAGGTGCTGGAAGCCGGTCACCTGGTCCGCCGTATCCAGACGCGAACCAAACGTGGTCATACCCGACTTCGAATAGTATTCATCCGCCAGGATCTTGAATCCGTCCGCAAACTGTGCGGGGGTCGGCTGCTCACGCAACAGGTTGTTGATATGCGAACGCAAGCCAGTCTGCACGATCAGCGATCGCTCGCCCGGGTTCTCCATGCCGCGGGTCTCGTTGTTAATCGACTCAACAAAGTCCGGCCAGATCTCAAGGATCTTCTCTGTGGCCATATCATTGAACAGCAATGCACGGTGACTGGCCTGGGCCGTCATACTGAACACCAGCAACACCACCAACCCAATTCCACCCTTCAGCATCGTCTTCATCTCCCGCCCCCCCTATTCCGGCAATGTCACTACGTTCTTTATAACCGGCTCGCCATTCGGTCCCCGCGTTATATGCACCCACACATTCTTCTCAGGCGCCGACAATATCGACGACGCACTCGACAACACAAACGGATAGTTCGGCACGATCTCCGATATGTCTGACCTGCTAATCGCCACATCTGACAACCGCGGGGCACTCATCAGCGTCGATACATCCGCCGGAGAGGCAAACCCCAGCTCCGGATTATGCACCAGTGATATGTTGATCCACTCCTCCGGCGTCGGCTCTGCATTCTTCAGCAACAGCTCCATCGCCCTGGCCACCTTCGCCATGGTCTCGTCCGTCGTCGCTCCTACATCCATACTCAACGCGAATCCTTCCGGCGTGCTCCGCAGCTTGTACTTCTCCCGCGCAATGTTCAACGCACTCCCCATCGGGTGCACATGACTCTCCACAATACCCGGGATCACCATCTTGCCTTGCAGATCCACCACCCGCGTATCCGGCCCCGCCATCTTCAGCATCTCTGCATTCGTGCCCAGACCCATGATCTTCTCGTCACGCACCGCCATCGCCTGCACGATCGTCCCAGGGTCCGAATTCATCTCATGCTCGTCCAGCGTCACTATCCTCGCATTCGTGTACACCGCATCTGCGTAGCGTATGACCGCTGATGGCAACGTCGATATGTCCTGCGACCTGCCCTGCAGCGACACCAGCAACAAAAGCGTCGTCCCCATCACTGACAATAAAAGGCCCTGTCTCATCTTGTTTTCTCCAGTGCTGAAATAGTGGATGCCACGACGTCTTCGCGCCGGGCCGGATTGATCACAGTCCGCCGGGTTGGCAACTGCATGATGATTGATAGTATTGCTGAACACTTTCCCCTCCGGTAGTGTCACTGGCAAGTGTGTGTCCCGCAGGAAGGCTTGTCAACTGCTATTACACTGCTGCCAGGTACGGACAACCTAGCGGTACTCGCCCGTACCTTGCAGGTATTAATGGAGCCCGTCCTGGATATTCGGCACAAACAGTTCTTCCACCTGCATACGCCGGCTGGTGGGACCCTGCTCATACAGGTGGCGGGTAAGCGCCTGCAGGGTCGGCAGGCTGCCACGAACAGAATAATCCCAGTAATCCTCTCCCATCAAGTCACGCGTCTTTTCAATATCATCAACCAGCCACGGCAACGAGATATACAGGGCATCGGTATTATAAAGCTTCTGGAAACATAACTGCCTGGCACGGACAAAGGCCTTGTAGAGGCTCACTGCCAGCCATGGATACATATTGTAAAGTTCAGTGCGTAATACCAACGTATGCATAATCGGGAAGATACCGGTGCGACGAAAATAATCAATCTCGACCTCCCGGTAATCAGGAAAAAGTCTGCGTACCTTACCGGATTGCCGGTTTAATGCCCGGGGCAGCATGACCGAGATCAGGGCGTCGATATCGCCACGTTCCAGCATCAGTTCCGGCGTATCCTGTGCCGCAGGGACTATCGAAACAGCCGGAGGCAACTCAATCTCCTGTACCGCCGCACCAACTATCCACTGCATATCCTGCGGTCGCACCTTGTAATCATCCTGCAGTAATCCGCGGGCCCAGACTGCGGCAGTCATTTGATAGTCGCCAACACCTATGCGCCTGCCCTTAAGGTCGGCCGGGACTTTTATACCTGCGTCAGAATTTACATAGATAGCAGAATGGCGAAAAATACGCGAGGTAAACACGGGCAGTGTAATAAAACGATCATCCCCGCTGGAACGCAATATGGAGTAGGACGAGAGCGACATCTCTGAAACATCGAATTCCGCGTTGTTC
>JBCKWF010000167.1:0-2371 GCA_038922895.1 Gammaproteobacteria bacterium
TCGCAGGGAGGAGCAGATTCAGGACGTTCCAATTTCACTTACCGCCCATACTGGTCTGCAACTGGAAACACGGGCGGTGACCAACGTGACTGACCTGCAAATGGTCAGCCCGGGGCTGTTTGTGTTCCCGGGCGCGACCCGTGGTAATGCTTCCCCGGTATTCTCGATTCGCGGGCAGGCAAATCGCGACCCGCAGATGTCGTCCGATCCTTCAATCGGCCTCTATTTCGCGGAAATGCCCTGGGCCCGCTCTGAGGGTGCGAATGCCGATATGTTCGATATTGACCAGGTGCAGGTGCTGAAAGGGCCGCAAGGTACCTTATTTGGCCGCAATTCAACCGGAGGTGCGATTCTGCTTACACCGCAGGCGCCGACGTACGAATTCGATGGCTATCTCAAGGCCACAGTAGGCGACTATAACCTGCGCGGTGGTGAAGGCATGGTTAATTTTCCCCTGATTGATGACACGTTGGCGCTCCGGCTGGGCGGACAGTACAAGACGCGCGACGGTTATATGCTGATGCTCAATACAGGAAAAAAACTCAGTGACGTGGATAATCACAGCGGGCGCGTATCCCTGCTGTGGAATCCTACAGAGAATATCGAGTCGACGACAATCTACAGCTATTTTCAGGCGGATGTTATCGGTGAGGGCGCCAAACTTGTAGCTATTGCGCCAGAAGCAATCACCGGCCAGGCGACGACAGTTTATCCGCTTGCCCAGAAGTATCTCGCCCTGAACCAGCAGGCAGGAAAGTATGAAGGCTTTTCAGTGTATGACCCCAATACTATAACTTTTGCTGCTGGTCCCCGTCCGCCGTCGACTGAACAGTTCGCAGATGTTGAAACGCATAGCATCCAGAATATGAGCTCATGGAGTGTCGGAGAAGTGGGGTTTCTGGGTGACGTAACCTTGAAGAACATCATCGGCTATCGGATGGTGGACAGGCTGCATAATTATGACAATGCTAACATGCCTGTAATTACTGTAATTTCTACAAGCGGGACAAAGGTCGACCAGCTTTCAGAAGAATTCCAGATATCCGGAACGAAGGGCGACCTTGGTTACATCACCGGGGTGTTTTACATGCGTGAGGCAGCGTCCGATATATGGGCACACACGATGCGACTCGGTACGCTGATAGACAGACAGCAGGGGCCGGTAAAAAATGTGGCCGAATCAGTGTTCCTGTCAACCGACTACGATTTATCGGCACTGATGCTTGAGGGCCTGTCGTTCAATGCCGGGGGCCGGATCACCAAGGACTCCCGCTATATCACCAACCAGAATATACGGGAAAACCTCAATGGCACATGGCAATGCCGAATGACCAACCTTGTCTTACCCAGCAACATTCCAGAGCGTTGCTCTGTCGAATCCAGCGTAATAACGACCGAGCCTACCTGGATGGTCGGACTGGACTATCAGGTCACTGCGGATAATATGATCTATGGCTCAATAAGCCATGGTTATCGCACCGGTGGCATACAACAGGGCGCTGTAAATGCAGCTTCCGCTACACCGTTGCTACCTGAATTTGTGGATAATTACGAAGTCGGTTCAAAAAATGATTTCCACCTCGGAGACATGGCGGGCAGATTTAATGTGTCCGCCTTCTACTCCGAGTATAAGGACATACAACGGCTAGTTAATACTTTAGTAGGCACTAACTTCCTCTCTCTCAGGTTCAATGCTGCCCGCGGGGATATCAAAGGACTGGAGGCTGAATTTGTGATCCAGCCGACCCCGGAGCTCGAACTGAGCGCGAACTATGCCTACCTCGATACTAACTATGATGAATACTTTGACATTGTGGTTGGCGCTGGCGGGGTGCGATACCCGGTTGATATCAGTGACAGCTGGTTTGCCTATGTGTCGGATCAATCGGTCAGCTTTAATGCAAGATATTTCCTGCCGGTGGACACCCGCTATGGTGAGCTTTCGGTGAACGGATCTTACTGGTACCGTTCAGAATTTACTACCAACACGGATATCTTTACCGAGAATTGCTCATCGTCCGAGGACCCCAACATTCCGCCCGCGTTGTATACACAATGCTGGAACCGTGTTGCAGTGATTGACGGCTATGGCCTGATCAATGCGAACCTGAACTGGACGAACGTCATGGGGTCGGGAATAAATGCCAATTTCTTTGTCACAAATCTGACGAATAAATATTATTACGGGTATACCCTCGCCTCCATGCAGAATTTAACTGGCTTGTCCAACTTTCCCGGCGCGCCGCGCATGGTTGGTCTAAACATTAGTATCCCATTTGGTGCAAGTGCATATGATTGACAGGAGAGGCAGGTAGCGGGGCTCGTCTTGCTGGTGGTTTACGTCGTCTGACGGGTTATTGTATTTACAGCA
>JBCKWF010000168.1:0-2359 GCA_038922895.1 Gammaproteobacteria bacterium
TTAGCACTCATATGGTACGAGTGCTAATAACCATTAGCACCTTAAAAATCAATAAGTTAGTAAATATAGGAGGCTTAAATAATGAAGATTCGTCCATTGCATGATCGCGTGATCGTGAAACGCGTGGAAGAGGGTAAGACCTCACCTGGCGGTATTGTTATTCCTGACAGCGCCGCAGAAAAACCCATACAGGGGGACGTCCTCTCTGTAGGAAATGGCAAGATACTGGAAAATGGTGAAGTTCGTAAGCTGGACGTCAAAAAAGGAGACAGAATCCTGTTTGGCAAGTATTCCGGCACGGAAGTGAAGATTGACGGTGAAGAACTGCTGGTACTTCGCGAAGACGACATCATGGGCGTTATTGAAAAATAATCTGGAGGTAATTAAACATGGCAGCTAAAGAAGTAAGATTTTCTGACGACGCCCGTACCCGTATGGCACGTGGTGTTAATATACTCGCGAATGCGGTAAAGCAAACGCTGGGTCCAAAAGGCCGTAATGTTGTTCTGGAAAAGAGCTATGGCGCACCTACAATCACCAAAGACGGTGTCTCGGTTGCGAAGGAAATCGAGCTCGAGGACAAATTTGAAAACATGGGCGCACAGATGGTGAAGGAAGTTGCTTCGAAGACCTCTGATGTTGCCGGTGACGGCACAACCACAGCCACCGTGCTGGCACAGTGCATCGTGCGTGAAGGTTTGAAGGCGGTAACCGCCGGACATAACCCGATGGACGTGAAGCGCGGCATCGACGCCGGCGTACTGGTTGCTGTAGCTGAACTGCAGAAATTGTCCAAACCCTGCGAAGACAGCAAGGCGATTGCCCAGGTTGGTGCCATATCAGCCAATTCCGATGAATCCATAGGTAACCGCATAGCAGAGGCCATGGACAAGGTAGGCAAGGAAGGCGTTATTACCGTAGAAGAAGGCACAAGCCTGGAAGACGAACTGGAAGTGGTCGAAGGTATGCAGTTTGACCGTGGCTACCTGTCTCCGTATTTCATCAATAACCAGGAAACCATGAGCGTTGATCTGGAAGAACCTTACGTACTACTGCATGACAAGAAGATCTCGCATGTCAGGGATCTACTGCCGGTACTGGAAGCCGTGGCAAAGGCCGGACGCCAGTTGCTGATTGTCGCTGAAGATATCGAAGGCGAGGCCCTGGCAACGCTGGTGGTCAACAATATGCGCGGCATTATCAAGGTTGTTGCTGTAAAGGCGCCGGGATTTGGTGACCGTCGCAAGGCCATGCTGGAAGACATCGCTGTACTGACCGGTGGTACCGTTATTGCCGAGGAAGTCGGACTGTCACTGGAAAAGGCCAAGCTGGATGATCTGGGCAGCGCCAAACGCGTAAAGATTACCAAGGAAAATACCACGATCATTGATGGCAATGGCAAACCTGAAGACATTAAGGGTCGCGTCAAGCAGATCCGTCAGCAGATTGAAGATACCACTTCTGATTATGATCGTGAAAAATTGCAGGAGCGTGTGGCCAAGCTGGCCGGTGGCGTGGCCATTATCAAGGTCGGTGCCTCTACAGAAATCGAAATGAAGGAAAAGAAGGCCCGCGTTGAGGATGCCTTGCATTCGACCCGTGCGGCTGTTGAAGAAGGTGTGGTTCCTGGTGGTGGTGTAGCGCTGGTACGTGCTATCGGTGCTGTCTCCAAGGTGAAAGGCAAGAATTCGGATCAGGATGTCGGTATCAAGATCCTGACCCGTGCGCTGGAAGAGCCGCTGCGCCAGATCGTGACCAATGCCGGTGACGAGGCCTCAGTCGTTCTGAACAAGGTGGCTGAAGGCAAGGGCAACTTTGGTTATAACGCCCAGACCGGCGAGTTTGGTGACATGATCCAGATGGGCATCCTGGATCCGACCAAGGTGGTCCGCTTTGCATTGCAGAATGCGGCGTCGATTGCCGGTCTGATCCTGACCACGGAGGTAATGATAGCCGAGATTCCGAAGAAGGATGATCATGGCGGCCATGGTGGTGGCGGTGATATGGGTGGTATGATGTAAGCAGTAGACTGCCTCTTTAAAGTTGTAATGGAAAACCCGCCGGATGGCGGGTTTTTTCATTTTATAGACCATAATTAGTCGCTGGTCGCTGGTCGCTGGTAAGGCACCATGATTCACTGACGACCAGCAGCCCTTTTAGCAGCAATCCAGAGTGTGCGCTAACTTACAATTTGGTCATTTCCGGGTTATGTTGGTGTCCATGCAGGTGGATTAGCCTGCGCTTGATCTGATTGCTTGGTCTGGGAGACTGATCCCTGGTAATGGAAGTGCGGGAACGATTGATTACAGAGGTGGATGCCAGGGAGTTTTTCCATACGGCTGTCCAGTCCGCCCTGGGT
>JBCKWF010000169.1:0-2347 GCA_038922895.1 Gammaproteobacteria bacterium
AGAAATTCGGCGGACCTTCCACCCCGGCGATTGGATTTGGCATGGGCCTTGAGCGACTGGTCAGTCTGGTTGAAAATAACCCCGGGGCCAGGATCGACCAGTCCCCGCAGATTTATTTTATTGTTGCCAGTAATAACGCAATGGCTGCAGCCCTGTCCTTGTCCGAACAATTACGCAATGAATTGCCGGACTTACGACTGGTCATGCATTGCGGAGGTGGCAGTTTCAAAAGCCAGTTCAAGAAGGCCGATAAATCCGGTGCTGAAATTGCCCTGATTATCGGGGACAATGAACTCGCGCAGCAGCGAATTGGCATCAAACCGCTACGGTCTGATGAGGCCCAGTATGATGTGGCCTGGTCCGGGCTGGCCGCCACTATCCGGCAGAAGATATTAAGCAGATAGCAATGCTATTCATGCAAAGCGAGGGTATAATGCCCCCTTTTTACGCGGTCTCAAGCAACTTGAATACCCTGAATAAATAACACAGGAGAATCCGTTTGGACGGATATAGTACAGAAGACGAACAGGTAGAACTACTCAGGAAATGGTGGGCCGATAACGGCAAATCCGCCATATTTGGCGTTGTACTCGGTCTTGCCGCGATATTTGGCTGGAGAGAATGGCAGGCGCACAAGCTCGGTCAGTCGGAGACTGCCTCGGAGATCTATCAGCAGGCCCTGGTTGCCTCAAGCCAGGACAATAACCAGGAGGCCAAAGACAAGGCCACTGAAATTGTGAACAACTACGGGGACACGGGCTATGCCGTGTTTGCCCGGTTAATGCTCGCCAATCTGGCCGTAGAGCAAACTGACTACAATACCGCAGAACAACACCTGTCGGATGCGCTTGGCAACATTAGCAACGAATCGCTCACACACGAAGTCAGCTTGAGACTCGCGAGGGTCTATATTGCAAACAACAAGGTGGACCAAGCCCTGGCACTGCTAAACAAGGGCCAGTATGGCGCATTCGCACCTGTCTACAATGAATTGAAAGGTGATGCCTACGCAGCACAGAACAAGCCTGACGAGGCACGTCAGGCCTGGCAACAGGCGATTTCAGAATTACAGGGATCAAGTGGTGATGTGTCATTACTGAACCTGAAGTTAGATGCGCTTGGCCGGGACTGATATGATCCTGCGCAGTCTCCTACTGTCTGGAATTGTCAGTCTTGCCGGTTGCGGTAGCCTCGTCGGAGAAGACGATGAGATAGTCGATCCACCTGCCGAACTGACCGAGTTTGAACCCAGCATTGAAGTCTCGCGAATCTGGGACACAAATACCGGGTCAGGCACTGATGACCAGTACCTGTTGCTGTCCCCTGTAATCGTGGAGCAGAGGCTGTATATAGCAGACACCGACCTGAAGCTGATGGCACTGGATACGGTCAACGGTAAAAATCTGTGGACACACAAGCTCAATTTCGGCAGCAAGGGCTTCTGGTCAAACTCTGATAAAGTCCATCTGACCGGCGGGCCGGGTTATGGCGCAAACATGGTATTGGCCGGATCAAATAAAGGTGATGTGATCGCTCTCAATGCCGGGACCGGCGAGCAGCTCTGGGTAGCAAAGGTATCCAGCGAGATATTATCTGCACCGCAAATCTCTGAAGATGGCACCGTTCTGGTCAGAACGCTGGACGGCAAGATTTTCGCCCTGGACAGCACGAACGGCAGACGCTTATGGTCGTATGATCAGACGGTAGCGGCGCTGACGCTGCGTGGAACCAGTACACCCACTATAGAAGGTAACATGGTCATCTGTGGATTCGATAGTGGCCGCCTGATTGCACTGGAAATCAGCTCAGGCAGGGTCTTGTGGGAAACCAGTATTACCATCCCGAGCGGCCGGAACGATCTGGACAAGATGGTCGATATAGACGCAGCACCGGCCGTGGTTGAAGGCATCATCTATGTAACAACCTTTCAGGGTCAGATCGCCGCGTTGGCACTGAATACCGGTCGTATACTCTGGAACCGGGAGATGTCATCTTTCGCCGGGTTTACCATTGATGCAAACAACATCTATGTGACAGATTCAAAAAGTGTCATCTGGGCACTCGACCGTCTTAACGGTACCCCCATCTGGAAACAGGAAGGACTGCTTAACCGTCAGGTCACGGGGCCGGCCAGTATCGGTAACTATATCGTTGCCGGGGATTTCGAAGGTTACCTGCACTGGATGGACAAGACCACTGGCAGCTTTGCAGCAAGGCAGAAGATTTCAGGTGACCGGATAATTGCAGCACCGGTCAGCGCCGATAACGTAGTTTATGCGTTTTCGACTAATGGCAATCTTGCGGCGCTGACCTATCAGTAAATTCAACAACCTGTCTCAAAATTCAG
>JBCKWF010000170.1:0-2334 GCA_038922895.1 Gammaproteobacteria bacterium
GGGGCGGCTGCCACAAGCGCTGGCGGCAGCGGGCATTACCGACATGGCGGCGGCCAATCGCTATCTGGAAAAGGTGTATCGCCCGGCATTCAATGCCGAGTTCATGCAATTGGCAACAGAGCAAGGCACAGCCTTCGTGCCGTGGATCGGGGACGGGCTGGATGACATCCTGTGCGAGCAGTTCGAACGTACGGTGGGCAATGATAATTGTGTGCGCTTCGAGGGACTCATTTTGCAAATACCCGCCGACCGGCACCGCTGCCATTATGTCAAAGCAAAGGTGCGGGTGCATCGTTATCCCGACGGGCATCTGACCCTCTTCCATGGCCCCAGGAAGCTTGCTGAATACAGTGCTCTCGGTAAGGAAATAAAACAGAAAAACAAAGCTGTTGCTTAAGTCCGCCGCCACAGCTACGCCGTGAATTCAAACCAGAATTCACGGCGTCAGAAAGCGGACAATTCATTTGTTACAGAACCGGACAATTCTATTTGTTGCTAACAGATGCAAGTTATGTCTGCTAATGTCCCGGTTCAGTGGCGCGCTGACCTGCGTGTTTTGGCACTTTATTCATCGAAGATCGGCATCGGGTTGAGTGCAATGTTGTATGACACATTCATTTTTTCTTTTCGAAGTATTTCAAGAGAAATTCAGAAGCCTTTGCCTCACCCTCTTCGGTCAATACTACTGATTTTGCCTTTGACTTAGGGTTTGATATCCATCCCTTTTCGTACATCTTGTTCAGTAATTCCCAATCCAGGCCCTTCCATGCTCTGGAAGTATTATGATCTTCGTATGCTGACAATGACAGAATTGCAAGTACTGCCTCAATAATTTTTGTTTCATCAAGATCATTGGCATCCGACATTCTTAAATCCTCACACGATGTTTCGTGTCATATAACGATTAAGGCCAGTGACGGCGAAGCCGTCCATCTGGGCCGCCATGTTAGCCGCCGACCAAACGGGAACGCCAATAGCCTGGTTCCTTGTGGCAATGCATGACTGCCACAATGAGAATGTTCTCAGGCTCGATGGTATATAGCAATGCATATGGAAATACCCGCGTCAATTTGCGGTGGACATCTTGTTCTATTTCTGCCCAAGCTTCGGGATTCTCGTTGATACCTGCAATAGCAACAGCTACGCTTTGAATAAAACGCTCGCTCAAACCGGATTGGCGAGACTCGTAGTAATTGACAGCGTCCAGAAACTCAAGCCGAGCCTCCGGATGAAATTCAAACCTCACTTCTTGATGAGGTTATTTGCTTCCGCCAGAACGACTTCTGCTGGTATGGTTTTAACTGCGCCAGAACGTACCTCGTCTCTACGCCGGATTGCTTCTGCAGCCCACAGTGCCCGAATGGCGTCATCTGTGACAGGGTCAAGACTTTCCACAAGGCGATCCGCAAGCAGGGCCCGGGCATCGCTCGGCAGGGCAAGCATTTCTTCAGTGAGTTTTTCGACGGTTATGACCATGCAAGTAAGGATACTTCCCCCATATTATCCGGTCAAGCGTCAAGCAGAAACAGAAGCGGAAACAGGTCAGTTAGAAACAGGGTCAGTTACGGGGACAGTTTACTTACACAGAAGTCAGTAAATATGTCTACACCAACCCCTTATTTCATGCGGGTATCACGGGTGCTCTGGTAGTCATAATTGCTGACTGCTGAGTAATTACCCGAAACCGCAATCTGAATTAGATAAACTGTCCCCCGAATCGTGAGCGAGCTGGCCCAGATTGACGGCTCCCCGCACGCCTGGTTCGAGGGGCGAGGCGAACGCTACACGCTGCTGGTCTTGATTGACGATGCCACTGGGAAACTGCTGCAACTGCGCCTTGCGCCGACCGAGACCACGCTGGGTTACATGGCACGCCCTGCATGACCACATCCTGGCTCACGCGACGCCGGTGGCACTGTACAGCGACAAACACAGCATTGAATGCAGCAATGCCAAAGACGCCGACCGGTGCGCGGAAACCCAGTTCTCACGAGCGGCGCGGGGGCTGGGCATCGAATGCCTCCACGCCAACAGCCCGCAGGCCAAGGGGCGCGTGGAACGTGCCAACCAAACGTTACAGGATCGGCTGGTCAAGGAAATGCGGCTGGCGGGCATCTCCGACCTAGACAGCGCCTGGCTGCCCGGCTTCAGCGCGGATTACACCCGGCGCTTTGCGGTCGTGCCAAAAGACCGACAAGACGCGCACCTGGCCTATCAAGGCACGGCGGAAGACCTGACGCGCATCCTGTCGATGTAGGTGCAAAGGACGCTATCGAAGAACCTCTCCTGCCAGCACGATGGCCAGTTGATGCAAGTAGCAACCAGCGGCACAGG
>JBCKWF010000171.1:0-2288 GCA_038922895.1 Gammaproteobacteria bacterium
TTTTTATGAATCTCGCAAAAATACTTTTTCTACAGGCTCGTTAGTTTCGGCAGCCTGCCGGAACGGTCATACCTGTGAGGAGATATCAATGAGACGAAGAGCTACCTTCTGCATGGCGGTTTTCCTTTTCGCAGCAGCGGCCGCGGGCCTTGCCCAGACGCCCTCTTCGCCGAGTCCCGAGAGCGGGGAAATCTCGGAGACGCTGAAGAGACAGCGTTCTGCAGTGATTTACGCCTACAAGACCTCCGGGGAAAGCGGCTGGCAGAGGGGCGAAGAGATTTACTACACCAAGTGCTGGATTTGCCACAACCAGTACACTATCAAGGCGGGTACCGGTGCCGTGCCTTTGAAAGACCTTTACAACCGTCCCATGCTGATCAGCGGACAGCCGATCAGCGACCAGACAGTGACGGAGAAAATTCGGACCGGCGGGCCGGGGATGCCTTCCTATCAGTACGTGCTCGACGACCGCGACATGGCGGACCTGCTGAGCTATCTCCGCGACGGCCATTGCTGCTTTGAAGGCAGCGAGCCGCCCAAAAACCCCGCATACAAATATTAGCGCAGGGAGGTCACAGTTTCTATGAAGCAGCGAATCTGGAGTTTTTCCATTCTCGGATTGTGCGCGGCCGCCTTGGCGCTCTCGTTTGCGGCGGGCACCGACCCGGTTCTGGCGCAGAGCAGTGGGGTTCCCCTGGGCGGGCCTTGGGGTGTGGTGCGCTCGGCGAAGGGGCCGATTGAGGGCATGGGCGTGCAGTTGATCGCCGAGGCCACGGCCATCCGCACCACCGTCTATACCAACGAGGAAGGCCGCTACGAGTTTCCGCAAATGGCCCCGGGAACATACACCCTGCGGGTCACGCGGCCGCTGGAGTTCCAGCCCTATGCCCAAGAGGGTCTGCAACTCAGCGGCACGGTGCAGTTTGCAGATATTACTCTCGATCGGGTCTCGCAGACGGAGTACCTCCCTCCCACGCCGGACATTCTGGCCCAGCTCAGCGGCCTCGAATGGGTGATGAACTTGCCCGGCACGGGGAAGGAGAAGAGGATCTTCACTCTCTCCTGCGGATTCGGCTGCCATTCCTATCAGCAGATTTTCCGGAACCGCTATGACGAAAGGTCCTGGCGGCTGATCGTGCAGCGGATGCTGCGCGGCGCCGGCTCGCCACTCATCAATATGAACCGGATGACCGCCGAGCGCCGGGGCCGCGCCGGAATCCCCTCTCTGGAGGAAGAAGAATCCACGATCCAGTGGCTGGCCCGCGTGCGCGGACCGGAATCGGAGATTCCTCCTCTCACCGTATTGCCCCGCGAGCAGGGTCCCGCCACGCGCGTGGTCATTACGGAATACGAACTACCCCGTACGCTTCTGGCTCCCCATGACGTGCACGGAGACGCGCAGGGGAAGATTTGGTACAGCCCGCATCGCAGCCCGTACCTAGGAGCTTTGGACCCGGCCACAGGCAAAGTGCAGGAATTCCGTCCGCCGGACATTGAAGGCGTGCTTCCGGGCACGCATCGCATCTGGGTGGACGAGCGAGGCTACGTATGGGCCTCCGAGAACTGGGCGCACAACCTGATGCGGCTCGACCCCAGGAACGGTGAATTCAAGCGGTTTCACTTTGAGGGAGCGGGCAACCTGAACTCTCCCGGCTTCAGCAACTTCGCCATGGACAAGGATGGATGGGTGTATGAAACCCTGGACGATTCGGTGGTCCGGATCGACCGCGAAACCGGCAAGATCGTCAAGAAGTGGCCCATCCCGAAAGTCCGGAGCAGCTATGACAACATCGTCAGCTTTGACGGACGCTGGTGGGCCGGCGGCGTGACTGGCACCAACCTCATCGGCCTGGTGGACCTGCAGACCGATGAGGTCTGGGAATTGGAAACCCCAACTGTTGTGTCGGCGCCCGCCCGCGGGGGCTTCGATCGCAACGGCCATGCCTGGTTTGGAGGCCGGGGTGGCGCAGTCTTGGAACTGGATCCCAAAACCCGCCACATCACCGAGCACAATCCTCCGTTCCCTTACGAGGCCTTTTACGAAGTGCTACCGGACAAGAACGGAGATATCTGGGCTTGGGCTTTGCACGGCGGCCGGCTGTTGCGCTTCACTCCGAGCACCAACCGCTGGATCGCCTACATGCTTCCCGAGCCTTACTCGCACAACCGCAGGACTTGGGTTGACAATTCCACCACACCCGTCACCGTCTGGTATGTGGATCACAACGGCTATATGGTCCGCATCCAGCCACTGGAATAGCTCAGACCGTTACGGTTATACACCAGAT
>JBCKWF010000172.1:0-2239 GCA_038922895.1 Gammaproteobacteria bacterium
TCAGTAGTTCCTGTTCTGTTGCAGGCGCATATATGTCAATCACAGCAGATCGTTTATTTAAGGGCTTCGGTAATGGCATTCCGCAGGGTTTCAAACTGGTGTTCGTCCGTAATCATCCGGTTGCCCTGGTCGGTAATAAAAAAAATGTCCTCGATACGTTCTCCATAGGTAGCAATCTTGGCGCTTTGCAGGCGTGTCCTGCATTGCTCCAGTGCAGTGCCGACCGCCGAGAGAAATCCGGTCCTGTCTGTTGCCGTGACTTCCATAATGGTGCGCGCATTTTTTTCGTCCTGGGAAAAACTGACCTGCGTCGGTATCGGGAAATTCTTCAGTTTTCTCGATTTGATTCTGGAAACTGTCTTGATCGGCAGATCAAAATCCAGCAGGTTATTATGTAGCAATGTCTGGATTTCCTTCTTGCGTTCCTTGCTGCTGACATTTTCCCCGTTCTCTTCCAGCACAATAAACGTGTCCAGGGTAAACCTGTTCGCAGAGGTAATGATACGCGCATCCATGATGTTCAGGTTCAGCAGATCCAGCGTTTTGGTGGCGCGTGAGAAAATATTGTCATGATCACGCATGTATATAAAAATTTCGGTGCCGCCACGATCGGTCATTTCCCGGATTAATATCAAAGGCAGGATTTTTTCTGATGATTTTGCAATAGCGCTGGTGTGCCAGGCGATCTCATCCGGAGAGTGATGAATGAAATAATCATCGCCCAGTTGCGCCCAGATTAAAGCAACATCAGATTCAGATTTGATACTGTCGTTCAGTAAAAGGAGTGCCTGAGACCGGATTTCCTTGATACGTTCTTCCTTGTCTATCGGGTTACCGAGGCCCCGTCTTAATGCAAGCTGGGTGCTTTTGTACAGATCTATCAGCAGGGCGGCTTTCCAGCTGTTCCATAACTTCGGATTGGTACCGTTTATGTCCGCCACTGTAAGCAGATAAAGATAGTTAAGGTGCATTTCATCACCGATCTTTGCAGCGAAGCGGTTTATTACACCGGGGTCACTGATATCTTCCCGTTGTGTCGTCATTGACAACAACAGGTGGTTTTTTACCAGCCAGGCAACCAGTCTTGAATCAAATTCGCTGATCTGGTGGTTCCGGCAGAATGTAAGTGTGTCCTGTTTGCCCAGTTCAGAATGATCGCCACCGCGGCCCTTTGCGATATCATGGAAGATTCCTGCAAGGTACAACAGTTCTTGCTTCGGAATCGATTGCATCAGTGTGTATGCGAATGGAAATTTTTCCTTGTGTTCGTCCATGGTAAAAAAACACAGGTTCTGTACCACGAACAGGATATGTTCATCGACTGTATAAACATGGAACAAATCAAACTGCATCAGACCCTCGATGGCAGCAAATTCCGGCATATAGGCAGCCAGTACTCCATATCGATGCATGCGCCGCAGTTCATGTCCTACCAGGCGCGGTTGGCGGATAATTTCCATGAATAGACTTCTGTTACGGATGTCCTTACGGAAATCATCATCGATCAGTGGCAATGATTCCCTGATTAGCCTGATTGTACTCGCCCTTACCCCGATGACTTTCGGGTCCTGTTGTTTCAATAAAAACAGTTCCAGCATTGCAAAAGGGTAGTTTCTGAATATGTTTTTGTTACGTGCCTCAATAAAGTTGTTCCTGATCTGGAACCGTTTATTCAGCGAGGTGATTTTTTCGCGGCGATTGGCGTAAATGATTGCCTCCTGAAAATGTTGTAACAGCATTTCATTAAGCCGGGCCAGTTCTGAAGTTGTGTGGTAGTAACGCTTCATGAACTTTTCAATTGCGCTGTTGTTTTCGGAGACGTAGCCGAACTTTTCGGCCACCTTGCGCTGGTAATCAAACAAGAGCCGGTCTTCCCGGCGTCCGCTGATGATATGCAAGGCAAAACGGATACGCGACAGGAATGCATTACCATCATCCAGAATCTGGAATTCTTCCTGTGTAAGAAATCCGTGCTCGATCAGTTCCTGCAGGGTCCTGGCATTGAAATGCCGTTTGGCAACCCAGCCTATCATCTGGATATCGCGCAGGCCTCCCGGTCCTTCCTTGATATTCGGTTCCAGATTATGGTCGGAATGATTAAATCGTTGATGCCGATTGATTTGTTCATTCCATTTGGACTCGAAAAACTTCCGGGTCGGCCAGATCTTTTTCGGTCCGGTGGCCTCTTTCATTGCGTTATACAGATCTTCCCTGCCTGTCAGTAGTCTGGATTCCATAA
>JBCKWF010000173.1:0-2206 GCA_038922895.1 Gammaproteobacteria bacterium
CCTGGAGAAGGTCATTGAAGATTATTCGGTCGGCCTACTTAGCGAGAGGAGTGGCTCGATGCGCGAGGCGTTTCGGCGCAAAATGAACTTCATCTGCCGTGTCGAGGAGAAGGAACCAGCCGGTGGTGTCGTCGCCTAACAACACGCTGCAGCCGACGTCCCAGCCTCCGGGCTTTCGGCCCTCCGGCAGGGCCGCGGCTGAGCGTGAGCGTTAGCCGCCATTTTGCTGTTAGGGGGAAGCGTCCATGACTGAAGAGTTCAAAGCACTCATAAGGGGCCTTGACGCAGCGTTTTTCAGATACGCGCATATCACTGGGGCTCTCGAGCTTTACATGTTGACCCTCGAAAATCCAAATCTTCAACGAGCTGTAAGCAAAGTTATCTCTGGCTCTGAGATCGAGTGGAAACAGATCCATCGTTTTATGGTCATAGACCGTCAAACGGTGACTTGGTATCCCGAGCTACCAGTGCAGACAATCCTCGCCGAGAAGAATGCTCTGTTGGGCTTTCTCTACGGAATTACTCTCAGCGGCATGATCGGCGATCTTGACATTTATCTCGGTTCTGTTCTTAAGAATCACTTTGGGCACGTCGAAACCAGCGGTAGCTCATGGGATCGATTCATCCAGAAGACAAAGATTGATTTGCTGAACCGAAGGCATGCCAAGTTTGTCTACACGCTTCTGCAAGAGCGACATAAGATTGAGTACAACCAGGCCCAAATTGATCGGGTATTCCTAGAGCGCATGGCTAAACGCAACATCCAACATGCATACAAAGAAGGCGACGCCGTACAGAAGAGTCACATTGATGTCCTTCTGGCACACCAAGCGATCAGAGAATTTGCTCATGATGCTGATTTGGAAGTATCGAGCCTGTTATGAGTGCAAGGAGGCGGCTAACTTTAGTTCGAGCGGACGGGCCGCAAGCGCAGTGTGGAAAAAAACGGGGTCAGGTCTTGCAATCACGCATCCAGCCTAACGAATAAGGTTAGATTGTGATCGCGAAGCGAGCCACAATCTGAACCGTTTGTTGGACAAGCCCGGTCCCCGAGTGCTGGAGTAGCGTCATAGAAAATATCTTTTTGGAAGTTGCTCCGGTTTGGAGAACCACTACGGGGTCAGGTCTTGCAATCAAACATTCCCCATGCTAACCTTCCCACATGGCACGTCCCCTTAGAATTGAATTAGCCGGTGGTCTTTATCACGTGACCTCACGCGGCGACAGGCGCGAGGATATATTTCTTGACGACGCTGATCGCTTGGCGTGGCTGGAGTTGTTCGGTCAGGTATGTCAACGATTTAATTGGGTGTGTCATGCCTGGTGCCTGATGGACAACCATTACCATATTGTCGTGGAAACAATCGAAGGCAACCTTGCCCAAGGCATGCGCCATCTCAATGGCGTTTATACGCAAACCTTCAACCGTACCCATCGCCGTGTTGGACATGTGTTCCAAGGGCGCTACAAGGCTGTCATCGTTGAGAAAGACAGTTATCTGCTTGAGTTGGCCCGCTATGTTGTGCTCAATCCGTTGCGGGCACACATGGTAAAGGATGTTGCCGCCTGGCCCTGGAGTTCATATGCAGCAATGACAGGCGCACAAATCGCGCCGGAGTGGTTGCAGACCGACTGGATACTCGGACAATTTTCTCAACAGCGTCGTCGCGCTATCAATCTGTATGTCGATTTTGTCCGGGCAGGCGCAGGGCTACCGAGTATCTGGGAGAAACTCAGCGGCCAGGTATATCTCGGCTCGGAGACATTTATCAAGCGCATGCAACGAATGACGGATAAAATCGCAATAGGCGAGATACCGCGCACACAACGCCGCCCATTGGCAAAGCCGCTGAACTATTACCAGAATAAACATCGAGATGAAAAAACTGCGATGGTCGCCGCCTATGCCACAGGCGACTATACGATGCAGGCGATAGCGGATTTCTTCGGGGTGCATTACGCTACGGTCAGCAGGGCGGTAAAGCAAGGAGAGAATGTATGATTGCAAGACCTGACCCCAACGTGGTCAAGCGTTCATGCAGTGCAACCACTAAGAATCGTGTCGCTGCATGAGCCTCGACTACGCCACTCTCGACCAATTGCGCCAGAGCCACCCGGCCTGGCGGCTGTTGCGCTCGGACCATGCATCGCTAGTGGCGAGCTTCTTGCATCGCGTATTCATCGCACCGAATGTGCGGGTGATGCC
>JBCKWF010000174.1:0-2167 GCA_038922895.1 Gammaproteobacteria bacterium
GGTCCTGGCATGGGTGTATGTGCTCAGCAGGTAGGTACACGCTTATGTCCATGTGAATGCAAATTCTGTTCGTGCGCGTTTCAGCGTGTTTCTGGTAAGCATGGCAGCATTGGTGATGCTGCTTGTAGCGGCGGTATGGGAGTTGGCCACATGAAAACACGGGTTTTAACTCTGTTCGACTATCATAGAATACTTGACCCAAGGTCAGACACCAATTATCTTTGTCCTGTTGTTTTAATCCTAGAATCTTTTGGCAGTCAGGGGGTTTCCATGCGCAATATAAAGCCAGGGTCGTGCCGACCTTATATCAAACTGTTTTCCATTTTTCTCTTGCTTGCGGCGGGTTTGACACTGTCGACTGGACAGGCACAACCGGCCGGGACCGTGACCGTGTTTGAGGGTGCACGCCTGATTATCGGCAACGGCAATGCGCCGATCGAGGATGCGATATTCATCATTGAGGACGATCGTATTACTGCAGCGGGTCGCCGATCGGAAGTGCCCATACCGGACGGGGCAACGCGTGTGGATTTGTCCGGCAAGACAGTTATGCCGGCGATCATCGACACACACAAACATCTGTCAGGAGAACGCGAACCACTAATCAGTCAGCTAAAGGATTTGGCGTATTTTGGGGTTGGCACGGTGGTGAGTCTCGGCCAGGACGTCAGCGATGTGCCGTTAGAAGTGCATGAAGAATCCATTCCAGGTACTGCACGCGAATATACCGCCGGGCGTGGTATTACCATGCCGGAACCCGGGCGATCGGAGGTCCCTTACTGGATCACAAGTGAAGCAGAGGGACGGAAGGCGGTCCAGGAGCAGGTCGCAAGGAAAGTCGACTTTATCAAGATCTGGGTCGATGATCGGGACGGCAAATATGAAAAACTGTCTCCTGCCTTGTACAGTGCCATTATTGACGAAGCCCACAAGAACAATATGCGGGTGACTGCACATATATTCAAGATGGATGATGCAAAAGGCCTGCTGCGTGCCGGCATCGATGCGTTCGCCCACGGCATCCGTGATCAGGACATAGATGCTGAGACTATCGCCTTGTTCAAGCAACACCCTGATGTGGTGGTCGTGCCCAACCTTCCTCCCCGCGGCATAGCAACCGACATGAGTTGGCTGAATGGATGGATACCGGTTACGGAATTGGAAAAGCTGCAAGCGGAGGCCACAGACCAGCCGGAAGTCCAGAAGTTTTTCGGAATCCAGGCCCGCAATCTGAACAAGCTGAACAAGGCCGGTGTAAAGATTGCGTTTGGCACCGATGGTAGTGTCCTCTGGGAGCACCATTTGGAGCTGGAGGATATGGTGGCAGCGGGGATGACGCCGGCCGAGGTCATCGTAGCTGCAACGCGTAATTCAGCCGAGTTGATCGGTCTCAGCGACACTGGTGTACTTGCATCGGGTAACCTGGCGGATTTTATCGTGCTGGACGCGAATCCGCTGGAAGACATCACCAATACACGGCGTATCAGCTCGGTCTATGTGCGTGGTGTTCAGGTAGAGAGATAACAGACAGGTCTTTCCGGGCATATTATGTCTCTCAGTGATAACATGCCATTGCTATATAAGTGATGTAGAACAGCTCTAACTTGGAGAATAGCCAATGCTGAAACACATATTAATAATGTATAAATTATTTTTGCTTGTTACTTTAACTACAATTTTTATCCCTTATGCCTTCGCGCGTGACACCATATCTGATTACTCTATTGTGGAAACAATCGAATTGGAACAGACAAAGGCAGGATTGGGGGACACTGTTTCATTTTACTTTGGCAATCAGC
Organism: Gammaproteobacteria bacterium; assembly: GCA_038922895.1. Lineage (GTDB taxonomy): Bacteria > Pseudomonadota > Gammaproteobacteria > Eutrophobiales > Eutrophobiaceae > Eutrophobius. The sequence continues at coordinate 1,800 of JBCKWF010000174.1, forward strand.
CTCACAAAGAAGTGAGTCAAACATTTGGCGAAATCAGCGCCAATAAAAAAACCAATGCGTTCAATAAATCCGATAAAGAGGCGTGTCAGTGGGTATTCCTGTCGGCAATGATTGCTTTGCGTGACAGGGCGCTCGCGGAGGGTGGCAACGCGGTAATAAACATCAGGTCTAATTACCGGGATAACTTAACATCCAGTGAAGCCACGTATAAGTGTGGCGCCGGGGCAGTAATGGCGGGAGTTGCCCTCGTTGGCACGGTAGTGAAGATAGAAAAATAAAAAATAAGCTGGCTAAAGGTTACTGTTCAGCGGTGTCGATAAACACGGCAACCCTGGAAATTTTAGTTTTACATGAGTAACAGCTAATTA
>JBCKWF010000175.1:0-2163 GCA_038922895.1 Gammaproteobacteria bacterium
TTCGTGAGGACACGCCAGCATGAACACAACACTTTCATCGCAATCGCACTTCGACCAGCAATACCAGACGCATCTCAAGCACCTCAAGCTCAAGGGCTTGCAGCCCAAGACCATCGAAGCGTACTCGCGCACCATACGCCGAATCGGCGCGCGCTTCGATCATAAAATTGACAGTCTGACCGAGGCGCAACTGACGGGCTACTTTACCGAACTGATGGAGTCGCACTCGTGGAGTACGGTCAAACTTGATCTGTACGGGTTGAAGTTCTACTACCAGTACGTCTTGCGCAAGCCTTGGGCCGCTCCCGGCCTGATCAAGCCCCCGCGATGCCAGCGCCTGCCGGACATCGTCACGATCGAGGAGGCCAGTCGGATATTTGCCGCTACGCGTGTGCTCAGTTACCGGGTGTTTTTCTTCACGCTCTACAGCTTGGGATTGCGTTTGGGCGAAGGGCTGCGGCTTCAGCTGGGGGATATCGATGCGGCCCGCGCTCGCGTGCATATCCGCGATGCCAAGGGCAACCAGGATCGCTGCGTTCCGCTACCGCAGGCGACGCTCGCGCTCCTGCGCCGCTGCTGGCAAACGCATCGCAACCCGACGCTGCTCTTCCCCAACCGCCAGTCCGGCAGACAAGCTGCCGCAACCGCCACGCCGCCGCTGGATCGCGGCGGCGTGCAGACTGCTCTGCACAAGGTGACCGAAGCCTGCGGTCTTAAAAAAAAGATCACGCCCCACCGCCTGCGCCACAGCTATGCGACCCACCTGATCGAGGCCGGAGTCGATCTGCTCGAAGTGCAAAAAATCCTCGGCCATCACTCGATCCTCACCACCGCCCGCTATACCCATCTGACCGACCAGACCAAACCTCACGCCATCGAACGCATCAACGGCTTGATGGATGGTTTCACCATCGGCTGGGGGCAGGTCAAATGATCCGGCTCGCTCACCTCATCGCTTCCTTCGAGGCGGACTTCCTCGCGCACTATCGGGACCGACTCAGGTCCGACCACTATCGGGCGCTGGCGGCCATGCAACGCTGCCGCACCCAAGCCAGCCCCAAGATGCAGGTTCAATGTACGGGGTGCGAGCATCAAATCCTGGTTCCGCACTCCTGCGGCCACCGCCACTGCCCGCACTGCCAGCACCATGAAAGCCAGCAATGGCTGGAACCTCAGTTGCAAAAACAGCTGCCCGCCGAATACTTTCTGCTGAGGTTCACCCTGCCCGCGGAATTCCGGGGGCTGGCTCGTGTACACCAGAACGTCATCTACGACCTGCTCATGCGTTGCAGCTGGGAGACGGTGCGCACGTTCAGCCAGAACGACAAGCAGCTTCAGGGTACACCCGGCGCCATCGCGGTGTTGCATACCCACACGCGCCAGTTGGACTACCACCCGCACGTCCATCTCGTCATACCTGCGGCGGCGGTCGACCGCGAGCGAGGGCAGTGGCGAACCAAGCGGCGCGGCAAGGGCGGCTATCTGTTCAACCACAAGGCCTTGGCCAAGGTGTTCCGGGCGAAGCTGCTGGCGGGCATCGAGGCCGCCGGGCTGACGCTCCCCAGCCGTTATCCGAAGGAATGGGTGGTGGATTGCAAGTCGGTCGGCACGGGCGAGAAGGTGCTCGTCTATCTGGGGCGCTATCTTTACCGGGGCGTGATCCGGGAGAAGGATATCGTCGCCTGCGGGGACGGCCAGGTGACGTTCCGTTATCGCTGCGCCAAGACGGGGAGGATGGAACGGCGCACCGTCTCTGGCGCCGATTTTCTGTGGCGGGTGTTGCAGCATGTGCTGCCGAAAGGTTTTCGGCGGGCGCGCAATTTCGGCTTTCTACATTGCAACTGCAAACGCCTGATCGCTTTGCTGCAGGTGGTGTTGAAGTTCGCTCCGGGCCGGGCATCGGACTGGATTAAGGAGCGGGCACCTATTCTGTGTACGTGCTGCGGGGCGGTGATGAAGATCGTGCGAACGCGGATCCGATCTTCGTTCTCGGGACCTATACCGGCACCCATTGCCGTCCAGGGGGTTCATTGACCATGTAAGCGCAACGAACTTTTGGCAAGTGCGGGATGTCAGCGCCCACTAGCGGAGAGATCCACTCGTCCGGAATCGGGCGAAATAGGTGGGTAAACGCCCGGATCGGGCATCACCTGCGGCAACCGC
>JBCKWF010000176.1:0-2160 GCA_038922895.1 Gammaproteobacteria bacterium
ACCGACTATCCTCTGAAGTTTCTAGAGGGCGGACGCGCACTGAGTAGTGTGCTTAGCCGTCGCCCGGAGATTCTCAGCCGAATCATAGAAAAGTATGGAGAGCGTATTGGCAAAGTACGTGACTACTACGCCATGAAGAAGGCTGAAGTTGAGATCCGTGACATATCTCCGTTCATCGGTCGAGACGTATAACTATCCGTTCAACGCCGACGCACGCCATGAAGCCGGCGTGCGCGGGTTAACGGCACGTTATGTGTCTCTACGCTGTGTAGCCCGGAAAAATAATCGCCATGAAGAAAGCTGACTCAGATAATAAGAAGCGTCCAATAGATAAATTGCGGGATGGTGCTGGCGCATTTGAAATCAAAACTCAAGACGATGAAACAGCTATTTCAGGAATGATATCCATAGGCGATGAACGCCTACTAATCATCAAAGGGAAAGGCATTTACGAGATAAAATTTGCTGACCATATTGATCCAAAAAGAACGAATATAAATGTTCCTAACACTATTCAGAAAGTTCTTCCTTACGGCTCTGACGACCCATGGGTTGGTTCAGTTTTGCTTACAGCAGTCGAGTTACTTAAAAAATCAATAATAGGTGAGCAAATAGATTGCGAAAAAATACTTAATATGGTGTTACGCATCTCGCAAGATATTGCAGGCGCTTTAGAAGTATCAGAATCATATTCCATAAAAGAACAGAGAGCATTAGATAGATTTGATTCTAAGATCGGAGCTGATAGATCTGTAATTTTGCCATCTATAAATGACGTTTCGTCTATGTGCAAAGAATTCCTTCAAAAAGCGGATCATGCGTTAAGAGAACTTCTTGACATAGTAAAGCTATTTCAAAACGGTGTCGGCGCTGGTGGCTGGGACAGCCTTAAAGCCTCCGTAGAGAGCGAATCAGATAAAGTAGATAATTTCCTTGAATTCATTGAAAGTGCATTACCGCTACTTAGATCGGTAAGAAACTCAAGAAATTGCGTTGAGCATCCTCGTGAGGGTCAAAATTTGGAAGTGAGCAATTTTTCCGTTGATTCGAACAATAGCTTGGTACCGCCGTTGGTGACCATCAATCACCCTAAAACACCTTTAAAGGCAACTCCAGTTTCCATGTTTTTTAGTACCACTTCCCGTGAAATTATTAGTATTGTCGAACTTATGCTCGTCTATCTTTGTTCAAGGAAAGTAAAGCCTTTTGCCGGTTTTCCTGTTCAAGTTTACGAAATGCCTGTTGATAAGCGGAGGTCCAAGTATGTTAAGTTCGGATATGGCATACCCAATGGGGATACGATTGTTCCGTTTGGATAGCGCGAACCAAATTACGACACATAACAAGCCACTCAAGTATGACGCCGCAAGCGGCGCATCTTAGTGGGGCGTTAGACAAGGAGGCCATGTGCTACTCGTAACTTTTGATTCAAATGTTTGGCGGCCTGTCGGCGATCCTGCAAGATTCCCGAACGATCCAGTGTACTCATCGTTTATGAAAATCCATCAAGCTCTTCACAGTGGTCAAATCGAGGGGCGCTTATCGGAAACCGTTTTTACGCTAGAAGGCATCGCTAGAGCGGATCGAAAGAATTTGCTCAGTGCTTACAAGCCAAAGATCGGCGTAACAGAAGAAGTACTCCCAGACGGTAGGATTCATCTAGGATTCAGCATTGGCCCCGATCTGGCTGCACACCCTGGAAACAATAGCTACCTCAGTTCGCATCTGACTGATGCGTTGGCACTTGGATTCAAACTAATGCACTGCCATAGGGTCGCAGGATTCATCAACCAAGATATCAAATCCGAGTGGTACGTCCAGACCCCGATACCCACCACCGACATTGCAAACAAATTCGGGGAGGTTGGGCGGAAGATCGAAGCCGCTGGAGCGGGTATCACATGGGTAAAGTCCATCGGCGTAGCCAATGCCCAGTCCTTAGAGCATTGGCCACAGGGCCTAGCGAATGCTCCATCAACCGAAGACAATGCTATTGCCTCGGCTGTCGCGGAGTGGGCTGATGGCGACATGGTGTCAGCTCACGTTGCTTATCAGAACCACTACATATGCACAAGAGATACGGCGAAGGCTGCGGGCGTGAACTCAGTGTTTTCACAAGCCAACCGCCTCTGGCTTGAAAGCGATTACGGTGTCAAGTTC
>JBCKWF010000177.1:0-2114 GCA_038922895.1 Gammaproteobacteria bacterium
CCGGTACTGCTGTTGCAAACTGACCGGGGCAGACTGCCCCGGTTTTTTTGTACTTAATTACCTGATTAAAACCTGTTGTAGTGGATCAGGGCGGCCTCGTCATCCGATGCCGGAGTCAGATTCTTGGTCGCGGCCTTTTCAATATAGGCCTTCACGGTTTCAGCGCTTAAAAAGCCTTGCTCACCCAGTCTGGTAGCTGCATCGCTGATACAGCGGACATAGCGTTCACGGCCAAATTCTTCCCCGGCTTGCAGCAGTCCAAGACGTTGCCAGGCCGCTTGCGGTGATTCGCGGAAATCCCAGGTACCACTACGGTTCATGTCGACAAATGCCTTGTTCTCATCCAGTGGTTCAGGGCCGTTACCTGTAAATGCCGCCCAGGAAGTTGTCCCGACGCCACTTTGCGGATAGGGGTAAAATATCCCCAATGGACAGGCAACCTCAGGAAAACTGATGGCGGGATGATCCAGTTTGCCATCCTGGTCGGTATCACCAACGACTACATAGTCCGATCTGGAGGGTGGCGCGACAGTCACGCCCTCTACCCATTGATCCAGTATATTAATAGCACCTTCCATCAACAATGACAGGTCCAGGATCTGGAATTTGCCATTCTTGCCGTCCGGGAATGCAGCGCCATCATCATGGCTGAGTTGTTTAATCTCATACATGCGAAATTTTTCGCCCAGGCCTTTTTCCAGCAAGATCCTTGCATTATTGTATTTGTTCGTTAGAAAGCCGAGCGTGACAAAGTCAGGCAGGTCATGTGCATTAACGTTCGCATAGGCCTGGTGTACCAGTTCGAGTTGCGGGACAAACGCCTGCTTTTCTGCCTCGGTGGTCAGTAAAACATCCTTGCCATTCTGCATGACTACAGGCAACCATGTACCTGCCGCCGAATCATCGACGAGCAGGCCGTCAAATACAGGACTGCCTTTGGAGTCTATGTTTAAGGTTTGTCCATAATAATTCAAACCGCGCGCGAGCCTGGCCCCGGCTGACTTTCCATATAAATATGTGCGTGAGGGTAGTTTGCCCAGCCGTTTCTGTATTGTAGTTTCTGCAACAAAGGTAAAGTCCTTGATATACGAGTGAGAGTCATTGAACGCGACCCAGTCGACCACGGTTCCGTCTTCAAGCGTAGTTACAATTTCGCCTACACCTTCCTCGCTGGTACGGCGGGTCACCGCAACTGCGTAGCCAAGTGTCAGCATCACCTTTTCCAGCTTGTTCAGATCATCCAGCGGGCCGGCCGGATCCAGATAATCATGCCAGATCTTGAGTGAACCATTTCGGAATGAATCTCCCCGGCCATGCGCGGTTACCCAGAGTTTGCCGTTCCAGTCTTTTCGATCTTTCGGATAGACAAGTAATATTGCAGCACCGCGCAGCCGTTCATAGTGCGAAATGGCCAGGCTGGGCTGTTCCGGTTTTGATGCCTGGGTCTGGGGAAACACCAGATCCGGGGCGTTGGTCAGATACTCACGGTAATTACCTGCTCTGGTTACGAATCCCTCGACAGTTCCATCCAGACCCAAATCGACCCGGATGAACTGGCGGCCTTTAAATTCGAGCTCAATCTGGTGCATCTGACAGGATTCCGGTCCAACCCTGTAGTCCTTGACCTGGCGTAATGCGGGTAAATAATTGTCACAGGATTTATATGCAACAGCCTGGGCACTGGCCGGTTGGAACGGTGTGAAAATAATGGAAAAAATAAGGATAAAACCTGACCCCGGTACGTAAAGGCTTTGCATTTGTATTCTCCTGTGGTCTGGATACAGGGGAAATCCGGATTTAGCCGTCGTTGCCGGCTGAATAGTGCTACCCCCTGTACCGGCCATATTATATGTACGGCCAGTGTATGTCATTCCTGACAGGTCGGTTATACTACACCTGGTAAGTACAGATGGTCTTGCCTTGACAGGCGAATCAGGATTCCGGTAAAAAGATCCAGTCAGGTGTAGCACTACATTCAGGATGAATTTTTCCACGTTTCTTATTGGGGGTGAGGTATGTTTATCAATCTACGTCAGCGATTGCTGACCGGTCTGTTGCTACCGGTTTTCATCATTTGCGGCACTTCCAGTGTCGCACAACAGGTGCCTGATTCG
>JBCKWF010000178.1:0-2080 GCA_038922895.1 Gammaproteobacteria bacterium
CACCAGTTAAGAGAGTATATCGATACCAGACTGAATGCCGCCGACGAAGTCAGTGATTATCCATTTGATGAAGACAGCCTTGATACTATCTTCCGCCTTTCTGCCGGCTTGCCTGCAGGTATCAATAATAGCTGCAAGACAAATCATGCAGGAAACAGCTGATCCCGGGCCTGTGCGGGCAGGCTATGGAAAAATTGCTGCTGGCATTGGCGTTGCAGTAACTGCCGGACTGCTGATCTATTTCTATTTTTTCCAGGATCCGCTTGTCGTCCCGGCGGATAGCAACACAGTGGCTGTACAATCACAAACGGAGACCGCACCGCCGGTGCTGCCTGTCCTCGCCGAACCAGAACCACAGATGGACATACAGGATGAAATGCCTGGCCCGGTTCCTGTCTACACCCCCCGGATCTTGTCCCGGACGAAATAGCGCAGGCAGAAATTGATAGCGGATCGGTGGAAACGTCCGGGCTTGCAGACGGGACTGAAACAGAGATCACCCCGGGACCGGTTGCAGATATTCCGTTTACAACTTCGGCGATTGAGCAAGCTGATACCATTATTCAGGAGCAGCCGGACATGGTCGACGACGAACCGGTCGACGATACTACAACAAGCCCTGTGGTCCTCGCGGAACTGGAAGTACCAACACAGGCTGAACCTGTTGCTAACCCGATAAGCTCATACCGTGGCAGCAATGGTGAAAACATATTTAAGCTTGACAATATTCCCGCCAGGCTGACGGGTATCCTGGGCAGCAACTGGTACCGGATTCAGCCACGAACGTCATATACGCTGCAGTTGATTTCTGCCAGCGATATCGGCAATGTCATAGCATTGCTGGAAGACGTCCCCGGTATACAGGCAGAGCTGTCAGGTTATGTCAAATACACACCGTCGGGCAAACCCCGTTATCTGATGTTTTATGGCTTGTATGCAGATCAGGACACCACTGCTGCTACGGTAGCAAACCTGCCGGAAGGCCTTAAGGCAGTTAATCCCTGGCCCAGATCGATAGGCAACATCACTGACGCAATAGACACGGTAGTTCCACCCGCTCGCCAGTAACCGGCTGCCTCATCTGCAATGCCGGGGCAGCAGCCCCTCTGTATTATATAGTATGCCAATGCTGGTGTTCTTCCGACCACACCCGGTTTGAAGATCCTGACTCAAAATTCCGGATTGAACCGACCAGTAGTACGATACACACAAGCAGGATGATGCCACCTAAGCCCAGCATCAGCTTGTATTGAATCGACATCGCCGCGCCTTTCTCCAGACAACAATGTTTGTACTTCTTGCCGCTGCCACATGGGCAAGGCGCATTCCGACCAGTCTGCATCGTGTCCCCCTCCGATATCAGAATTACCTGGGGATTATATCAGAAAAAAAACCTGATTTTCCTGATTGCAGTGGAATTGTGCATGGCCGGCGTCAAGCTGTCGATTCGAGAAAGGCCATTATAGCGGGAATATGGGTTTCAAAATTCTGGAAGGAATGGTCGCCGCCGGCTTCAATAATCTGCCTGCAACCGGCATATTTCTGTACCGCGAGCCTGTAATCAAGTACCTCATCGCCAGTCTGCACCATTAACAGATAGTTTGACGGTCTGCGGATGACAGTCACATCCGCTGACTCGAATGCAGCGATATGCCCTTCCCGCAATATATAGGTGTCTTCGGTGTGATAATTCTTCAGAGTGGTATTAATATAGGTTTCTTTGAACATCGTCAGGTCGACAGCAGGATTGATCAGTACTGCACGTAAATCATATTTTTCTGCCAGCCAGGTTGCCCAGAACCCGCCGAGTGAACTGCCTGCCAGATATAACGGCCCCGACATGGATTGTTCAACGAGCCTTTCCAGGGTAGAACGTGTCTGGTCCGGGTAAGGTGTCAGAAACGGGCACAGATAGCGGACCTGCGGGCGATTATCTTGCAACCACACTCCCAGCTGTATCGCCTTCGGCGAGTGGGGTGCACTGAGAAATCCATGGATATAGAGTAGCGCTGACACTACAGTCTGCCGGCCTGGCTACTGGATCTCCGTTCCAGCGCACACATTATCTCAAGGCGTCTGC
>JBCKWF010000179.1:0-2071 GCA_038922895.1 Gammaproteobacteria bacterium
AGGTGGCACCCATTAAGGCGCCACCTGCTGTCTGTTACCGGTTAATTCTGGACCCGGAAATCCACACGCCGGTTGCGGGCACGACCTTCATCAGTCTCATTCGTGGCCACAGGTGAACCTTCACCCATACCCACGGAGGTCAGTCGACTGTTGTTGATACCATGACTGGTCAGGAAATTAACCACGGACTCTGCACGTCTGCGTGACAACGACAGGTTGTACTCTTCCGTGCCGATGTGGTCAGTATGTCCCTCAATCCTGACATTCACCGTGGGATTGTCCTTCAACATCTGCACAGCCTCGTTCAGTTTGGCCGTTGCCGAACTATTCAACGCCGCGCTGTCGAAGGCAAAATTCACCCCTTCCAGGCTGTAGATCACATGGCAACCATCGGCATTCACCTTCTGCCCGGCGGGTGTGTTCGGACATTTATCCTTAGTAATCGTAAATAAATAAACGTATCATATTACACGGTGAGTTGAGGCCTGATTTCATAGTTCCATTCACCGTGAAACTTGTTGCGCAGCACATTAACTCGCTGCATTTCCTTGTCGCTCACTTTGCGCCCGGTCGGGTATTTTCGCCGATCTAATTTGCATGTCACTTTCAACCCCTTAGCGGTGGTGGTATGCGCGATCAAATTGACGATAGTCTCGTAATCACGCAATGGCTCGCCACGCCAATTTGAGGTGATAAAGGCAAACAGTTTGTGCTCAATTTTGTTCCACTTGCTGGTGCCCGGCGGAAACTGGCAGACTGAAATAGATAGTCCTGTTGCATCGGTAAGCCGTTGCAGCTCCAACTTCCACAGCCTCAGCCGCGATCCGTTGCTGCCTCCGCCGTCGGCAGTAATCATGAGTCTTGCAGCGCCCGGATATATCTTCCGTCCTTCATGACGCCACCATCCTCGAATTGAGGCTACCGCGAACTCCCCCGTGTCATGGTCGGTTCCCACATTTACAAACCCGGCGTTGAACGCAAGATCGTAGATTTCGTAAGGGTAGGCTCTGGGAACTTCTGGCCTGGGAAAGTCATGCCCCTGAACTTTGATTGGCTGTTTGGCAGCAAGCCATTGTTGGCTGAGGTTGTCGTAATTGCCGATGAGCTCCTTTTTCTTTGTATCTACGGAGATGACGGGTAATCCTTGTTTGAGCGACTTCTTGACCGCTGTATTGATGTGCCGAAACTGCGCGTCGCGGTCGGGGTGATCTGCGCCTTCTTCGGTGTTTCGATTGCTCTGCAAGCTAAAGTTCAACCCATGCAGAAGCTGTGCCACCTGCATGTGACTGACCGGGTGTTGCTGCTTGCATAACTCTTTGGCAATTGCTCTTGTGCTCTTGCAAATCCATCGCAAGGGTGACTGCGGATCGCCGCGTGTTTGAGCGTCAATCAATTTTTCCAGGGCGTCCAATAGCTGCGGATCGCTGACGATGATGGCCTTACGTCCTGCGCGTCGGATACGTCCCTTGGCAAGGCCAACGCCTGCTTCAATCGCGCATGCCAAGCGCAATCGTTTTTCGCGATAAGCCGCATGCCCGGTGTACCGCAGAAACCCCGCCAAATCCAATACTTGCCGTTTCATTGGCGGCAACCAGACGGCGTGCCAGCTCATCTAGAAGGGGCCACACCGCACCAAATTTCTGCGCTAGCTCGGCATGAATGTTCATGGGCATCAAGCATATCATGAAACATCACAAGTTGATACCTTAATTTATTTACATAGCATTAGCATCGACTACACCATCACCATCACCATCGCTATCAACATCAAGGAGGTGTATTCGGGCATTTGTCCTTATCATCGGTCAACACCGTCGCCATCACTGTCGCCGACAGGCCTTTCTGCAACCTCTGGTTCTTCGTCACTATCGCACAGGACGTAACCTATGAGGCCACCGACAATCGCACCGATAGCAATGCCACGTTTACCACCATCAATGGCAGCGCGGCACCAGTACCTGTCGCCGTGGTGGCAAGGAAACATAATGCTTGATCCGATACTGCTCTACCACCACTGCTGGTGGTCGCACAACCGGAAAAGATGCTGGTGATACAAATTAACGCTGTTAAA
>JBCKWF010000180.1:0-2033 GCA_038922895.1 Gammaproteobacteria bacterium
TCCGAGGCTGCCTTTTGTTCCGGTGGGATTTCGGCATCGGGCGTCACCTGGGCGAAGCTATGCCCCATGCCCTCATACCAGAGGCATTCGTAGGACTTGCCCATGCGGTCCAGCGCCCGGGTGAACGCATCGACCTCGTCGCGCGGGGTGGATTCATCCTTGGTACCGTAATGGCACAACATTTTGACGCGGATGTTTTCCAGTTCACGTTCGTCAGGAAACAAGCTCTGATGATAGATGACCGCGGCCGCGAAGGCGTCGCTACGTGCCGGTGCCAGCAGGGCCAGTCCTCCGCCCAGGCAAAACCCCATAATGCCGACCTTTCTCTCCGGTCCCACCCAGGGGAGGCTGTGCAGGAAGGCAGGGCCACCGATGATGCGACGGGTGGCATCGTTAATATCGAGTGAATTCTTCGCATGTAGCCGTCCGGTGCGACTGTCCGGCATTTCCCCGCCCATGAAGTCCGGCGACAAGGCGACGAAACCGGCGCGGGCATAACGGCGGGTGATCTCGCGCTGGGTCCAGGTCAAGCCACCCATGCCCGAAAGCAATACCACGCCGGGCAGTCCGGTGCCTTCGGCCGGCCGGGCGAGGAAGGCGTTGGTGTAGACGCCGTCGGTCTCATAGCCAGCGTGCAGGGAGATGATGTGTCCACTGGTCTGCGACGATACCGGGGAATTTCCTGTATTTTTCTCAGATTTTACTGTGTCTTTAGCCATGCTCTCTTCCTCCCGGCTTGATTGAGCCAGACCTGTCTTGATGACCCCTGCTGTCAACCCCAGGGCGGCACTGGTCTTGAGAAACCGTCTGCGACCACTTTGATTGTTTTCCATAATTACCCCCTGATTATGCGTGTCCCGAGTCTCAGGGACAAATCAGTAAACTCATGATCTAGTCTAGTATTGATAAATTATGGAGTCAAATACAGGAGCGTCTAGTTTAATAATAGCTGGGGTTTGAATCGCTTACATGGATGAAGAGGTAGGGCGGTTAAAGTTGGTCCAGGTAGGTAGCCCCGCCTAGACTATTAACCTGTGCAAGTATGTCTGATGCACGTTTGTTGACGTAAGTTGATGGTTTGGCAGCAGACATCTTCTTCGGGTTTGGCAAGACCGCTGCGAGCACAGTGCAGTCGTAGGCAGATAACTCCATCGGGTATACACGCCTGAGTAATACACTTGCTGCGCCGACACCATACACGCCGGGTCCGAATTCGGCGATATTAAGATAGACCTCCATGATTCGTCGTTTTGGCCAGAGTGTTTCGATCAATACGGTGAGGTACGCCTCAATTCCTTTACGTACATAACTGCGCCCATTCCATAGATAAAGGTTCTTGGCGACCTGTTGAGAGATTGTACTTGCCCCGCGAGGTCTGTCACCTGGCTCGTTCAGTGCTTCGACTATCGATTCCACATCGAAGCCGTAATGGTCTGGAAACTTCTGATCCTCTGCCGCAATAACAGCGATAGCCATACATGCAGACATGTTTTCCAGTGATACCCAGACATAATCGGGTTTGCGATCACTCGTTATGCGTTCCGTTAACATGAATGCAGAGGTGGGGGGATTTATCCAGCGCCAGGGTAATACTAATACCAGACTGCACAATACAAATGCGAAGCAGAGGGAAAAAAATATGTTCCAGAAAGTTCTAATAGTCGACATTACCGATTATTATATTGGAGTTTTAATGTGAGGAAATGGGAAAAAATGACGGCTCAAGATTTGAATACCGCGATACTTATTCTGTCATTCCGGGGCTGCGTTAGCAGAAACGACCCACAGGATGTGCAAATGCCGCGAAGCGCATGGATGCGCGAGACGCTTACATGGATGTAAGCGGTAGGGCGACTCATGGAGACAAAGCCGAGCGGCCAGTCAAGTCAAGATCCGCCTGCAAGGCGGACATTATTCGGCCCGAGAGTCTGCCCTGAGCGAAGTCGAAGGGGCGGGCCTCCTGCATTATTCAGTAGCGGATCAGCAGTTGTTCGTAGCCGAAGATGGCATTTAGGTGATGCAGGAAGGCATGT